>NZ_JBNNSK010000003.1:0-348475 GCF_050277655.1 Peribacillus sp. NPDC097675 | reverse complement strand
TTTCATTTTACAAGAAAAGACGGTTTTTTTGTATGCTTTTTTCAATAGAAAAAGGGCTGCCCTCAAAAGTCATTTTCCTGACTTTTGGGACAGCCCCTTTGTTTTATAGTTTTACGTGCCAAGAATTGCTTTTATCAACGAAGTCGTCTCTCCACCATGATAAATGACGTAAAGCAAAAGATAAACGGCCAAACCAGTGATGCCTGTGAAAAACCAGATAATGCTAGTCGTAGGACCGATTTTTCTATGTATGGCATATTTACCTTTTAACCCAGTCGTCAACATAATGATTCCCATTACAGCTCCAACAGTGGCAAGAGTGATATGGAAAATCAAAAAGATTGTGTAATAAATTTCAATATCCTTCGGTCCCCCAAAAGACGTGTTGCCTATAAAAACCGTTCTTGAAAGATAGATAGTGAAGAAAATAATCGCAAAAATTGCTGCCACTATCATGGTCTTCTTATGGGTCTCCACTCTGCGCTGTTTAATTTGATACCAGCCTATTGCAACAGTGATTGAACTTAATACAATGAATGCAGTACTTATTGTTGGAAGAATTGGTAAAGACATAAGATGTAGTCCTCTCTATATTTATTAATCAACTACTATTCTATAAGAGGTAATCGTAAAATACAATAAAAGCAAGCAAACGTAACACAATGCTCACTTTTATCGAAAAGCCAAGTAAAATGTCTAGCCTTTCCTGTCGATTCATGTTTTGTGAATAATTTCATAAGGATAGGTGGCCAACAATAAAGCATAGGAAAAACTTATCCACTAGGAACGCAAGCCTTGTACCCTTTCATGAAAAGACTATTTTACGGTCTGAAATTCCGATGGAATAGGATCAATTTCACTTCCTCCGCCATTCTCCTTTTTGAACCACTCAAAGAAAATGACTCCTAAGACATAGCCTAAAACAATTTCTTGGATGACTTTCATAAGTACTCCACCAAGCTGTTGGTCTTCTAGCAAAGGCAGTCCATTAAACATTTCCGGACCACTTAACGTCAATCCTGACAAAGCTGTGGCAGGTACACAAAGTTCCATAGCGCTTGCCCAAGATTCTGCATTGGTAAATGTATCATACATTGGAGAATCGGCAAAAATGATCAACGCACACGCTGGAGTCATTAAAATGCCACTTCCGAAAATATAGGCAACTTTTTTAACTCCAGAAAGGCTTTCATGTTCTGGAAGCTGATTAACTAAAGGAAACCACATTAAAACTGCTGTCGTGAACAAAATCACCGTATAGCCTGCGTGGACCAGCATGCCAGTTTTTATAAAGTCAAATACTAATGGAATATGATACAACGAGAAAAGAATATTAAATAGCATAAGTGCAAAGAGAGGCTTCGTGAAGAAGTGAAATAGTGACTTCACTCCCCTTACTTCCAATACAAATCTCCAGACCCATTTAGGTATCGCAATGATAAATAAAGGGGGGATCACTAAGTAAAGCAAGGCCATTTGAAACATATGTGCACTGAACATGATATGACTTAATAAATCGATTGGCGAACCTTTAACTACATAAAGAAGGACCATCGCCAATAAGAAATAGATTACCTGTTTTAGGGAAACAGGTGAACTATTCTGGAATCTATCCCTAAACTTCGTCACCATCATGAAATATCCAACGGTTATAAGCACAAGGGCAGTAAAATAAAATGGACTCCATAAAGCTCGAAAGCCAAAAATATCTATAGACATACAATCACCTCGTTCGTAAACTTTTTCCCATTCCTATCCTTCTATTATACCTAAAATTAAGTGCAGTAACAAATATAGATAAAGCTGGATTTTATTAGTAAACACTGATGATGCATAAAGAAAAACCGGCTATAGAAAATAGCCGGTTCCTTTCAGGTCATATCCAGACAATTGTTATAAAAGCTAGTACTGTGATCAAACCGACAGCAAGCCCAGAAAAGAGAAACAACGTGACAGTGCCATGTCCTTTATGCTTCATATGCATGAAATAATAAAGTTGAAAAATGACTTGTATGACCGCTAGAAGCAAAATGACTGGTTTAATGAACCAATGTGAAAATCCCTCTATGCCTACAGCCGCAAATGCTACTAAGGTTAGAAAAATCATAAGAGTAAAAGTTATTACTTGATGTTTCATCTCTTCAGCATTTTTCTTTCGACGATATTTTAAATCGACATTCGGGTTTGCTGAATTTGACTGTTCATTCGCCATCAGTTATCCCACCATTCCCATTAAATATACGACTGTAAAGATAAATACCCAAACTACGTCAATGAAATGCCAGTAAAGACTTGCTACATAAAATTTCGGGGCATTGTATAAAGTCAAACCCCTTTTCGCATTTCGTAGCATCAGTGATATGAACCACATCAAACCGAAGGCAACATGCCCTCCATGAAATCCGACTAACGTATAGAACGCCGAACCGAATGCACTGCTAGTAAAGGTGTGCTTAAATTCATGAACATAGTGGTTAAATTCATAAATCTCAAGACCAAGGAATCCAAGACCAAGGAATACAGTAATCAGAATCCAAGCTTGCATTTGTTTAAAATGGTTATTTTTCATGTGATACATGGCATACACACTTGTTAATGAACTGGTCAGTAACAGCATGGTAGCAACAAAAGTAAGAGGTAATTCAAATAAATCTTTTGCTAATGCTGCACTATCATTAGGAACTTTGTCCTTTAGTGCAAGGTACGTAGCAAATAGTGAAGCAAATAATACTGTTTCTCCGCCAAGAAACAACCAGAATCCTAAATATTTGTTTTTACCTTCTAAAGTCGCTTTCTCAGGGGAAGCAGGCCAAGTAGCATCCGTGAATTTTTCATCTGCTTGCATTATGCCTTAACCTCCTTATCGTCATCGTCCATAAGGTCTTCTTTATGAATATGATATCCATGATCATCTTTGACAGACCGAATGAACATGGAACCAAAAGTAATCAAAAGCCCAACAATGATTACAGGAAGTGTCCAAGTTTTATCATCCATGTGATATAAAGCACCGAATGCGGCTACGAATAAACCGAATGAAATTATTACTGGAAGGATAGAATTATTAGGCATATGAATATCACCAAGTGGCTCTGCTGGAGTCATTTCCTTTTTCCCTTCCATTTTCTCAACCCAATAAGGGTCCAAACCGCGAACTAGCGGAAGTTGCTTGAAATTGTAGAATGGTGGTGGTGATGGAATGGACCATTCAAGAGTACGACCATCTCCCCAAGGATCATTGCCAACTTTGACATTTTTAACAGACGTTATGATAACGTTGATGACTAGAATAATGACAGCAAATGCCATTAAGAAAGCCCCCACTGTACTTATCATATTTCCTGTATTAAGACCTTGATTATCTAAGAATGTGAATACCCGACGCGGCATACCCATCAATCCTAAGAAATGTTGAATGAAGAATGTCAAATGGAAACCAATCAAGAAAGTCCAGAAAGTAATTTTTCCTAATCCTTCATGTAACATCGTTCCAAACATCTTCGGCCAATAGAACGTAATTCCTGACAATAAACCTAATACCACCCCACCGACAATTACATAGTGGAAATGGGCAACAACGAAATAGCTATCATGAAACTGATAATCAGCAGGAGCGACGGCATTCATGATACCTGTCACACCACCCATTGTGAAGGATGGAATGAAGGCAACGGCATAAAGCATTGGCACCGTAAATTTTACACTTCCGCCCCACATCGTGAAGATCCAGTTAAAAATCTTAATACCTGTTGGAACGGCAATCGCCATTGTTGCAACCGCAAAGATTGCGTTGGCAATTGGTCCTAACCCAGTTGTAAACATATGATGGGCCCATACCATGAAGCCCAAGAAACCGATTAGCACGGTTGCAAATACCATGGAAGAATAACCGAATAATCTTTTTCTCGAAAAGGTTGCAAAAACTTCCGAGAAAATACCGAAGGCCGGAAGAATCAAAATATAAACTTCCGGATGACCGAATATCCAGAATAAATGCTCCCAAATAATCGTATTCCCCCCGGCTGCTACATCGAAGAAATTAGCTCCGAACATCCGGTCAAACATCATTAATACTAACCCTACAGTAAGCGGAGGGAACGCAAATAGTATTAAAGCAGAAACCACGAATGTTGACCATGTAAATAGCGGCATACGCATATAGGTCATTCCTGGAGTACGCATATTGATAATGGTCACAAGGAAGTTAATCCCTGCAATTAAGGTTCCCAAACCAGATATCTGTAATCCTAATACATAAAAATCAATACCGTGCCCTTCAGAGTGAAGGGATAATGACGCATATGAAGTCCATCCTGCATCAGGAGCTCCACCTAAAAACCATGAAAGATTCAGGAAGATACCCCCAAAGAAAAACAACCAAAAACCTAATGAATTTAAAAATGGGAAAGCAACGTCGCGCGCGCCTATTTGCAGAGGCACAACGGCATTCATTACAGCAAATACCAATGGCATGGCAGCCAGGAAAATCATCGTCGTGCCGTGCATGGTCAATATTTCATTATAAAATCCGGCGCTTACAAAATCATTATTCGGAATCGCTAGTTGGATACGGATAAACATCGCTTCCAAACCGCCGATTACAAAGAATAATCCGCCAGCAATTAGATATAAAATGGCGATTTTCTTATGGTCTACCGTGGTTAGATAATCCCAAATCGTAGCGCCAAAACCTTTTTTATTAGCGTGCGTACTCACGATTTAACCTCCTTAATCAATGTTCTATTTGTCTTCCACCTTAAGCTCCAAAAGATAAGCTGTCAGTGCATTAATTTCTGAATCAGAAAGCTCACCGTAAGTCCCGGTCATAGTATTACCCGGCTTATACTTTTCAGGATTCTTGATCCATTTCTTCACATTTTCTTCAGTGTGATCCAATACTCCCGCTACTCGTTCACGTTCACCAAAAGTAGCCAGGTTGGGAGCTTGACGGGCCGCTTCGGGTCTACTGTCATTAGGCGTAACCGCATGACACCCGATACAGCTTTTATTAAAGACTTCTTCCCCCTGCTTAGCAACATCCCCTTTTGCCACAGGTGCTTTAGCAGTCTTCATATTTTTAGTCCAAGTTTCAAAGTCGGATTTTGATTTCGTAACGACCTTAAAATCCATTAGTGCATGGGAAGGTCCGCAAAGCTCAGCACATTTCCCGTAGAACAAGTCATTTGAATTTTCAGCTTTTTTGCTATCGAATTCTAAGAAAAATGAATTAACTCCTTCAGTGTTTGTATCCATCTTTCCTCCGGCAGCCGGAATCCAAAATGAATGTTTGACATCTGAAGCTGTCAAGTTAAAATATACTTTCTGATCAGTAGGAACGACTAGATCCTGGCTTGTTATCACGCCTAAGTCTGGATACTCGAACTCCCACCAATAAAGGTTCGCCCTAACATTGACTACCAAAGCGTCCTTCGTTTTTCCATCCTTATCTTTTTTATCCATTGCACTTGTGTCATCTAAATCAAAAGTTGTGACGACAGTCGGAACAGCTAGAACAATTAAAAGAAGGATAGGAATAACAGTCCAGATAATTTCAAGTTTGTGACTTCCTTCAATTTGTTTCGGTATTGTCTCGTCGCCTTTTTTTCGGCGGAAGCGCAATAATACTACAACGAATAAAATAACGACTACAATAATTACCAGTACCATGATTAATGTACTCAACATCAGTAAGTCAAACTGTGTTTGCGCAACATTGCCAGCTGGCTTCAGCGTGGATAGAAATGGTTCACCGCAGCCCGAAAGGACAAGTCCTACAATACCCAGCAAAGCAATCAGGCGCCATTTGTGCAACCTTTTTTTCATAGCTTCAGAAACCCCTCTTTCATCAAAATTTTCTCACAAAAACAAAAAATGGGCGCAATTGCGAATATTCTCTCTATGTCAATTTCTATTAAAGAAAGAATCCCTAGACTAAGGATTTTTAGTGAATAATCAACCGCTCTATCAATGAAGGAATCTCGTGATGTTCTCTCTGAATAATATGTATGAGGCAATTAATTACCAAGTAAGGTACAGCTCATTCATTAACAAGCTGCAACCATATTTTAAATAAGTGTAACTATAACCATCGCTACAAATAATATAGTCATATAATTAAGCGAATATACAAACATGGAAGTAGCCCATTTAATGTCATTTTTATTTTTATACCCCTTTAATCCCAAAATGAGCCATCCAGTACTTAATAATGCTGCCAACACGACTAATGGGGTACCTAATGGGGTTAAAAAGAAGGGAATGAACATTAAAGCAATAATCCACAATAAAATTGATTTTTTTGTCCTTTTAAAACCTTTTATAACAGGGAGCATTGGAATCCCAGCTGCACGGTATTCCTCGACTCGCCTCATTGCAAGAGCATAAAAGTGAGGTGGCTGCCATAAGAACATAATCGCGAATAACACCCACGCAATCACATCAAGATTCGGGTCAATGGCTGCCCAACCAATCAGAGGTGGTACAGCACCCGATATACTACCTATTATCGTATTCGAGACAAATCTTCTTTTGAAAACCATTGTGTAGAGGACTACATAGGCAAAGACGCCAAATGCTCCAATCAATAACGTGGTCATATTAGTCAATGCAAGAAAAATAAGGCCTGCAGCAATCAACCCAAAGCTTAGAAACAATACCTTGGAAGGCTGTGCTTTACCAGTAACAGTCGGACGATTTTTTGTTCTTTCCATCAAATGATCGATATCCC
Organism: Peribacillus sp. NPDC097675; assembly: GCF_050277655.1. Lineage (NCBI taxonomy): Bacteria > Bacillati > Bacillota > Bacilli > Caryophanales > Bacillaceae > Peribacillus > Peribacillus sp. NPDC097675. The sequence goes on along the minus strand of NZ_JBNNSK010000003.1, from coordinate 341,748 downwards.
GATCAAAGTAATTATTAAAACAGCAGGATCCAGCCATGATTAGAGCCGACCCTACAAGAGCATAAAACACTACATCAAGGTTACTGAAAAAGCTAAGTTCCGAAAAGTGAATAGCTAACCACACACCAGTAAAAGCTGTGATTATGTTTGAATTGACAATCCCCACTTTAATAAGTGCGAGAAAGTCTTTCCAAGCTGTAGTTTCTGGTATATCCGATTGAAGGGTGGCTTTACTGTCTTTCAGGACAGCTTCGGACATACCCCTTGTATCTGACATTGGTTCTCCTCCTTTGAATCATCCACAAACATGCAAAAGTAAAAGTTTACACTTATTACATCTTATAGAACATTATTTCATACTTTTCAATATTTGTAACCAAGGAAGCGCAAACAAAAAGTAAATAAATTACCAATGTCCTTTACCATCGGCAGCCCTCGGAAGTTCATCAGATTCTCAATACTTTATAGCATACTTAGATAAAAGTAAAAATCAGTAAAATCATTTCTTCAATATATTAAAACACATTTTTGGAAGCTTTTGTGAAATTTTTTAGTATTATTCTTGACCAAATTGTGTCGAGAACTTTTTAATGAAAAGCGCTTTCAGCATTAAAAAATGCTAGTAAGTACATTCAGTGATTATTATATCAATATCCTGCATTTTACACATCTTTACTCTTTTTTACATTTCCCACTTCTTATACTTTTAGCAAATTTTCTTATATTTTTCAACCATAACCATTGTTCTCATATAAAAACACACTTTTTTCTAACTTGTAAAATCATGCTATTTTGTGTAATATCGAGGAGATTCTACAAATATTTATGAAATACTTTATGATATGATGATAGTAACAAATTTTTATAAACCTAACTAATTTGACTCCAAGAAAAAGGTGGGACTACTAGTGAAATCGTCTCTTAAATGGTTGGCTGTTTTAACTACGATTGTAATGCTCTTTATCTTAATAGGGGGGGCTTTAGTCACAAAGACAGACTCCGGTATGGGTTGTGGAAGATCATGGCCTTTATGTAACGGTCAATTTATCCCCGAAAAAATCACGTTCGAACTGGTGATAGAACTCTCCCATAGACTTATATCAGGTGCAGGTGGACTTTTGGTCCTTCTATTATCAATTATGTCTTGGCGAAAGATAGGCCATATTAGGGAAGCTCGCTTTTTATCCATCATTTCCTTCGGCTTCCTCGTTCTTCAAGGATTAATAGGGGCAGCTGCCGTCATATGGTCACAATCTGATTTCGTCTTGGCTCTTCACTTCGGTATTTCCCTGATATCCTTTGCATCTGTCTTATTGCTAACCCTATTGATTTTCGAAGTGGATAAAAAATTTGAAGCTGAAAAACTTATTGTTGATAAAAGAATGAGATTTCACATTACAGGCATTTTAATTTTTTGTTTAATAGTCGTTTATACTGGCGCACTCGTTAGGCATACCGAATCTAGCCTAGTCTGTAAAGATTGGCCTTTATGCGGGAATGGGAACTTGATTCTACCTACCAATATCTATGAATGGATTCAAATGGGGCATAGGGCGATAGCCGGAATAATTTTCTTTTGGGTATCATACGCCACATTTTTGGCACATAAGCACTATAAACATCAAAAAGTCATATATGGTGGTTGGAATGTTGCATTCATACTCGTTTTTTTGCAAGTGACCGCCGGAGCTTTCATCATTTTTTCAAAACAGAATTTGTATATAGCCTTGGCACATGCCTTATTTATTGCCTGTTTTTTCGGGGTAATGAGTTATCTGCTGCTCCTCACTACAAGAAGCAGGAGAAACGCTTTGATAGTTGAAAAGGATAATACGGTCCCAACGATTAATGAACAAGACGTGAACGTGACATCCCCAACCATTCCCGCTCGCTAACGTCTGATTTTTCACACAATAAAAGCCATCATTCGTTGAATGATGGCTTTTACATGCTTTTAATAGTGGAAAGAGAATGGAGGCCTACGGGCAATTATTAATCCTGTAGACCTCCATTATCGTCCTTCACTTATTCTCTTAATCTCTTACTTTGAGATTTCAATCAATAAATCTCCTGTACTTATCGGTTCTCCATCTTTAACATGGATGTCCTTAATTGTCCCAGAGAACGGAGCTTGAACAGTTGTTTCCATTTTCATAGCTTCTGTAATGATAAGGTGATCCCCTTGCTTGACTTGATCGCCTTTTTCTACTACTACACGGATGACTGTACCAGGCATCGTAGCTGCGATATGTTCTTTGTTTTTCGCATCAGCTTTCATTTTGGTTTGTACGGACGATTTAATGTTCTCATCTTTGATGATTACCTCACGAGATTGACCATTCAATTCAAAATAAACCACTCGTGTACCATCAGCCAACGGCTGTCCGATAGATACCAATTTAACGATAAGGGTTTTACCTTTTTCTATCTCGACTTCGATTTCTTCCCCTAATCTCATGCCGTATAAGAAAGTGGCTGTGTCTAAATTGGATACATCACCAAATGACTCTATCGTTTTATTATAATCCAAAAATACTTTAGGATATAGGGCATATGCAAGCACATCAAAATCAGTGACTGGACGACCCAATTCTTTGAATAATTCTTCTCTGAGCGCTTCAAAATCCACATCTTCTAATAGTTCACCAGGTCTTACTGTAATTGGTTGTTTCCCTTTAAGGATAACTTCCTGCAATTCTTTAGGGAAACCTCCCGTTGGTTGTCCCAAATATCCTTCGAAAAGTTCAATAACGGAATCAGGGAAATCAATGGTTTGACCTTTTGTAAGTACATCTTCTTCCGACAGGTTATTTTGTACCATGAATAAGGCCATGTCACCTACCACTTTTGATGAAGGCGTAACTTTAACGATATCTCCAAACATTACATTGACGCGTTGATACATTTCCTTCACTTCATGCCACCGTTCCCCAAGTCCTACAGCTTTAGCCTGTTGTTGTAAATTACTATACTGTCCACCTGGCATTTCATGCTTATAAACTTCGGTATGAGGTGCGTTCATTCCGCTTTCGAAGTCTTTATAGAACTTCCGTACCTCTCCCCAATATTCTCCTAAACGTTCAAGTGATTCCACTTCCAATTTCGGCTGTCTTCCCGAGCCTTCTAATGCATAATGAAGAGTTTGAATGCTTGGCTGCGACGTTAAACCAGCAAGAGATCCAATGGCCGTATCAACGATATCCACTCCAGCTTCAATGGCTTTTGAGTACATATAGATTCCATTTCCGCTCGTATCATGCGTATGCAAATGGATAGGAAGGGAGGTCGTTTCTTTCAATTCTGATACCAAACGGTAAGCAGCGTCCGGTTTTAAAAGTCCAGCCATATCCTTGATAGCTAAAATATGAGCACCTGCATGTTCCAATTCCTTCGCCATATCTTTATAGTAATCGATATTGTATTTACTGCGTGACGGGTCATTCAAATCGCCGGTATAACAAATGGCCGCTTCAGCAATTTTGCCGGATTGACGAACCGCATCAATAGCAACCTCCATGCCTTTTACCCAGTTAAGGCTGTCGAAAATACGGAAGACATCTATGCCAGCTTGCGCTGATTTCTCGACGAATTCCTGAATGACATTATCCGGGTAATTTTTATATCCGACTGCATTGGAAGCTCTTAAAAGCATTTGTAGAAGGACATTAGGTGTTTTCTTCCTGAAACTTAATAAACGCTCCCATGGATCTTCTTTCAAGAAACGATAGGCTACATCAAATGTTGCCCCTCCCCACATTTCCATGGAAAATAGGTTAGGAAGTAATTTCGCTGTAGGCTCTGCAATATCTAAAATATCCTTGGATCTAATTCTTGTTGCCAATAAGGATTGATGCGCATCACGGAAGGTCGTGTCGGTAACTAACACTTCTTTCTGTTCCTTGATCCAGTTTACCAGCCCTTCCGCTCCCTGCTCATCTAAGATATTTTTCGTACCTGGGATGAGAGGTAGATTACTAACCTTCGGAATCGGTGCAGGATCAAAGACAGGTTTTTTCTTTGTTTCCACTCCCGGGAAGCCGTTAACCGTGACATTTCCGATATACGAAAGCATTTTTGTTCCACGGTCTTTTCTAACTGGGAAATTAAATAGTTCAGGCGTTGAGTCGATAAACGAAGTATCGTACTCTCCCGTTAGGAAATTCTTATGTTTGACGACATTTTCAAGGAATGGGATGTTTGTCTTGATTCCACGAATCCTGAATTCTTTCAGGTTACGCACCATTTTGGAGGCAGCTTGCTCGAATGTTAGCGCATGTGTTGAAAGCTTAACGAGCAAGGAATCATAATAAGGTGTAATCACAGCACCTTGGAATCCATTACCTGCATCCAAACGTACTCCAAATCCTCCTCCTGAACGATAAACCATCATTTTACCCGTATCAGGCATAAAGTTATTCAACGGATCTTCTGTTGTTACCCGGGACTGAATGGCAAAGCCATGTGTGCTGATCCCAGCTTGTTCAGGGATACCTATCTTTTCGCCATGGAGCTCATGCCCTTGTGCAATCATGATTTGCGTTTGAACGATATCGATACCAGTAATCATTTCTGTAATCGTGTGCTCCACCTGTACCCTTGGATTGACTTCGATGAAGTAAAACTCTCCATCTGCAACAAGGAATTCAACTGTACCCGCATTAACATAGTCAATATTTTTAGCCAATTTGACTGCGGACTCACATATCTTTTCTCTAAGTTCCACCGGAAGGGATACGGAAGGTGCAACTTCCACCACTTTTTGATGACGTCTTTGTACCGAACAATCACGTTCATATAAGTGAACGGTATTACCATGGGTATCCGCCAATATTTGGACTTCAATATGCTTTGGATTTTGAATGAATCTTTCTACATAAACTTCATCATTACCAAAGGCCGCTTTCGCTTCTGATTTACAGCGATTGTATGCTTCTTCGGTTTCATCCATTTTTTCAACAATACGCATGCCGCGACCGCCACCGCCAAGTGAAGCTTTTATAATGATGGGAAAACCATACTTTTCACCGAATTCTTTGACTTCCTCCACGCTTGTAACAGGTCCGTCGCTTCCTGGAATAACCGGAATACCAGCCAATTCAGCCTGTGTTCTTGCCTTTACTTTGTCCCCAAACATATCTAGGTGCCTTGATTCAGGTCCAATGAAGATGATTCCTTCTTCTTCACAACGTTTAGCAAAATCTATGTTTTCTGAAAGGAATCCATAACCCGGATGAATAGCGTCAACTCCACTCATCTTAGCGATTTCAATAATTCCTTCAATGTCCAGGTATGCGTCGATCGGCTTTTTACCTTCACCAACTAGGTATGCTTCATCAGCCTTATATCGGTGATAGGATCCGTAATCTTCCTTGGAATAGATTGCAACTGTACAAATGTCTAATTCCGTACATGCCCGAAAAATCCGTATCGCAATTTCTCCACGATTTGCCGCAAGTACCTTTTCTATACGTTTAACCATTGCTACCACCCTAATCAATATGTATTTTTTAAAAAATAAATATATAGAAAAAAAGTGTGAGTGATATCACAACTTTTAAATCTCCAGTTCGCAGAGTAACTTTCCATATTATCCCTAAATTATTATTGTACATTAATTCATTTCTCTTATTTAACAATTCAAAGTAGTATAAAACTAAATTTTTAAATAATTACTATTATTATGATATATCAACTTTTTATATTTTTCACTTTAACAATCAATTAATATAACCATAATACTAAAATAAACTGAATACAATAAAAAAATAAAAAATTCTTTTATTTCCATTACTAGGAAATATACAATCCGCTCTTAGTCGTAGTACCAATGGTTCAGCGATAAGATATAGATTTCGAGGTATGTCGATACTTAGATGCCTGCTAAAACCATTTGTATCAAATTACATATAAAAGAGGACTAACAATGACTGTTACACCCGATTAGTATAACACTTTTATATATAGTATAACTCTTATTTTTTTATGTATATAAATAAAAAACTCAAACAATCATCGAGATTTGTTTGAGTTAGTATGTTTTGTATATTATTTTTTTAATGATGCTTCATGTAATACTGACAATTCTCTTTCAAGTGTCTCTAAAAGAGATTTGCCTTCCAGTTCCTCTATTAAGTCTAAACGCACGGCAAAATCAATTTCCCGTGATAAACCAAACATTTGAGTATCCAATACCTCTTCATATAATGGACATTGAGGCATTGTGAGATTCTCCATTTGAACTTTTATCAATTTTAGAATCTTGTCAGCATCTGCTTTTAATAAAGCATAAGCTTTTTCTCGATGATTGACAAGCATTTCAGATGCCATGTTAAATCCCCCCGCTCAGAGCGATTAAATCTTATCTTTAAATTCTACCTTTAGTTGTCTGAAAAAGCAAGGATATTGACAAACAAAAGAATAACGAAATTAAGGAAGCAATCGTCTCGAAGGCTGCTAGATAATGTGACAATTTACTTGTAATTGATTATAATTGAACCTGTATGTGAGTAAAAGGAAGGAATGAGATATTTGGAATCCATCGTGTTTATTAACGGCAAAGTGAAATATCCTATTACTATTGACCCTGGAGTATGGATCTTTGATGATCGTAAAATGGAGATTGATACATATTTTAGTGCCGAAAGAGTACAAATCAATGAATTAGAAGATTATACGAAGAAAGCTTCTAGACATTGGCAAAAAGAGATCCAAGAGGGAGCCATTTTACCTCCTACCATAAAAACTGAACGGAAATTCGAGAAACAAAGATTACTTGAAGGTTCTTTCGGTATCCTTTTTGAACCTTTCTTAAAAAATTCCGAACCCGCTGACGATGCAACTGAAGTTATCGTCACCACAGATGGAAAAGAAATAGCGTTTCCTTTAGAAGATGCACTGAAATTTTTCATAGGATTTTCCAAGGATGGCCAACCTCTTAAAGTATCGGAAGGCGGCCCTATGGAAATTTATTTTGGTGATGGTTCTAATATCAATAATCCAATTAGGCATGTCACGTCTTTCACCGTTAAATAATACTATTGACGCAGACTGCAGCGATATCTGACAAAAATGGCAAAGGAAATTTCCCGCGCCATTTTTTTGTTTGTTATAAGAGTGTTGCAGCCAACTGGGCCAATACGGACCTTTCTCCTTTTATCAACTTTACATGCCCTGCAATCCGCTCTGTCTTGAATTTTTCGACAACATAGGTTAAGCCATTATTATATTCATCCAAATACGGATGGTCAATTTGCTCTGGATCTCCCATCAGAACTATCTTACTTCGTTCCCCGACCCTTGTTAAGATCGTTTTCACTTCATGTTTGGTTAAATTCTGGGCCTCATCTATGATGATGAATTGATCGGGAATACTCCTTCCCCTGATATACGTTAAGGCTTCTACTTCAATCGAACTCATTCCCGCTAAAATGGCATCCAATTCCCCTGGTTTCTTCGTATTGAACAAATATTCCAGGTTATCGAATATAGGCTGCATCCATGGTTTCAATTTCTCTTCCTTTTCTCCCGGCAAATACCCGATATCTTTACCGACTGGCACAATTGGCCTCGCGACAAGAAGTTTCTTATAATGCGCAAGATCTTCTGTCTGCAGCAAACCTGTTGCTAAAGCGAGCAACGTCTTTCCCGTACCTGCTTTACCGATAAGGGTAACAAGCTGAACATCCGAACGAAGCAATAAGTCTAAAGCCATCGTCTGTTGGACATTCCTTGGCTTGATTCCCCATATATGTTCTCCTTCATACATCAATTTCTTCACTCTCTTACAGTTTTCATCGATAATTCCTATCGCTGAAGCTGAACTTCCTAACGTGTCCTTCATAAGTAGAAATTGATTTGGATAGTATTGTTCATCCTTTAATTCTTTAAGATCTAAATAACCTTTTTCATAAAACGTATTTAGATTGTCAATCGAAATAAATTTCTCTTTATACCCTCCATACACATGGTCTAGTTCTACAACCCGGTCATTTAAAAAATCTTCTGCTTCAAGACCGATAGCATCCGCCTTTACACGCACTAACGTATCTTTGCTAACTAAGATGACCGTCTTCCCATCCTCTTTTGTCTCTTCCTCCAATGATAAATTTTTTGCAACCGCTAGTATTCTGTTATCATTTGTTTTCTCTACAAAAATTTCCTGTAACTCATGAAAAGAACGATGATTTAGCTCTATTCGTAAACTGCCCCCATTATGAAGCGCAACACTCTGGTGAAGTTTCCCTTTTTCACGAAATTGATCAATTAATTTCGATACCTGCCTTGCATTTCTTCCGATTTCGTCCATATACCTTTTTTTCGAATCCAATTCTTCTAATACAACCGCTGGAATGATGATTTCATTATCTCCAAATGAATAGATTGAATACGGATCCTGCAACAGGACATTCGTATCTAAAACGTAGATTTTGTCCAATATGACGCCTCCTGCCTGCTCTTTATCGGATATACCCTACCAATGACTGCACTCAGCAGTTATGTAGCGGACGAGACTGTTGATAAAATATATGTTCCTTTGTATAAAGATAGAAGAACATTTAAAGACTATAAAGAAAACTTCCATAAATGAAATGAAATGTGCTTAGAGATACTATTCAATGAAAGGGAGGTTAGACACTTGCACAAACTATTTTTTTCATTCGCAACGATTTTACTGATGTCAGGCTGTTCAATGGATAATAATAGTAATGAATCAACAGATTCAACTAAAAACAATCTAACTCAAGTCCATAACACAACCATTCAGGAAAGCGATCGTAGAACTGGACAAAATACCTCTAAAAGGCTTAAGGCGCTCGCTCAGTCTGTACCCGAAGTGAATGATGCCACTGCTGTTGTACTTGGAAAATACGCACTGGTGGGAATCGATATCGATGAGGACATCGAACGCTCTCAAGTCGGAACCGTTAAATACACGGTTGGCGAAACATTAAAAAACGATCCCTACGGGGCTTATGCAATTGTCGTCGCCGATCCAGACCTATATGCCCGAATTAAAGAAGTCGCAGCAGACATTAGGAATGGAGAACCAGTAAGAGGGATTTTAAATGAGTTGGCAGATATCACAAGCAGAGTCATCCCCGAGATCCCAAGTGATAATCTAGAGCCCACTCCGACCAAAGTTATGGAAGATAAGAAGAATTCTCCGAATGACACACATGAAAGAAAACAGTTGGATAAAGAACAAAATGAACAATCGAACCATTATAAAGACTAACCATGGAACCCGTCGAACTTCTACGGGTTTTTCTTAGGTTTTGGTTTGACAACCACAAGGAATTCATCAGAGGAGACTTGTACTTTATCCTCGTTTTAGCATGAAATTATTGGTATACTTAAAGATAAACATACTGAAATTGAAGTGAGGTTCAAAAATATGAAGGTAAAATGCGTAATATGCGATCAAATTGAAGATATACCCGATGATAGTCCGGAAGCTAAGAAACTACGTAACCGTCCTATACATACTTACATGTGCGATGCATGTAAACATCGCATTGAAGAACGCACGAATGAGCGGATAGCCACAGGCAATTTCCACCTATACCGTACCATAAAAAAAGAAGATGAATGGTAAGTGGTTACGGATATTACTACTCGGGCTCTTTAATGGATTATTGCTTGGTTCTATAACCAAATGGTTTGAATTACTTTCAGGTCTAAAAGTGTATCAACTATTATTGAATGTGGATTTTATACCGGTAGTAGGCGAATTCCATTGGAACGAGGCATGGTTATTCACTTTTCATTTAATTACATCTCTCTTCATTACAATGAGTTATGCCTACATGATACGTAGAAGAAGGATAGTCCGCCGATTGCCCTTTGCTTTATTATTCATCGTTCCAGCCGTCCTGCTTTATTTTCCATTATCATTTCTTTCTAAAATAGGGGGCCTCCTACCTTTCGACTTATCCGCTTTTTCGTTATGGGCCCTTTCTCATTTTATTTATGCCCTGTTTCTTCCTCTTTCCATACAAAAATGACCGTGCGGAAATCCGCACGGTCATTTTTGTATTACTCGACATTATTATACTTATCAGGCTCAAGCTGTATTTGATTCAACATGATGTCAATTAATTCAATTGGAAAACGTTGCTTTTTCATTTCGTCTCTTACTTTATAATCAACGAAATAAAAAGGCTCTGTTTTTGTTACGGAATTAATAAACACTTGATGGTCATCCTGCAACATTTGCATGAAAAACATTTCTGTATCCCGTGCAGCTGTATCATCAGGTCTTTCATCACAGACAACTCTAATCGTCAGCCAATTGTATAAAGCATCTTGTAATGATTTCATAGCTCACTCAAGCCTGTTCTTCTTTTCTTGAATTATGAAGACGAATCTTATAAATTCCAAGGACAAGAGATGCTATGACTAATGCTTCCCCCATTGGGAGAAACACAGCAAAGAAAGAAAGAAGGGTACATCCAAGTGCCATTACCGCATAAATAATCACGTTTTTGAGCAAAGGTAGCTTTTTGGCAAAACCTAGCTGATAGACAAGGATGCATAATCCAAAGATTGTTAAATACAAATACCACATTCCCGCTTCAGGATTCTCATCCACTCTGTACAACGCTGCAAAAAATGATAATCGCTCTTGGATATCCAATCTTTACTCCTCCTCTTGCTAATTATTTTTCTTCAACAGCCACTTTTTTTCTTTTAGCTGCTCTTTCACGTTCGTTTTTATCAAGAATCTTCTTACGAAGACGGATTGATTCAGGAGTTACTTCACAATACTCATCATCATTCAAATACTCAAGAGCTTCTTCAAGTGACATGATTCTTGGTTTCTTCATTGAAGAAGTTTGGTCTTTATTAGCTGAACGCATGTTTGTCATTTGTTTTGCTTTTACGATGTTAACCGTTAAATCTGAATCACGGTTATGTTCGCCGACGATCATACCTTCATAGATATCAGTACCTGGTTCAACAAAGATTACACCACGGTCTTCTACTTGCATTGTACCGTATTGTGTTGTTTTTCCTGATTCCATAGATACCAATACACCTTGGCGTCTTCCACCGACTTGACCTTGAGCCATTGGTTGGTAGCTGTCGAATGAATGGTTCATGATTCCGTAACCACGAGTGATCGTTAAGAACTCAGTAGAGTAACCGATAAGTCCACGTGCAGGAATCGTGAATAGTAAACGAACTTGACCGCTTCCGCTATTGACCATATCCAACAATTCACCTTTACGTGCTCCCATTGATTCCATGATAGAACCAGTGTGTTCTTCTGGAACATCAATTTGAACACGTTCAACTGGCTCACAACGTACGCCATCAATAAGACGAACGATAACTTCTGGTTTAGATACTTGAAGTTCATATCCTTCACGTCTCATGTTTTCAATCAGGATAGAAAGATGAAGCTCTCCACGACCTGAAACAATCCATACGTCCGGTGAATCAGTATTTTCAACTCTTAAGCTAACATCTGTTTGTAATTGGCTTTTCAAACGCTCTTCGATTTTACGAGCTGTTACGAATTTACCTTCACGGCCTGCGAATGGGCTGTTATTAACAAGGAAAGTCATTTGTAATGTAGGCTCATCGATACGTAGGATTGGAAGAGCATCAGGGTGTTCTACAGGACAAACCGTTTCCCCAACGTTGATATCTTCCATACCAGAAACAGCGATTAGATCGCCAGCAACGGCTTCTTGGATTTCAACTTTTTTCAAGCCGATATAACCAAAGATTTTCGTTACACGGAATTGCTTAACAGATCCATCAAGTTTCATTAATGAAACTTGTTGACCCACGTGCATTTTTCCACGGAATACGCGACCAACACCGATACGTCCTACATAATCGTTGTAATCAAGTAAAGCCACTTGGAATTGAAGTGGTTCTTCTGAATTATCAACTGGAGCTGGAATCGTATCGACAATTGTTTCAAACAAAGGAGTCATGTCTTTCTCTTGTTTAGTTGGATCTGAATCCAAGCTTGCTGTTCCAGCAATACCTGAAGTAAAGACAACTGGGAAATCTAATTGCTCTTCTTCTGCTCCAAGCTCGATGAATAAGTCGATTACTTCATCAACAACTTCATCTGGACGGGCAGAATCTTTGTCAATTTTATTCACGACAACGATAGGCGTGATTTTTTGTTCTAACGCTTTTTTCAACACGAAACGTGTTTGTGGCATACAACCTTCATAAGCATCAACAACAAGTAAAACACCGTCAACCATTTTCATGATCCGTTCTACTTCTCCACCGAAATCGGCATGACCAGGTGTATCCAAGATATTGATTCTTGTATCTTGATATTGAACTGCTGTATTTTTCGCAAGAATCGTAATTCCGCGTTCTTTTTCAATAGCATTAGAATCCATCGCACGTTCTTCTACGTGTTCGTTTTCACGGAATGTACCAGATTGCTTAAGCAACTGATCCACTAAAGTTGTTTTACCATGATCGACGTGGGCAATGATGGCTATATTACGAATATTTTCTCTTAATTTCAAAAAATTCACTCCTAAAAAAATTTGGTGTTTAACGTATCACTAGTATTAACTTACATATTATATCACAAACATGGTAGAAACAAATAACGAAATTATGTACAATAGAATTATTAGGGGTGATTTTAATGAATATTAAATGGAATTTCTTAATTTTAGCGATCCTAGCGACAATTTGTATTGGCTCCATTGGCATCTTTATTGCTGAAAAGAGCATACTCGGAATTCTTGCTGCAATCGTGGTACTATGCGGAATAATGGGGTATGGCTTCTCTCAAAAGAAAAAACTGCGTGAAGCAGGAAAGTTATAAATAAAAAACTCGCTGACTTCAGCGAGTTTTTTTTATAACTTTATATTCCAAAAATTTCATGCCCATTAAATTATTTTTTCACAAGTAATTTTACTTCTCCAAAAAGGCTATCTTTTCTCGATCCCTGATAAATATCTTTCAAAAACCTCATTATGAAGACCCGGCTTGGATACGAAAAGAGAACCCCCTAACAAAAAGTCCAGTTCTTCTCCTTTTATATTGCTCACTTCCCCACCAACCTCTTCAATAAGCAAAACGCCTCCGGCAAAGTCCCATGGCATAAGACGCATGGTAATATAAGCATCTAGCCGCCCAGCTGCGACGAAAGCAAGTTCCAATGCCGCTGAACCATATGAACGCGTCCCTCTAACATCCCGGACAAGCGGAGCTAGGAGGTTTGGATCAATCCGCCGATTTTCCGTCACCCAACTCGCATTAATGGATAGAATGGATTTACTGACTGAGCCTTCGTTTAATGGGGCAAGCCTTTGATCATTCATAAATGCTCCATGCCCTTTAACCGTATGGTATAACTCATCATGCACAACATCATAGACCATGCCGATAATCCCAACGCCATCTTGAAATACCCCCAGGGAAATTGCAAAATTCCGTTGTTGATGGATGAAATTCAATGTGCCATCGATAGGATCAATGATCCATACGGTCCCCTTTAAATCTTTTATATCATCCCCCATGCCTTCTTCCCCAAAAATGCGGTGACCTGGAAATGTCGCCGTTATATTGTCAACAAAGAACCTCTCTATAGCCTTATCCATATTGGTTACCAAGTCATTGGGATTCGATTTCTCCTCAATATTCAGTTTAGTTTCAAAAGACTCCCTGAGCTTGCCTCCAGCTTGCCTCATCCAAAGTTTCGCATATGTATCCATTTCTTTGACCGATGCCATCATAATATCCCGTCCTTTGTAATCTAAACTACATTAAATAGATAATTTATAGAGTAATGCAAACATACCAACACTTCAAGTTTTTAACATCTTTACACCATTACATTTTGAAAATTTACTAATATATGTATTGAAAAACGGACACTTTATTTTCCGAAAAAATAAGTGTCCGTTCATCTATGTTTGATTACATTATTCATTTAATTCGTATGCTCCTTAATGATCTCTACAGCTACTCATTTACAATGCTTTAAGCTTTAGCAATTCCAAACGGATACGTTCTAGCCTCTGCTTGCATTGTGACCTCTTCTGCTCATTTTCTTCACTTATCGCTTCAAAAAGGGTTGCTAATTCATAGTCCATTTCCATCCGTAACACTGCAGCTCTATGTTTTTCTACTTCTTTAGCTTTTAATGCTTGGTTCATGACTTGTTTCATAATTAACATTCTCCCTTCATCAATAAACTAAATTTTCTGATTTTATTTTTATCTTATCATATGTCTTTCACAGACAAATAGCAACTAATTTGTGTTTTTACCCAACATGTTATTCAGATTCTGATTGAAAAACGCTTTTTTCGAATTTACCTTATACTTATGCTACAATATGTGCAGATATTTACGGTAGGAGAGATAATAAATGAATGTACCGATTTTCACTTCTGATGATTTTAACGTATTTAAAATTGATGGATTAGAGCCAAGAATGGAAGCTTTAAAAGAAAAAATTCAACCCAAGCTTCATATGCTTGGCGAACATTTTGCACATCAGCTTTCTATAATGACTGGTGAAGAAATGTTTCCTCATGTCGCAAAACATGCTAGACGGAAAGTTAACCCTCCTAACGATACATGGGTTGCATTTGCGGCTAATAGCCGGGGCTATAAGATGATGCCCCATTTCCAGATTGGTTTATGGGAAACACATTTGTTTATTTGGTACGCTGTCATTTATGAAGCACCCAATAAGGTCGAAATAGGACAGCATTTCGAGAAAAATGTCATCCAGTTAAAAGAAAATATTCCTTCTGACTATGTTTGGTCAATAGATCATACAAAACCTGAAGTCATCCCACATGAAGGTCTTTCTTCTGAAGATTTACGTTCCATGTTTACTCGATTGCAAACGGTAAAGAAAGCCGAAATCCTCTGCGGTATACAGATTCCCCGCGAAAAGGCCATTCAAATAAAAAAGGAAGATTTCATTCAAACCATTCAAGATGCGTTTGAACATCTTTTACCCTTATATCAATTAAAATAAACACATTTGTCGTAATATGACGATGAATTTACAAAACATGTGCAATACTTAAATATAAGAAGGCAAGGAGGGCTTCCATAATGGGCCCTCCTTACTTTTATCTTTGCACCACTATTTTGCTTGCTCTAATCAGTTCGGTTATTTGTTCCTCTTGCCCATTTTCAAAGCACTCTATGACCTTACTGCCGACAATGACCCCGTCACAAGATTGAATCGCATTCCTGACATGCTCCGGCGTGGAAATTCCAAATCCGGCAAGTACCGGAACAGGACTAAGTTCCTTTACCTGTTTAAGATATTCACCGACTTCCCCTCCAAAGGCATCACGCGTTCCGGTGATTCCCTTTACCGTCACGGCATAAACAAACCCTTCTGCTCCTGCTGTTATCTCCATGATTCTCTCCCTTGAGGAAGTGAGGGTCACAAGTCGAATCAGGGTGATGCCTGCTGCTTTGATGGATGAAAATATCCTTTCTTCTTCAATCGGCAAATCAGGAATGATGCAGGCTGCAATTCCAGCCTGGAGACAATCTTCTGTAAACTCCTTAAGGCCATATGACATGATTGAATTTGTATATCCCATTAAAATAATCGGGATATTCACATCTGCTTTGATTTCCGTTACTTTTTTCAGAATTCCCTTTAAAGTCGTTCCCCTCTCCAATGAACGGATGCCGGCCTGCTGAATGACCGGTCCATCAGCCGAAGGATCGGAAAATGGAATGCCCAATTCAACAGCCGTCGCCCCACTTTTTTCTAGGAATACAAGCTGGTTTCTTAACTGGTCCAACCCGCCATCACCCGCCATGATATAGGGGATGAATGCTTTTTCTCCTTTGTTTTCACATTCCTGTAGCACCCTTGTTAACTTATTCATGTTCGCTGCCCCCCAATATAGATTGGACCTGTTCTACATCCTTATCGCCACGACCTGAGAGGC
Organism: Peribacillus sp. NPDC097675; assembly: GCF_050277655.1. Taxonomy (NCBI): domain Bacteria; kingdom Bacillati; phylum Bacillota; class Bacilli; order Caryophanales; family Bacillaceae; genus Peribacillus; species Peribacillus sp. NPDC097675. The sequence goes on along the minus strand of NZ_JBNNSK010000003.1, from coordinate 325,822 downwards.
AAATGACTAGCCCGGTCCCTTTTTCCATTTCTTTGGCTAGTTTTAACCCATAAGAGATTGCATGGGAGCTTTCCAGAGCCGGAATGATCCCTTCTTCCCTAGAAAGCAACACGAGCGCATCCAAGGCTTCTTGATCAGTAACCGAAGTATAGGAGACCCGATTTGTATCTTTTAGGTAACTGTGTTCAGGTCCTACCCCAGGATAATCCAATCCCGCCGAGACAGAATGGGCCTCCTGAATTTGTCCGTCTTCGTTTTGCAGGACGTACATGAAGGCCCCGTGAAGTACACCAGGTCTTCCCTTAGTCAAGCTTGAAGCATGTAATGGTGTATGAAGGCCATGACCTGCTGCTTCTACTCCATATAACTTCACTTTTTCGTCTTCAATGAAAGGATAAAACATCCCCATGGCATTGCTGCCGCCCCCGATACAAGCGACCACTGCATCAGGAAGGCCACCTACCTGGTCAGCATACTGACGCTTCGTTTCGTTTCCAATGACACTTTGATAATCGCGGACGATAACTGGAACCGGATGGGGCCCAAGGACCGACCCCATAATGTAATGAGTGTCTTCTACATTTGCGACCCAGTACCTTAGCGCTTCGTTGACTGCATCCTTCAGAGTGGCGCTACCTTGTGTTACGGAAACAACTTTTGCCCCTAACAGTTCCATCCGAAAAACGTTCAATTTCTGCCTTCTAATATCCTCTGCCCCCATAAAGATGATGCATTCGAGCTTCAATAACGCGCATACGGTCGCCGTGGCTACGCCATGTTGTCCTGCACCCGTTTCGGCTATGACCTTTTTCTTGCCCATTTTCTGCGTCAACAATGCCTGCCCAATCGTATTATTGATTTTATGGGCACCGGTATGGTTCAAATCCTCGCGTTTCAAGTAGATATCCGCACCACCAGCAAGTTTCGTCAAGTTTTCTGCAAAATAAAGTGGTGTTTCACGGCCGACATATTGTGTCAGATAATAGTTTAGTTGTTTTTGAAATTCCGGATCTTTTTTAGATTGTTCATACACCTCTTCAAGTTCCGTGATTGCAGCCATCAGGGTTTCCGGGACAAAACGGCCACCATATGCACCAAAATGTCCAGTTTTATCGGGTTGTGTATAAGTACTCATCTTTTCAATCCTCTCCTCCAGGTATATTTTTTACCTTCCTTATAAACGCTTCTACTTTTGTTTTATCCTTGACTCCATTCGTCTCCACACCGCTTGCAACGTCAACCCCTACTGGGGACACGACAGAGATTGCTTCCTCAACATTTTCCGGGGTCAATCCACCGGCTAGAAAAACCTTGTTAAGCGGAAGGGCGGCTTTTTGGAGCATATTCCAGTCCAACGTCAATCCCTTGCCCGACGAACCTTTCGGCAGGTCGACCAGCAGATAATCAGCCGGGTAATCACTAAGGTTTTCAAGGTCCTTCTCTGAACGTATGGCAAAGGCCTTGATAACCGGAAGCGGCATATTTTTGGCAAAACTAGCAGGCTCGTTTCCGTGCAGTTGTATATAATCCAATCTGGCCTTTTCAGCAATCCTGATCACTTCTTGTTCAGTTTGATTAGAAAATACCCCTACTTTTTTAACGTGGTCTGGAAGTTCACCACCAATATCGCGTACCAATTCCGGATGAACTTTCCGGCTACTTTCTGCAAATATGAACCCAATGAAATCAGCGCCTTCTCGTACAGCCGATTGAGCATCCACTAATGTTTTTAACCCGCAAATTTTCACAAACATATTTATCTCCTTAGCTACTTAAAAGTTCACTTGCAGTTCATTCATTGTCTTTGAAAGGTTGGTAGCCGTCATCAAGGTTTCTCCAACCAATATGCCCCTAGCGCCTGCATTTTGCACACGCTGGACATCCGCTTTCGTTTTGATCCCACTTTCACTGATGATTATATGAAGTTTCGGATCAAGCAGTTTCGCAAGACGTTCCGTCACAGCCAGATCCACTTCGAATGTTTTTAAATTTCGATTGTTTATCCCAATCAGCTCTGCTTTAAGGTCTAAAGCCTGCTTTAACTCTGTTTCATCATGAACTTCAGTTAATACTTCGAGTCCTTTGCTCTTTGCATAAAGATATAACTCATGTAGGCGTTCTTTCGAAAGAGCTGCCACAATTAATAGAATAATAGTAGCTCCCGCTTGGTAGGCCCGATCAACTTGGATTTCATCTATGATGAAATCCTTACATAGCCTAGGGATTTTAACAATTTGGCTCACATTTCTTAAATCGTCGATTGTACCTTTAAAGAAAGACTCATCAGTCAACACAGATATAGCTGCAGCTCCCCCTTTTTCATAAGAAAGGGCCTGATTGATGGGGTCAACATCCATTTTTATCGTGCCTTTTGAGGGAGAGGCACGTTTGATTTCAGCAATGATTGAAATGGTGGCCGCCGTTTTTAAATATTCCACAAGCGATGGCCTTGTGGAAAGTACCATCTCCTTATGAGGTACACCCGCTTCTTTAAACCGAGCAATTTCTATTTTTTTCTGTTCGATAATTTTCGTTAAAATGTTTTCCATTTACATTACCACCTTATTTCGGTTGCCATAGGCAATTAAATTTTCTAATTTAGCCAACGCCGATCCACTGTCTAGGCTTTCTCTAGCCAGCGTAATGCCCTTTTCAATCGTGGTCGCCGTTCCATGGGCAAATAATCCCAGTCCTGCATTCAATAAAACGGTATCTCGATAGGCCCCTTTTTCTCCTTTTAAAATACGTAGCATAATATCCGCATTTTCCTTGGCATTACCTCCACGTATTTCCTCATTCCCGTAGATAGGCAAGTTCACTTCTTCAGGATGAAGTGTAAAAGGAATGATGTCCCCTTCCTCTAAAAGAACGAGAGAATTTTCTCCTTGCAGACTTGCTTCATCCATAGATCCGGCTCCATGGACGACAACCGCACGTTTTCTGCCTAGTTTGTGAAGCACCTCACCAAACAGCTCAAGCATATCCCGACGATTAATCCCCAATAATTGTGTCTCGAGCTGGACAGGATTTGTTAAAGGACCCAACAAATTAAATACAGTTGGAATTTTCAAATCCTTTCTCACTTTCATTATCCGGGCACTATTTGGATGGACTGACGGCGCAAACAAGAAAGTGATTCCGTTTTCCTCCAGCAGTTCTTTCATCATCCCAGGTTCAAGGAATAAATTGACCCCAAGCTCTTCCAAAACATCCGCACTGCCCGTTTTACTGGAAATGCTGCGGTTTCCATGCTTCGCCACCTTTACACCGGCACCAGCCAGGACGAAAGCAGAAGCGGTACTGATATTAAAGCTTTGTGAGCCATCTCCTCCCGTTCCACAATTGTCCATCACATTCAAACAGTCCGGTTGTACACTTCTTGCTTCTTTTCGCATGGCCTTGACCAGACTTGCGATTTCTCCTGCCGTTTCCCCTTTTGCTTTTAACGCTATAAGGAAAGCCGCAATCTCGCTTTCTGTAGTATCTTTAGAAAATAACGCTTGGGCTGCTCTACTCATCTCATCTTCCGTCAATGTTTGACGCTCTGCTAACTTCACTAAATACTCCTTCACAACTGACTCCCCCACTCGTTTTTAAAATTATAAAATGGATTGTTCATTCTCTAATTGATATGCAGATGCAATCTTATAAAATTCATGCAACAGTTCCTTACCAATTTTTGTTCCAATTGATTCAGGGTGGAATTGCAACCCATAAAGCGGATATTCCCGATGTTTTAACGCCATAACTTCTCCATCATCCATGGCATTCGCCGTAACCAGTAATTCAGGAGGCAAACTTTTTCTTTCAACAACCAGGGAATGGTACCGCATCACCGGAAATTGTGATGCCTGATTGACAAAAACCCCTGTTCCATCATGTTCTATGACCGATGTTTTTCCATGCATGATCACCTTGGCTCTAATCACATTCGCCCCAAATGTTGCCCCAATAGCCTGATGACCAAGACAAATCCCTAGTATAGGTAGTTTTTTATAAAAGGACCGAATGATTTCCATACTCATTCCCGCATCTTCAGGTCGTCCTGGACCTGGTGAAATGATGATTGCCTTTGGGTTCATGACCTCAATTTCAGCAATCGTGATTTCGTCATTCCTTTTAACAATTAAGTCTTTTTCAACTTCACCTAAATATTGATACAAGTTATAAGTAAATGAATCATAATTATCAATCAACAAAATCATATATTGTTCACCTCCATCAACGCCCGTGCTTTATTCTGTGTTTCCTCATATTCGGTTTTCGGGTCCGAGTCATACACAATTCCCGCCCCGGCCTGTACGTAGGCGTGCCCCTCCTTAATAATCATCGTCCGAATGGCGAGTGCCATATCCAAGTCGCCTCCAAATCCGATAAATCCAATCGATCCCGAATAGACACCTCGCTTACAGTTTTCAAGCCCGTTGATCAATTCCATCGCCCGTATCTTCGGGGCACCCGATACAGTGCCAGCAGGCTGACAGACCGTTAGCGCATCTAAACTCGTAAATTTCTCCTTAAGCTTTCCGCTAATCTTCGAGGCTATATGCATTACATGCTGATATCTCTGAATTTCCATTTCTTCCGTCAGGTGAATCGAGCCAATTTCACATACCCGCCCCAGATCATTTCTTCCCAAATCAACAAGCATCCTGTGTTCAGCCAATTCCTTCTCGTCCATCAGCAAGCTTTTTTCCAACCCTCTATCTTCCTCATCAGTCTTTCCTCTTGGACGAGTACCGGCGATAGGATTAACATGCACCAAACCGGCTGAAACACTAATTAAGCTTTCTGGTGAGGAACCGAGAACGGTATAATCTCCAAACTCTATATAAAACATATATGGCGAAGGATTGGCCAAGCGAAGACGACGATAGGCATCGAAAGGCTCTCCGTCAAAATCAGCCTGAAATCTTTGTGATAAAACAATCTGGAACACTTCACCCGCGACAATGGCCTCCTTTGCTTCAAGCACCATTTTCTCGAACTGTTCCTGACTGAAATTCGAGTAAAATTCCAAAAATTCTGACGATAATTCATGTGAAGGTTTACTCGGCTGGTTAATTCTCTCCTTCATATCTGCCAGGCTTTTTTTGCCATCGTCTTCCGCAGTCAAAAGATGAATTTTCTGTAAGACGTGATCGAATATATACAATTCCTTAAAGAAAAGAAAATGAGCATCCGGCATTTGAAGCGGATCAGGGGGCACATCTCCAATCTTTTCATATAAGCGAATGACATCATACCCAAGATATCCGATTGCCCCTCCATTAAATGGAGGGAGATTCACGGGTATGTCTTCAAGCTCGACCAAAAGTTGGTCCTTCAGGAATTCAATGATGTTCGTCTCCTGAACTTGCTCCTCTCCCGTTACAGGATTCTTAACATGAACTTGATTAGCTAATGAAGTGACCTCCATATAAGGATTTGATCCAAGGTAGGAATATCGACCATTATTATGATGTGAATTTGAACTTTCTAGTAAGAACTTCTTCTTATCCTTCAATTTCCTAAATATCGATATGGGTGTATGTATATCTCCTTCTATGGTTTCCATTTTAAAATGTAGTATCTTTTTTTCATTCAAAGATTTCATTCCAATTCCCCTCCCGGTCTTTAGCTTCATTACATGTTTTACATTTGGTTTTTCCTACCCAAATAGAATCAGAGGTAGATTTATAATAAATTGGTACAGTACATATATAAAAAAAAGCCCCCTACAAACACAAATATTGTGCTTGCAGAGGACGGAATACCGCGGTGCCACCTCAAGTTGGAAAAAACAATCATCTTTCCCTCTCACAGCAGGAAATGATACAATCCTGCCAAACCCTTTAACGGTGGTCACCGGGTTTCCCTACTTCATTCAAGAAACCACTCATAAGTCCATTCATCTTCTTATCTCGTACCGGTTTTCACCTGATCCGGCTCTCTGTGACGACAGTAAAAGAAGATTACTACTCTTAATCGTAGATTTAATTATCTATTTTAAAAAAACGCAAAAAGGGCCCTCATCCAAAGGACGAGGAACCCGTGGTACCACCTTAATTAGCTATAATAGCTCACTTTACGGCATAATAATATAATATGCCTGTCTCCATTAACGATGAGATAATCGCCAAAGCCTACTCCGTCAATCCGTTTCGGTTTGGGGCTCGGAAGTCCATTCGCTTAAGCTTGTTCACCAGTTTTCAGCAACCACTGGCTCTCTGCGGAACAATATTAAGGTACTATTCTCCGTCACTGCCTTTATCTTTTCTTGTCTATTATGTTAAATCAAAATTTTCAGGAAGTCAATGGAGTTTTCTAATAATCTAAATTTCATTTCATTTTGATCCAATCGCTATCCTCAAGAGTCTTCGCTTTCTTAACAACAAGATAAGCTGAATACTTGCTGACCGATTCAAATTCGTCCGTATATCTCTTTTCGTCTGCCTTACCGGGAACAATTTCCTTAAATCGGCGATATGCTTTCATAAAGGCCTCTTTTTCAATTTTACTTTCATAAGCCTTCTCGACCGCTTCAAAAAACTTAATGACGTCGACGATTTCCTCTGTTGACCAATCAAGGTCCATTGGATATTGATAATCCATGTTTACACACTCCTTCTAGTTAGTTATAAACACCTGTTGAATGGGAAACTGTTTTCAATCAGCCCATTTAAAACGAATGGCCTCCGCTTCACCTATGATCCGATTGAATAGCTCAGCCGTCGTTGGTATATCATGAATCATGCCCATAACCTGTCCTGCCCAAGCAAAGCCTTCATCCTGGATACCATCATAAATATACCGCTGGTTTGCCTCTCCACTTATGTAGTTCTTCAGTCGCTCGTATCCACCGTTTTCTTTTTCGATTTCAATTATTTTATCTGTCCAGCTATTGGAAATGACACGGGCAGGCGCACCAATCGACCGCTTAATAACAACGGTATCTTTTTCCGTCCCGGAAACTAAGGCATTTTTATATATTTCATGAGCATGTACGCATTCCTCTACGGCAATGAATCTTGTCCCCATCTCGATTCCTTCAGCACCAAGAGCCAAAGCAGCCATCAAACCTCGACCATCCCCAATACCCCCTGATGCAATTACAGGGATTTTCACAGAATCAACCACTTGGGGAATCAGTACGGAAGTGCCGATATCATCTCGGCCTAAATGGCCTCCGCCTTCCTGCCCGACGACCATCACAGCATCCGCGCCTAATTGTTCGGCTTTGACCGCCTGTCTCTTAGCCGCAACTAATACAAGCTTCTTTACTGGCGTACCTTTAAGGAATTCTAGAAATGGAGCCGGATTTCCACCCGTTACCGAAACAACGGCAATCTCTTCTTTCATCGCTGCCTCAAGCATATGTTCATATGGCCTGCCATGTTGACCAATAGCGAAATTGACGCCAAAAGGCTTGTCCGTCATTGCTTTCGTTTTCCTAATTTCTTGAACCAATTGATTTGGATCATTCAACGACATTGCCGTTACTTGACCTAACCCCCCGGCATTTGAAACCGCTGCAGCCAAATCCGCATAGGCAAGATGCGCCAAGCCTCCTTGCACAATCGGATACTGTATTCCCAATAATTCGATCACGCGAGTTTTCCATTTCAAGAACATCTTCCCCCTGTCATACTTCAATGCAATTCAAATCATTATGGCAAATATGATTTATTTATTCAAATGATAAACGTTTAATATGTAAGGAAATCCATATAAGCGTTCATGAAATTCGTACGCGTAATTTTAAGAACGAATAGCACTAGACTTCTATTTTAGGATGAAAAAGTATAACTAGGAATTTATTGTTAGACGTGCTATAATTCTTTTGTTTTATGACTATCCATAGGCGGCATCTCATTTTAGTAGATGTTGTCATATAGAATAATATACTGAGATAAATGATTCTATTTATCTATTAAATTGAAAAGGGGCTACAAGAATTTGTCACAGAATGAAACACCCTTATACACATCTTTGTTACAGCACGCAAAAAAGAATCCGCTTCAATTCCATATTCCTGGACATAAAAAGGGTAAAGGGATGGATGCTGAATTTCGAGAATTCATCGGCGAAAATGCCTTATCAATAGATTTAATCAATATTGCTCCACTTGATGACCTTCATCAACCAAAAGGAATCATAAAAAAAGCTCAGGATTTAGCAGCCGAGGCTTTCGGAGCCGACCATACATTCTTTTCCGTACAAGGAACAAGCGGTGCAATCATGACAATGGTCATGTCCGTCTGCGGGCCGGGGGATAAAATCATCGTTCCGAGGAACGTACATAAATCCGTCATGTCTGCCATCGTATTTTCCGGTGCTGTTCCCATTTTCATTAATCCCGAAATCGATAAAGACCTGGGAATCTCCCATGGAGTGACTATAGAAGCCGTTGAAAAAACACTGAAGGAACACAGCGATGCAAAAGGGTTGCTCGTAATCAACCCGACCTATTTCGGCATCTCAGCTGATTTACAAAGGATAGTTGAATCGGCCCATTCCTACCAAATTCCCGTACTAGTTGATGAGGCACATGGGGTCCATATTCATTTTCATGAAGACCTGCCCCTATCCGCCATGCAGGCTGGCGCCGATATGGCCGCTACAAGCGTACATAAACTCGGAGGTTCGATGACGGGCAGTTCCGTTTTGAATGTTAAGGACGGGCTCGTTTCGGCAAACCGGGTCCAGGCAATTTTAAGCATGCTTACAACCACTTCCACTTCCTATATTCTTCTCGCTTCGCTTGACACGGCCAGAAGGCAGCTTGCAACAATCGGCCGGGAGATGATCGACGAATCAATCAAGCTTGCAGAATATACGAGGGCAGCAATCAATGAAATTCCATATTTATATTGCGTAGGGGCTGAGATATTAGCAAGTCCAGCCGCCTTTAGTTTTGACCCGACAAAATTGATCATTTCCATTAAAGAATTGGCCATTACCGGATATGACGTAGAAAAGTGGTTACGTGAAAAGCATAATATCGAGGTGGAACTTTCTGACTTGTATAATATTCTTTGTTTGATAACGCCAGGAGATTCAAAAGAGGAAGCGGATATGTTAATCGCTGCCCTCAAGGACTTATCAGAAGAATTTAAAGAACAGGCTGCAGATCATGGAAGAATTGAAGTTCTGCTTCCAGATACACCTCCTCTTGCTTTATCACCAAGAGATGCTTTCTATGCAGAAACCGAAGTCGTACCTATCGAGGAATCCGTGGGTAAAATCAGTGCCGAATTCATTATGGTTTATCCGCCCGGCATTCCGATTTTCATTCCAGGCGAATTGATCACGGAAGATAATATTGCGTATATCCAGAAAAATATTGAGGTAGGCCTACCCGTCCAAGGTCCTGAGGATCCTGAAATTAAATACTTACGGATTATCAAAAAGTAAGAAAACAGTAAAAACCAGAACGTATTTCCGTTCTGGTTTTTACACGTTGGTGTATCCTCTACGTTTCTAAGACTCCCTTAAATGGATGATTCCTTGGTTCAATGGAAAAAGGGTGTCCAGGTTAACTACTGAACACCCTCAAAATCTATTAGCATTCTATGTTAGTTACTTTATTCCTTAGAGGCAGCCGTATCGCAGCTGTGGCAGTTGTGATTATGTGTATAAAGTACACTTACTTTTTCATCTTCAAAATGTTCAATCGTGCTGTTGCAAGTTTGACAAACGATAGTTCCCATTTTTACAACCCCTTCCTCTATATTGTATGCATGAAACGATTAATGTAACCGCTTTAATTCATTATAATATAGCACATTTAATTTTTCAAGCTATAAAGTATGACATATATAAAATTTTCCAATGGTTTTTTTCGTACTCTGCCTCTTAATTAAGCTATAAGATTACTACCCTGAATCGTTATTATTCCCCCTGGATAGAAGACCACATATCATAGTTAGAAAAACAGATGTACCAATCTGAACCGTAGTCTGTCTAATCGTATCCCGAAGTGGGTCCAAACAAACGATATCAAAGGCTTTCACCTTCTTATGACTTCCGGCTAGGAATACAGCTTCCAGCAATTCTTCCGGGCGCATTCCACCTGACGTTGCGGCCGGAACACCAGGGGCATATGTCATATCGAGCACATCCATATCTATTGTCACATAAATCATATCCACTTCATTTTCTAGAGTATTTAATATTTCGCTTACCACCTGTTCAAGGCCATACTTCCGAGCAAGGCGTAAAGGGACATACCGGACCCCTTTCTTTTTGGCATAATCGCATAATTCCTTGGTGTTATAAAATCCATGCAAGCCTATATTATGGATATGCTTCCCTTCGACAGTACCCGCTTCAATTAACTGACGCATGGGGGTACCATTGGAAGGACCTTGCTCTGACGGGTCGCGTAAATCAAAATGGGTATCGAATTGTAAAATACCAATTTTTTTATCAGGATAGATTTCTTTCATCCCTTTCACTAGCATGGCAGTCGTAGAATGATCACCACCAATTCCCCCTATCAAGGAATCCCGGAAATGATTGTGAACAGCATTGGATGTTTCCCTAATAAACCGATGACAAAGATTGATGTCGGTTCCATGCATGGCTATGTCACCTATATCCCAAACCTGCATGCCTGAGAAATCCAGATCATAATCCATATTATAGGTAGAAAAACCCTTCCATGAACGCCGGAAGTATTCGGGAAACTCAGATGCTCCTGATGGACTGATTGATGACCTTGATAGTGGAGCCCCAAAAAAGACACAATCAGGTTTCTCTCTTTCTTCCACTGATTTCAGTTCATTGATAGTCCGTATCCATTGGTGGACCTTAGCTGGATGATCAGCAAGGGGCATCTCCTTCCTCCATGTGAAAGTAGCTGGTTGTAGATGCAGGTCATTCAACAAGTGTTCCCCCTCTCACGACGATTTTGCCTTTTTTAATGACGGTATGTGTATGATTGACCCCATAATAGTATTGAAGTTTCGCGAAATGATCTACGTCAAAAATCGTGATGTCCGCTCTTTTTCCCACTTCGATACTCCCGATTTCCTTTGAACGGTCGATGGCATGAGCAGCATTTATCGTGGCGGCCGTTATAGCTTCAGCTGGACTCATCCCCATGTTCATGCAGGCAAGATTCATCATGAAAGGCAGAGACACCGTCGGCGAGGACCCCGGGTTGCAATCGGTAGAAAGGGCGACCGGTATGCCTAAATCAATCATCTTTCTTGCATCGGCAAACTTTTTCATTAAAAAGTAAGCTGTCCCTGGCAGTAAAACGGCGACTACTCCTGCTGCCGCCATTTTCTTCATTCCATTATCCGATGCTTCAAGCAAATGATCTGCGGAAATGGCTCCTATTTCCGAGGCTAGTTCCGCTCCTTCATACGGCTCAATTTCATCCGCATGAATTTTTGCCTGCAGCCCGAACTTCTTTCCCGCCTCCAATATTTTTTTTGCTTGTTCTGGTGTAAATACACCTTTTTCGCAAAATACATCATTAAACTCGGCTAATTTATTTTGTGCAACCGCAGGAATCATTTCTTTAATGATTAAATCAACAAAGCCTTCGGGGTTTTCTTTAAAATGTAGCGGGACGGCGTGGGCACCCATGAAGGTTGAAACAACATCAATCGGATGTTTTTCATGAAGCTCCTTTGCCACTTCAAGTTGTTTTCGCTCCGTGTTCCAGTCCAGGCCGTAGCCGCTTTTCGCCTCCACTGTGGTCACTCCATGTAAAAGAAAACCATTCAACCTCTCCCAGCTCTCTTGAAACAACTGCGAGTGGCTGGCTTGCTTTACAGCCTCTGTCGTCGCATATATGCCCCCACCTTGATTCATGATATCCATGTAAGTGGCCCCTTCTAAGCGTTGGTTAAATTCTGTTTCCCTGCTCCCTGCAAACACTAAGTGGGTATGCGGATCCACCAATCCAGGTGTAACCAAAAGGCCTGAGGCATCAACGGTATCTGCTTGGGACAACCGATCTGTGTATTTTTCAAGTAAATCACTCGTTTTTCCTACTGCCTGCACGACTCCCTCTTCAAGCCAGACGCCCCCATTTTCAATGATCCGCAAGTCCGACATGTCTGCTTTAATCCGGGGGGTTTTTGCATTACCGCCAAGCGTAACTAACTGGGAGGCATTTTTTATAAAAAGGGGTCTACTCATCTATTCCTCTCCCATCATTGGCATATGAATTCCCTTTTCTTTAGCTGTCGCGATTGCCAGTTCGTAACCTGCATCCGCATGCCTTACTACGCCCATCCCAGGATCTGTTGTGAGTACCCGTTCTAGTCTTGCTTCCGCTTCTTTTGTGCCATCTGCGACTATTACCATACCAGCATGTATTGAATAGCCCATCCCTACGCCGCCGCCATGATGAACCGAAACCCAGCTTGCTCCGCCGACAGCATTGATCATGGCATTTAAGATTGGCCAATCGGCAACAGCATCACTGCCGTCTTTCATCGCTTCCGTCTCACGGTTAGGGGAGGCAACCGAACCTGCATCTAAATGATCTCTTCCTATGACAATCGGTGCCTTCAATTCGCCATCTCCGACCATTTTATTAATGATTTTTCCTAACCGGGCCCTATCACCATAGCCCAACCAACAAATTCGGGCAGGAAGGCCTTGGAACTGAATTTTCTCCTGAGCAAGCTTTATCCAGTTGCAAAGATTTCGATCTCCTTTGAATTCCTCGAGCAATACTGCGTCAATTTTATAAATGTCATCAGGGTCACCTGATAGGGCAGCCCACCTGAACGGTCCCTTACCTTCGCAAAAAAGCGGGCGAATAAAAGCAGGAACGAACCCTGGAAAACTAAAGGCATTTTCGACGCCCTCATCTTTAGCCACCTGACGGATGTTGTTTCCATAATCAAAGGTGATGGCTCCCTTCTCCTGCATGATCAGCATGGATCTTACGTGGCTTGCTATCGTTTGTTTAGAGAGGGATACATAAGCCTTCGGTTTCTCTTTTCGTAACCATTCAGCTTGTGCAACTGTCATTCCTGTAGGGATGTAGCCATGTAACGGATCATGGGCAGATGTTTGATCCGTTAAAATATCGGGGATGAAACCACGTTCAATCATAAGAGGTAAAATGTCAGCTGCATTACCGAGCAGACCAATGGACAATGATTCACCACCCTGCTTCGCTTTTTTTACAATGGCAATCGCCTCGTCGATGTCAGCTGTTTTTCGATCTAGATAGCCGCTTTGTATTCGCCTGTCGATTTTAGCTTCATCTACTTCAATGGCGAGACAGACCCCATGGTTCATGGTAACCGCTAACGGTTGGGCTCCTCCCATTCCACCAAGGCCGGATGTCAAGGTGATGGTCTGTTTTAATGACCCTTGGAAATGTTGCCTGGCCAGTTCGGAAAATGTTTCGTACGTTCCCTGAATGATTCCCTGGCTGCCGATATAAATCCAGCTACCGGCTGTCATTTGTCCGTACATCATCAATCCTTTTCTGTCGAGTTCATGAAAGTGATTCCAGTTGGCCCAGGCCGGAACTAGGTTGGAATTGGCTAGCAAAATTCGAGGCGCATCAGGATGTGTCTTGAAAACGGCCACAGGTTTTCCAGATTGAATCAATAAGGTCTCGCATGATTCCAATTCATGTAGAGTCTTCATGATAGTGTCATAGCTTTCCCAGTTTCGTGCCGCCTTGCCAATCCCCCCGTATACAACAAGTTCTCCAGGATTCTCGGCTACTTGAGGATCCAGATTGTTCATCAACATCCTAATCGCCGCTTCCTGAATCCAGCCTTTTGCATGTAGCGTAGAACCTTTATAATTGACGATTTCCCTATACCCCTTAGCCACCATTTACTTCACTCCTTATTATCTCTTTCAAAAAAATCCGTACAGTCATAATTTTTCAACCAAGAAGTACAGGCTTCAATATCAGTGGAAAACAATCTGTCCGACTTAATACTTGGAACGATTTCCCTTGCTTTTTCAAAAAATTGAAAGGTTCGTGGACTCATATGTTCAGTTCCTCTGTACTCAACGCCCTGCATTGCCGTAATACATTCTATTGCCAACACCCTCCAAGTATTTTGTATTATTTCATAAGCATGTCTAGCAGCAATGGTTCCCATGCTCACATGATCCTCTTGATTTGCAGAAGAGGGAATGGAGTCGACACTTGCAGGATGAGCTAGAGTCTTATTTTCGGAGACAAGTGAAGCTGCACAATATTGCATGATCATCGCACCGGATTGCAGTCCAGGTCTGGCACTTAAAAAAGGCGGTAAATCATTCAATTGTGGATTAACAAGGCGTTCAATCCTTCTTTCCGATATATTAGCTACTTCCGCCATACCCAACTTCAAGAAATCCATGGCAAAAGCAATCGGCTGTCCATGAAAGTTCCCCCCTGAAATCACCTGTTCACCCTCATCAAAAATAAGTGGATTATCAGTGGCCGCATTCATTTCAATTTCCAGCTTTTCTTTTACATATCCAATAACCTGCCAGGAGGCTCCAAGGACTTGAGGGATACACCGAAGCGAGTACGCATCTTGCACCCTGATTTCCCCTTGCCGAGTGGTAAGCCCGCTTCCCTCGAGCCAACTTCTCATTCTTTTGGCAACATCAATCTGTTCTGGGTACGCTCTTGCTAGGTGGACCCTCTCATCAAACGTGTCTATGATGCCATTTAAAGCCTCGACAGTCATGGCAGCAATCGCCTCTGATAACCATCCGATTTTTTCCGCTTCTAGTAGGGCTACCACCCCCATCGCCGTCATCGCTTGCGTACCGTTAATAAGAGCCAGGCCTTCTTTGGCCTCGAGCTGGATGGGTGAAATCCCTTCCTGTCTCATGGCATCGGAAGCTTCCATCTGTTTTCCCCGGTAAACGACCTCTCCCTCGCCCACTAACACTAGTGCTAAATGCGATAAAGGTGCTAAGTCCCCGCTTGCTCCGAGAGATCCCTGTTGCGGGATAACAGGATGTATTTCTGCATTTAAAAGTGCCAATAAACTTGAGATGACCTCAACCCTTACACCAGAAAACCCCTTAGCCAGAGCATTGGCCCGAAGTAATATCATTGCTCTGGAAACACTTTCAGGAAATGGGCTCCCGACTCCACAGGCATGTGAGTGAATTAGATTATATTGCAGTTCTTTTACATCTTCGGTATCAATATATACATCACTGAATTTCCCAAACCCAGTCGTGATTCCATACACTGTCCGTTTTTCCAAGACCATTTTTTCCACTACTTTTCTACTTTTCAATACTTTTTCCAGAGCATCTTGGGAGAGGGTGACCTTTTCTTTCTCAAATATGACCTTTTTAGAAAGATGTAACGTTAAATCTTCACCTGTAAGAATCATACCCTACACCCCTTTAACATAGTAAAGGGGCTGTATCACTTTAAATAAAGCGATACAGCCCCTTTTTTTGCAGCAAATGAATTGACTCATTACAGTGTATAATCATGTTCATTTCACTCCTCACAGAGTATTAGTTTTTTAAATTCTACAAATAAAAAAAGCTGTTTGTCAACTAACTTTTTACACATTTTACCAAAAGTATTGTAAACTTGACTCGGAAATGTGCTGAAGGAATGATTCCCAACCAATTACATATAGATGAGTATATCAACCATCCAAATAATGTTAATATATAAGGGGAATACGAAGGAAAAGGAGGCCGAACAATGTGATTGAGAACGCCTATATTAAACTAGTCCCAGCGTCCGTGAAAACTAATATAACGATAGAGGATGTGAAGGAGCTACTCGCCTATTATCAAATGGTCACCTCAAAGACGGGAAAACAGCTGGATTGGGACTATGATAAAAAAGCCTTTCCATATGACATGAAAGAACCTGATAAAATGAAAGATAAAATGATTTATTTACAATCCAACGACGACCGTTATCATATGATCTTAATTGGGGTTGACCAGGAAATCGTTCAAGATGAACAGGGCATGGAACGAATGCAATCTTATATCCAATTTACCCTTCCTGAATCCGCAACATTCGGCGACAAAGGGAAGGCAAATGAACTTTGTAAATTCCTCGCAAAAAAATTACAAGGCCAACTTCACCTCTTTAATAAACGTGTCATGTATTATTATCCCAGAAAATAAAAAAACATCATTCAGCTAATTCACCTTAAGAAATTCTTTCTTTACCAATCCATATCAACTTAATTTTTGGAGAAAAAACGCATTAACAATCAGAACAAAACCTAAAGACAGATTTGTACAAGAACTTTTACGTTAGACGGCATTTTAACGTATCATTATTAATTATTTGGTCAAACTTCTTCATATAGACAGTAATTATGAGCATTATCAACGAAAGCCCCTCGTAAGCATTTTCCATGAGGGCTTTTTCTTTTGTTTACAATTATTTGAGTCATGATTATTGACCTATTAAGCGATTTAATTTAATGTTGGTATTTGTATGTGTTGTATTATTAGGAGGAATTGGCTTGAAAATATTAATTACGCTTATTATATCTTTTTGGGTTCCTGGTGGAGGACATTTATTCCTAAGTTTACACCCTAGTTGGGAATGGTCATCAAGAGACAGAAAGTTATTTAAAAGAGCTATTTATTTTGCTATAGCTTATCTAGTCTCTTGCCTACTTGCTTTTGTTTCCATAGGATTTATCCTTGCCCCTATCGTAATAATATTGGCGATGGTAGACAGCTATAGGCAAGCAAAGAAGATATTATGAAAAGCACAGTCTGCATATATTGATTTCAGTTTCAAAAAGGCATTCGGAATGATTCCATCCGGATGCCTTTTATAATGAAATATAAATGGGGGTAAGGCTGCTCATATAGTCCAAGTGTATTTACAAGTTCACCTATGAAATAGCTTTCTTATTTAGGAGTTTCTATTAATCTAGGATCAAGAAACTTATAACCTTTCTTTTGAAAACCTATTACAATATCCTCAATCGCCTCACTTGTCCATTTCCGATCATGCATCAATAAATTGGCGCCATTCGTTAAGTACTCGCTATTTAACATGATATTGGTTAGAGCTTTTTTGTTTTGGTATTCTTTTTCCCAGTCATACCCATAGGTCCAGTTCATAACTAGCATTTTTTCTTTTTCAGCCATTTCTTTTGAGTAATCAGTATTAGCTCCAAAAGGTGCCCTGATAAATTTAGGGCGTTCTCCAACGGTTTCCTCGACTAAGTCATTCAATTTTACAATTTCTTTTTTTTGCGATTCTTCCGTCTGTTCTTTCAAGTTAACGTGAGAATATGTATGGTTTCCGATAAAAAAACCCATATCATGAATCTTTTTTAATGTTTTTTTCTTTTCATCATCGGTTTCAAAAAAATGCCCATTCACGAAAAATATGGCTGGCACATGAAGCCTATGAAGTGTTTTAGCAATATCAAGTGAGTATTTATCGGGTGCATCATCAAACGTCAACAGAACGACCTTCGGATCAGCATCCTCTATAGGCTCAAAAGACCCATTCGCTTTATTCAAGCGATACTGTGCTGGAACATCGGCTTCTTCTACTTTCTCATTTTCATTTTTGGTCTCTACCTTTTCATTTTGCTCTTCCGTTTGTTCGCCTTGAATGGCGCTGGTCGTTTCAACGCTCCTTTTGGCAGTGTCTATATCGGAATCATTGCACCCCATTAATAAGAATGAAATCATCGCAAACACACATAAAGTTTTGTTAAACATAGTTCCTCCATTGGTGTATGTGGCATTGGAGCTACGTTATCATTCAATAAACAGGTACTAACGTTTCTAAAAGGATTTGCAATACACCATAGCAGAGTAGACTAATTACAGTGACCAGCAGTGTCCTCTTATTGGATTTCAGTATCATTTTTCCGATATAAATGGCTAAATAAGAAAAGACCAAAAACATAAATACTTTAAAAACAAAACGATCATTTACAGAAAGCCATTCTACTACTGTATATCCACTCCAAACGATTAGTTGAAAAAGGATGACAAAATAATCTTTCATGTAATCCACCCCATTAAAATGAACAGTCGCTTACCTTATTCTCGACAAGCTTGTTCTCAAGTCACGCAGCTCTTGCTATTTTTTATCCTATTTGGCATGTTTCAAACCTTTTTCTAAGAAAAAAGTAAGTCCCTCTTTATAACATATGCCGTTTTTCACATTTCATTAAAAATTTTCGATTTAACTATCATATTTTTGTAAAGAAAAAAGCACACTCTCCCAGATTTGGGAAGTGTGCTTTTTTAAAAACAAATTATTTAATGATATGGATAGGAGTTCCAAGGGCTACTTCAGCAGCTTCCATTGTAATTTCACCTAAAGTTGGATGCGCATGAATTGTCATCGCGATATCTTCAGCAGTCATACCTGCTTCAATTGCCAAACCAAGTTCAGCAATCATATCAGAAGCATTTGGTCCTGCGATTTGTGCTCCAATAACCAATCCGTCCTCTTTGCGAGTGATAAGCTTCACAAATCCGTCCGTACTGTTCAATGAAAGCGCACGACCATTTGCAGCGAATGGGAATTTAGATGCAAGTGCTTCGATTCCTGCTTCTTTCGCATCTTTTTCGTTATATCCTACAGATGCAAGTTCCGGTTCAGTGAATGCAACAGCCGGAATTGCAAGATAATCGATTTCAGAAGTCTCACCAGCAATAGCTTCTGCAGCGATTTTTCCTTCATAAGAAGCTTTATGTGCTAATTGAGGTCCAGAAACGATGTCACCAATCGCATATATGTTTTTCACATTAGTGCGACATTGCTTATCGATTTCGATCAAGCCTCTATCAGTCATTTTGATGCCGACTTGTTCAAGACCGATTTCAGAAGTGTTCGGACGGCGACCTACTGTTACTAAAACGTAATCAGCTTCGACTTTTTTCTCTTCGCCTTTAACTTCATAAGTAACGGTAACGCCTGTTTCTGTTTCTTCCACGCCTTTAGCAAGAGCTTTTGTAACAATTTCGGCACCTTTGTTTTTAAGGTTCTTTTTAACTAGGGCTGCCATTTGTTTCTCAAAGCCAGCGGAAAGAATTTCTTCCGTACCTTCAAGGATCGTTACTTTAGTTCCGAAGCTAGCCAACGCTCCACTAAGCTCAGTTCCAATGTAACCTCCACCGATAACAACGATCGAACTTGGCAATTCATCCAAAGCAAGAACACCAGTAGAATTAAGTACACGTTTCGTATATTTAAATGATGGAATCTCGATTGGTGTAGAACCAGTTGCGATGATTGCATTTTTAAATGTATATGTTTGAGCTGAGTCTTCATTCATGACACGGATACTATTTTCATCTACGAAATAAGCTTCTCCTGACACGACCTCAACTTTATTTCCTTTTAAGAGGCTGCTTACACCGCCCGTTAATTTGTTTACAACAGATTGTTTCCAAGCTTGCACTTTAGAAAAGTCCACGGAAACCTTCTCTGCAAAGATCCCCATATCTTCTGAATGCAAAGCGTTATGGAAACGGTGTCCTGCTGAAATTAAAGCTTTAGAAGGGATACAACCTACGTTCAAACAAACTCCGCCGATTGATCCTTTTTCAACCACTGTTACTTTTTGTCCAAGCTGTGCTGCGCGAATTGCCGCAACATACCCCCCAGGTCCTGAACCTATTACTAATGTATCTGTTTCGATCGGAAAATCTCCTACTACCATTGTTTACGCCTCCATTAACAATAATTCTGGGTCGTTCAATAACTTTTTGATGTGATTCAAAGCATGCTGAGCAGTGGCCCCGTCAATAATACGGTGATCAAAGCTAAGTGATAATGCCAGAACTGGAGCGGCGATTATTTCCCCGTCGCGAACAATTGCTTTTTCTGCAATTCGTCCAATCCCTAGAATGGCAACTTCTGGATGATTGATTACAGGTGTGAACCATTGACCGCCTGCGGAACCGATATTCGTGATAGAGCATGAAGCACCTTTCATTTCATTAGATGCCAATTTACCGTCACGAGCTTTTGCAGCTAATTCGTTAATTTCTTGTGAAATAGCAAAAGTTGATTTTCGATCTGCATCTTTTACAACTGGAACGAGCAGTCCTTTATCTGTATCTGCTGCAATTCCAATATTGTAATAGTGTTTATGGACAATCTCACTTGTCTCATCATCAAATGATGTATTAAGCATTGGGAATTCACGTAATGCACTTGTTAATGCTTTTACAACATAAGGTAGGAATGTAAGCTTGATTCCTTTTTCTGCAGCAATATTCTTGAATTTTTTACGATGATCAACAAGTAACGTCACATCAACTTCGTCCATTAATGTTACATGTGGAGCTGTCTGTTTCGATTTAACCATTGCCTTGGCAATAGCTTTTCTCATGCCACTCATTTTCTCGCGTGTTTCAGGGTATTGCCCTTCAGGAATCGTCACTTTTTTATTATCTGAGCTATCCGATTCCATTTGTTGTGAAGCATTATCACTTTGACGAGCCGGTTCTTCGGAAGCAACTGTACCGTTTTTGAAAGCATCAATATCGTCTTTCATGATACGGCCATTATCTCCTGAGCCAGTAATCTCGCGAATATTTACCCCTTGTTCTCGTGCATACTTTCTGACAGAAGGCATGGCAATGATACGTCGTGAAGGGTCTGCTTCCACCTGTGGTTGAGATCCTGCGCCCGTTTCTCCACTTTTCTCCTGAGCTGGAGCAGTTTCTTTCTTAACTTCCTGTCCACTTTCAGCAGTAGCTTGAACTTGGGCTTCCGTATCTTTCTTACCTTCTGTTTTCGCTTCTTCCCCATGATCCCCTTTAAACTGAAGATCTTCATATCCAGGAGCATCAAAAGTGACAAGTACATCTCCGACTACAGCAACTGTTCCTTCTTGAACAAGAATTTCTTCAACAGTACCTTCGACTGGTGATGGAATTTCTACTACGGCTTTATCGTTCTGAACTTCACATAGTACGTCATCTTCTTGAATTTTGTCTCCTGGTTTAATAAACCATTTTACTATTTCACCTTCGTGTATACCTTCTCCGATATCAGGGAGTCTAAATTGGAATGCCACTGAATTCAACCTCCTATATTAAATCATACTTAGGGCTTTGAATAAAGCCCTTTGTCATGTATTTCTACTTATAAAAAGGCCATGTAAAGCCCTATTTTTCATTTTTGCCTTAAGAAACTATTAGAATTTCAAGACTTTAGTCGCTGTTTCCATAATATCTTTATAATTAGGCAGCCAAACTGTTTCTGCTTGAGAAAATGGGAAGATTGTATCGGCAGCTGTGACGCGTAAAACTGGTGCATCAAGGCTTAAAATAGCACGGTCATTAATTTCCGCTACAACATTCGCTGCAACACCGGCTTGCTTTTGGGCTTCTTGAACGACGATAGCCCGTCCCGTTTTCTCTACTGAACCAATAATCGTATCAATATCTAATGGAGAAACCGTACGCAAGTCGACCACTTCTACCGAATGGCCTTCCTTAGCCAATTCTTCCGCAGCTTTGATGGATTCTTGCACCATCGCACCGTAAGTAATAATGGATAAGTCCGTTCCTTCTCGTTTTACATCTGCCTTGCCCAATGGAATCGTGTACTCTTCTTCAGGAACTTCCTGACGGAAAGAACGATATAATTTCATGTGTTCAAGGAATATGACAGGGTCATTGTCTCTAATTGCAGATATCAACAATCCTTTTGCATCATAAGGAGTGGAAGGGATAACTACCTTTAACCCTGGTTGTTGGGCCATTAAACCTTCAAGACTATCTGCATGCATTTCAGGAGTATGAACTCCACCACCAAATGGAGAGCGGATGGTAACAGGTGCATTATAGCGACCGCCTGAACGATAGCGCATACGAGCAAGCTGTCCGCTGACTGAATCCATTACTTCATAAATAAATCCAAAGAATTGAATTTCAGGTACTGGACGGAAACCTTGCAAGGAAAGACCAACTGTCAATCCGCCGATTCCTGATTCAGCAAGGGGTGTATCGAATACACGCTCTTCACCGAACTCTTTTTGAAGGTTTTCCGTTGCACGGAAAACTCCTCCATTATTACCGACATCTTCTCCAAAAACGAGTACATTCTCATCGTTTTTAAGTTCCGTACGTAATGCGTCTGTAATTGCTTGGATCATAGTCAATTGAGCCATGGTTTACTTCGACTCCTTTTCTTTATAAATTTCATATTGTTCTTTTAAGTTGTTTGGCATTTCTTCAAACATGATTGAAATAAGGTCTGTCACTGTTTGCTTAGGTTCTGCATCAGCCTTTTTGATTGCTTCTTTAATATCTTCTTTTGCTTTATCTATAGTTTCATTCTCTAATTCTTCATTCCAAAGATCTTTACTTTCCAAGAACTTACGAAGTCGAACCAATGGATCCTTTTGTTCCCACTCATTATCCAAATCACTTGTCCGATAACGGGTCGGATCATCACCAGCCATTGTGTGTGGACCATAGCGATAAGTCAACGTTTCAATCAATGTTGGGCCTTCACCATTAATTGCGCGCTCACGAGCTTCTTTTACAGCTGTGTAAACCGCTAATGCATCCATTCCATCTACTTGAATTCCAGGAATACCAGCTGCTACACCTTTTTGTGCCAAAGTCTTCGCCGCAGATTGCTTATCTACCGGTGTAGAGATAGCGAACCTGTTATTTTGAACAATGAAAATGGCTGGCGCTTTAAAGGCTCCAGCAAAGTTGATTCCTTCATAGAAATCACCTTGTGAAGTTCCGCCATCACCTGTATATGTAATAGCGACTGCTTTTTTACCGCGTTTCTTCAGACCGAGCGCTACACCAGCAGCTTGAATGTATTGAGCACCGATAATGATTTGTGGTGAAATGACATTCACATCTTCTGGAATTTGATTTCCTTTAAAATGTCCTCTTGAGAATAAGAATGCTTGCCAAAGTGGCAGGCCATGCCAGACGATTTGTGGGACATCACGATATCCAGGAAGAATGAAATCTTCTTTTTCCAAGGCATATTGGGAAGCGATTTGAGAGGCTTCCTGCCCTGCAGTCGGTGCATAAAAGCCCAATCTACCTTGTCTATTAAGAGAGATCGAACGTTGATCCAATATTCTTGTATAAACCATACGACGCATTAATTCCTGTAGTTGTTCGTTACTTAAATCAGGCATCGCCGCTTCATTCACGACTTCTCCCTCTTCATTTAAGATTTGGAACATTTCAAATTGTTCTTCAACCTTTTTCAGCTGATCTTGAACATTAAATTTAGGCTGTTTAGTTTTTTGAGCCATTTGGCACCTCATCCTTTCATTAAAAAGGTTAGTAATTATTATTCTATAAAGCAAAATGATTTGTCTTATAGTCTCTTCAAGAACACATTGTTTTATTTTCCCCTTAAGTCTAATCTCTCAAACACGGGGGTTGGTGTTTATGTCTTAATCTTATGCTGTACCAATAAAATAATCAAGAAATATGATACAAGAACTTTGGCAATTTCAGTTTACAAGATGTATTAACTTCAAGTCAATCACCTATACTTCCTTACATTTAGATTTTAATATACTTAATTTTCCACAAAACCAACCTCTGTTATAGTTTTTAAATTATATCTGTACTACAAACTTCTCCCCTTTCAGCATTTTTAAGATGCTAAAGTATAGTATTTCCCTTACACTCCACTTCCTATAGATGCAATTTTTAGCTTTATTTAAAGGGATTTCTAACTTTTGAATAGTATTTCAATAAAATTTCAAACGCTTTCATACCCATGAAACTGTTAGAATTTCTAATTTTATTTTTTTTTAGTACAGTTCATAACAATTAAACGAAAAAGTCTGAAATATTTAATTTTCAAAACAAAAACAATGGGCTATGAGTGATGCTCATAGCCCATTCCACACTCTTTATTTTTTGTCTGTCTCCGTTTCTTTTATGCCCGCAGTTTCATAAAAACTTTCTTTTTCTTGATTATATTTTTTGGTGATTTCATTGAATTTCTCATTTGCCTTCACTACTTTTGCATAAGACTTGTTAATTTTGTCGACTTGAATTTGAAGTTCATCCATTTTCAAATCCTTTTTTTTGAATAGTTCATACAGTTCCCTATCATTCGCTAAGCTTTGTTGATAGGCTTCATATAATTCCTCATATGATCTATATCGGTCACTCATTGTTTTTTCCATTTTCACTGCTTCTTTTTGCACCTTTTGATTCTCGATTTTTTCAGTTTCCCCCTCCATTTTATTGAATTGTTTTTCTGAAGCCTCCATACTTTCCTGCTCTTTCTCTATTAACGCTTCCCGTTTATCAATGTTTTTCAAGGCTTCATCGGAAAGTTCAACGATTTTGTCATACTCCTTCATCCCAAGTTTGATGGTTTTTTCATATATTTCTTTTTCTTCCACTTCCAATTTATTAAGTGGTTCTTGATTTTCCGCGAAGTCACGTTCTTTCTCACTTGTTTTATCAAGAATTTTATCAATATGCCCTTCCGGAGACCCACTATTTAAACAGCCGGTCATCATGACTACAGAAAATAACAAAACAACATATAGACGATAATGCTTCAACACTAATAACAACTCCCTCTGATCTTCCTACATGGATGATTTTCACTATCTGGATTGCCGCATCCAAAACACGCACATCCCCTATTAAAACAGGATTTTTTTCAAGTTTGGGTTAGAGCCTACACGCTTTAAACCATACCGCATAGGCTGTATTAAACCGTTTCTAATCAGGATGGTTGAAACCCAAAATATAAAACGGAGGTATAAATTATGTATTATGGAGGTTACACCCAAGATTGTTGTTATCCGGTTTCCGCTGCACCAAGCTATGGCTATGGGGGACAATGCGGAGGAGGAGGCGGCGGTTGTGGTTTTGGCAGCGGCTTCGCTTTAATCGTAGTCCTATTCATCCTACTTGTCATTGTCGGCGCTTGCTTATGCTAAAGAGATAACCACTATCATCCCTTTACCCAAAAATATTATATAATTACCCTTATTTACGAATTTCAAAATAAAAAATTAAAAAAATACCATGATAGGGACAGTTGTTTCTTCCCTATCATTTTCTCTCTTATTAACTTTTGAGAATATATTTGTTAAAATAATTCCATACATATTATTATGAACTATGATGGGGTGAAAGAACTTGTTTACAATGGATGATTTTGTTAAAGAAGACAATCCCGTTTTAAGAAAAGTGGCTGAGGAAGTCATATTGCCTGCTTCCGATGAGGATAAGCAGATTTTAAACGACTTGATGGACTACGTCCGCAACAGCCAGGATTCGGAAATTGCTGCTCAATATGGTTTAAGGGCCGGAATCGGGTTGGCCGCACCGCAGGTTAATATATCCAAACGGATGATAGCCGTTCATCTTAAAAACGAAAAAGGTGACATAGTTAGTCACGCTCTTTTCAACCCTAAACTCGTAAGCCATTCCCTGGAAATGTCCTACCTAACTGCTGGTGAAGGCTGCCTTTCCGTTAATCGGGCCGTTTCAGGTTATGTACCCCGCTATGCCCGCATAAAAGTATCGGGTACGAACCTAGAAGGTGAAGTGGTACAACTCCGTTTAAAAGGCATTGCCGCCATTTGCTTTCAACATGAAATCGATCATTTGAATGGAATTATGTTTTATGATCATATCAATGCAGAAGATCCTTTCAACATACCGGAACATTACATTCCGATAGAAAGGTGAAATTCAGTCCAATAGACATCAAATGCCCCCACCAATTAATATTGAAGGGGGCATTTGATGCTGTGCTTAAATTAATTCAAGTTCCTTTAATCCATGAAGTATGCCGTCTTTATCGACATCCGTCGTCACGAAGTCGGCTTCCTGCTTGACAAGCTGACCCGCGTTGCCCATAGCCACTCCATATCCCACCGCTTTTAACATTTCTATGTCATTTAAACCGTCCCCAAATGCGTATACATCCTCTAGACCAAAACCAACTTTATCCATCAATATCTTTATGCCCTCCGCCTTTGATCCTCCAGAAGGTAAAACGTCCGTCGAATACGTATGCCATCTAATAAAATTAAATTTATCATATTTGCCCACGTACTCCCCTTCTTCTTCCTCTGAACAAAACAATAAGGCTTGATAGATGTCATTGTTTTCATAAAAATCGGCCTGATGCTCAGGATGTGGGAATTTCAAACTGCTTAAAGCTTCTTCAATTCGATTATGATAAGGCACACTAGAAAGCATTCTTTCCTCATTCATAAATACGATAGGTAATCCACTTTTGTCGGCAGCCATATGCAGCCGTCTCACTTCAGACTGATCCAAAGGATTCTTATAGATGACCTTGCCCTCGAATACTACATATTGGCCATTAAAACTTACAAAAGTATCTATCCCTAGTTCCTCTCTTAAATCTTCAAACATGAAGGGAGCCCGTCCAGTGGCAATGGCTACGAAGACTCCACTTTCCTGCAGTTGCTTCACTGCTTTTTTTGTTGATGCCGGTAATTTTTTATCATGATCAAGCAACGTTCCATCAATATCAAAGAATACGATTTTCACTTACTCTTCACTTCCCATTCATTGAGTTTCCCTATTTTTAATATGTACCCATTTAATAATTGTCATCAAAATAAGTCAAGTAACTCATCTGTACAACACCATATATAACCAGGTTTTTTATATGCGTTTTAGCATATATTATTATATGTACATTAATCCCCTCATCCCATCCTCCAAAGGTAGTCAAACATTCGAGTTGAATCAGAGGCTTTTTTTCATAAATACGTCTTTTACCTGCAAAGACGTATTTACTTTATTGAATAATCCTATACAATAATAACTAAGGGAGTGTGATCACCATGTTAAAAAAGCTTCGTAAAAAGCTTGTAAAACAATGGAATGATCTTCTAAGAAAAAAATCAATCGCATGATAGCCATTTCCGTTTTGCCCTTGGCCGTCATCCATAAGCGAGATTTTTTTGTACAGCCCTTCAAAAACTTGCGGAGGGCTTCTTCCTTGTTGTAAAGTGCATATAAGCCTACTTCGAATTATTAAATTTACATACTATAATATCCTGACTTTGCATAAAAGTTCACACTACCCGTGTTTCCTACACAGAAAGTAATACACGGTTTCCTAATGCATTGAAGGGTTATACTTGAAATTCATATGTGATTCATAATAAGGGCTACTCTGGGACATATCTTTTATCCGTTTGGTTTTACACTTGGTAAAAACGGAAAGAATATAGAATAGAGGAAGTTTCGATATTAGCTATTTATTTTTATATACTATTATGTATTGGTATAATAAGTTAAATAAAAAACCCTCTTCCCGAAGGAAAGTTGGGTTTGTTTTTCCATGATGTTGAAAAACATGTAAAAATTGTTGTTTTTATATATAATGAAAAAAAGCAATGTAAACAAGTGAGGAGAGATTAAAATGGTTTTTAAGGTATACTATCAAGTAACCATAGCAGAGGTTCCCATCCGGGAGAATACTAAAACGATGTATGTGGAAGGTGAATCCATCCGTGACGTTCGTTTAAAATTAAAAAAAGAACCGTATAACGTAGAGTTGGTAGCACCAGTAACTGGGGCATACTTGGAATATGAAAAACAAAGTGATGATTTTAAAGTATTGGAGCTAGGATAATTTATGAAATTTGTGAAAAATGATCAAACAGCTGTATTCGCCCTGGGCGGTTTAGGCGAAATCGGCAAGAACACATATGCTGTTCAATTCCAAGATGAGATCATCGTCATCGATGCCGGAATCAAATTTCCGGAAGACGAACTTCTAGGAATTGACTATGTGATTCCCGATTACAGCTATTTAGAGAAAAATGTAGATAAAATTAAAGGGGTCTTCATCACTCATGGTCATGAAGATCACATCGGCGGTATTCCCTATTTATTGAGAAAAGTGAATGTTCCTGTATACGGTGGCAAGCTAGCACTTGGGCTACTTCGTAACAAACTGGAAGAGCATGGTCTTTTGCGCCAAACAACCATGATTGAAATCACGGAAGATGAAGTAATCAAATTCCGGAAAACTTCTGTCTCTTTCTTCCGTACGACTCACAGCATTCCCGATTCTTACGGAATTGTGGTAAAAACACCGCCTGGACAAATTGTTCATACCGGTGATTTCAAATTCGACTTCACACCAGTAGGAGAACCGGCCAACTTGACCAAAATGGCTGAAATCGGTAAAGAAGGCGTATTATGTTTACTTTCGGATAGTACGAATAGTGAAGTGCAAAACTTTACGATGTCAGAGAGTCGCGTCGGCGATACAATTCAAGACATATTCCGTAAAGTAGATGGTCGAATCATCTTTGCAACCTTTGCATCGAACATCCATCGTCTTCAGCAAGTCGTTGAGGCAGCTGTCGAAAATGGCCGTAAGATTGCCGTCTTTGGTCGTAGTATGGATTCAGCTATTGCCATCGGTCAAGAGCTTGGTTATATCGTAGCTCCTAAAGATACATTTATCGATGTACAGCAATTAAATCGTATGCCTGCCAACAAAGTGACCATCCTTTGTACTGGTAGCCAAGGTGAACCGATGGCAGCCCTTTCTAGGATTGCAAACGGGACCCACCGTCAGATTCAAATTATACCTGGAGATACAGTCGTTTTCTCTTCATCACCAATCCCAGGGAATACGATCAGCGTGTCTAGAACCATTAACCAATTATATCGTGCAGGCGCAGATGTCATTTCTGGTCCATTGAATAATATTCATACATCAGGTCATGGCGGTCAGCAAGAGCAAAAGTTAATGCTTCGTTTAATTAAGCCAAAATTCTTTATGCCTATTCATGGTGAGTATCGTATGCAGAAACTTCATGCAGGACATGCAATGGACTGTGGTGTACCTGAAGAAAATTGCTTTATCATGGATAATGGTGAAGTGCTTTCACTAAGTGAAAACACAGCACAGATTGCTGGTAAGATCCCTTCAGGTTCCGTCTATATCGACGGAAGCGGTATCGGTGATATCGGAAACATCGTTTTACGCGATCGTAGAATCCTTTCCGAAGAAGGACTTGTTGTTGTCGTTGTCAGCATAAACATGAAAGAATTTAAAATCTCTTCCGGTCCGGATATCATTTCAAGAGGGTTTGTGTACATGAGAGAATCCGGAGACCTTATCAATGATGCTCAGTCCCTTATCACTAAGCACTTGAATAAAGTGATGGAGCGCAAAACCACTCAATGGTCCGAAATCAAAAATGAGATTACAGATACTTTGTCACCATTCCTATATGAAAAAACAAAACGCCGCCCGATGATTCTTCCAATCATCATGGAGGTTCAATAATAAAGAAACCCCAGCCTAATGGTTGGGTTTTTTCTTTACGACACATATATAAGGAGGACCTATAGATCATTAGGTCCTCCTTTCTCATTAATCCACAATCTTTTTTTCAAATCGATTTATGTCAGAATCAGCACCAATGACTATCAAGATATCCCCTTTATGAATTAGATCATTGGCCTGTGGTGAGACATTAATCTCATTCTCTCTTTTGATTCCCACAATATTCAAGCCGTAATGGGCCCGGATATCGAGATCGAATATCGATTTACCGTTCATTTTTTGGCTAGCAACGATTTCCACAATGGAATGTTCATCAGAAAGTTCTAAATAGTCCAGGATATTATTAGAACCGATATTATGGGCAATACGTCTTCCCATGTCTCGTTCCGGATGCACCACAAAGTCCGCACCAATTTTCCGGAGCACCTTTTCGTGATAATCATTCTGTGCCTTTACCGTAACATTCGTAACCCCAAGTTCTTTGAGCATGAGGGTCGTTAAAATGCTTGCCTGAATATTTTCCCCGATTGCGACAATAACGTGTTCAAAGTTACGGATACCGATATTTTTAAGCACATTTTCATCAGTCGTATCCCCTACGATGGCATGTGAAGCAATTCTTGCATATTCATTAACGCGAACTTCATCGGCATCAATGGCCAGCACACCCATGCCTTCTTCTGCCAACGTCCTTACAATACTGCCACCAAAACGGCCAAGTCCTATCACGGCAAATTCTTTTTTCACAGTACACCCTCCAAAATCTCCCTTAGGTATAGGGAAATATCATTTCTTATGATGAGCCTTCCCAATACCTTTTAAGCTTTTTTACCTTTAAATGTTATATAGTTTGTTAGATGATTGATAGCCAGTTCAATGGACTCCTCATCAGGTGTCAACTTAGCATGATGTAAGCCATAGTCGGATGCCACACCCAGCCAGAACATGAAACCTGGTATCTCTTTCAACATATAGCCAAAATCTTCGCCTGTCATAGCCTCTGTACAACGATACAATTGGACCTCCGTGGATTGTTCGGTGAAATCCATGAATTCACTTGTCAGCTTCTCATCATTATACACCTGATGGTACATACAGCCATAGTCAATTTCCGCCTTGCACCCATATCCTACTTGAATGCCATCTACAAGAGCTTTTATACGAGACTTGACCTTAACCATTGCCTCCGGGTTTAACGTTCTTATTGTACCTTCTAGACGCGCCGTTTCCGCAATAATATTCTGAACGGTTCCTCCCGTTATCTTGCCAATGGTAATCACGGCTGAATCCAGGGGATTCACATTACGGGAAACGATCGTTTGTAGCTGTCCAACTAGCGAACAGGCAGTGATTACCATATCGTTTGTTTGGTGTGGATACGCTGCATGTCCGCCCTTTCCTTTTAAATCAATGAAGAGTTCAGATGTATTGGCAAATAAAAGTCCCTCTTTAACCGCAATCGTTCCCACAGGGTATTCCGGTGCAACATGCAGGGCAAGGATCATATCCGGTTTCCATTTTTTCATCGTCTCGGATTCCAGCATCGGTTCAGCTCCCCCAGGACCTTCCTCAGCTGGCTGGAAAATAAATAACACATCATCATCGATTGGATTTTCTACAAAATGCGTCAGAATGCCAAGACCTATGCTCATGTGAAAATCATGCCCACATGCATGCATATAATCTTCATGTCTAGAAGCAAATGACAGCCCCGTCTCCTCTTTTATTGGTAATCCGTCAATATCAGCTCGATAGCCGATTATCTTACTTGGATTCTCTCCCTTGATTTTCACGAAGATTCCAGTTCTCCAGGTTTCCACTTCGATTCGTTCAGACGGTAAATTCATTATGTATTGAAGCAAGTATTGCTGTGTCTTGTATTCTTGAAAACCAATTTCCGGTATTTGATGCAAATCGCGCCGAATGGCGACAAACGGGCTTAATTCCATATTTTTTCACTCCCTATACAGAAAGCGTGGATAAGATTATCCACGCTCTTGAACAATATTTTCAGTTGAAATTAAAGTTGACGAAGCTCTTGCATGATTTCAGTTTTCGATTTGGTTTTTTCATCAATTTGTTTAATTACTTTAGCAGGTATTCCAGCAGCCACTGAATATGGAGGTACGTCTTTCGTTACGATAGCTCCTGCCGCTACAACTGAACCTTTCCCGATTGTAACGCCTTCTAGCACGACAGCGTTAGCACCGATTAACACATCATCTTCCAATACGACTGGTTGTGCAGAAGGTGGTTCAATTACACCTGCAAGCACTGCTCCTGCCCCAACGTGACAGTTTTTACCCACTGTTGCACGTCCTCCAAGAGTTGCGTTCATGTCGATCATTGTGCCTTCGCCAATAACAGAACCAATATTGATTGATGCTCCCATCATGATAACGGCATTATCTCCAATAGAAACTTGGTCACGAATCACTGCGCCAGGCTCGATCCGTGCCTTGATTCCTTTTAGGTCCAATAGGGGGATTGCTGAATTGCGACGATCATTTTCAACTACATAGTCTTCAATTTTTGAACCTGCTGTTTCGATAGCCGATTCAATTTCATTCCACTCACCGAATACCACTCCAGTGTTACCGGTAATGAAAGTTTTTGAAGCAGACCCAAAATCTATGCCTTCTAATTCACCTTTGACATATACCTTCACAGGTGTCGATTTTTTGCTGTTGGAGATAAAAGAAATAATTTCATGTGCATCCATTTTATTCATTCTGAAAAACCTCCTAATTATGTATCATTGCTCGATTTAAATTTAACAGACAACAGCTTGCAAGACAAGAAATGAATATCTTTTTCTAAAGGGTTTCACTCCTTGACAATTGCTGTAGAAACCTACAACAAACCTTGTTCACGAATATGTTCCTTCACCACTTCCGTGAAGGCTTGGACCTGTTTAAGCTGAAATGCTGATTCATATCCACAAAGCCAGGTATCACGCTCGATGGAATGGTTCTGCCCGTCCAAGAGGGGGATTTTGAAAATGTTCGTATCTTTATCATGTAAAGTGATTGCCGGTAGAATTGCATAACCAATTCCATTGAACACCATCTGTTTACATGTTTCGATTTGATCAACGACGATTGTATTTTTTGGGGTGGTCTTGAATTGACGGTGCCACCAATCCTGTATCTCCTGATAATAATTTGAATCACTCTTAAATTGGATGAAGGGGCGGTCCGTTTCGAAAACCTGATCGAGTTCCTTCATCTCTGTATCAACCAAGTAGAGCATATCCGTAAACAAATGCTGTTTGACGCCCTTCCAGTCGGGCGCACCCCGGATAATACCAATATGGACCTGACCTTCATACAAAGATTTTAGGATTTCACTGCTCCATCCTGTGATTAAAGAAATCTTGGCATACGGGTATTTTTGGACGAACTTTTTCAAGACTTGCGGCAGCCAGTTTTGTCCGACTATCGAAGCACAGGCAATTTTCAGGGTACCATATACCTCGTGATCCATCGCCTGGATACTTTCCCTCACCATTTCTTCCTTTTCCAATATAACATTGGCCAATCGTATGACCGCTTCCCCAGCAGGCGTCAAGGAAAGACCTTTTTGCGAACGGAGGAACAGCTTTGATCCCCAATCCTTTTCAATCGTTTGTAGACGTTGAGAAAGTGCAGGCTGGGAAACAAATAAACGTTCTGCCGCTTTCCTCATATTCATCTCCTGGGCTAACACGGATAATAAATGGTATTCAGAAAATGACATATACACCAACCTCTTGATAATTTATTCTTATCACTATAACTCAATTTTTATTAATTTAATTATCAACAAAACAGGACTATAATACAAGAGAAAAGAAATGGAGTGATCCTTATGACAATTTTTTTATTGCTGATCATCGGTTTTGCGGCATCTTTTATAGGGACACTGGCCGGTAGTGGTGGATTAATTGGTATGCCTTCCCTGCTTTTAATCGGTATCCCGATTCATCAAGTCATTGGCTCCGTTAAGTTCTCCAATATGCTTTCTTCCTTTTCCAGTTTTTACTTCTTGTTCAAAAAAAAACAATTGAAATTGAAAGATGCTCTTAAGTTAGTACCCTTTGCTATATTTGGTGGCTTTTGTGGCGGCCTGCTGGCAAACTCTTTCACAGAAAAGACGATGAACCTAATGGCTATTTTTCTCTTAACAGTTGCGATGGTCATGAATTTTTTAAAGAAGCCACGCCCTCATAATGAAGAAGAATGGAAGCTTCCGAAGAAAGTCTATCCATCTCTTTTTGGAATAAGCGTGTATGACGGAATGTTCGGACCAGGTCAGGCAACCATGCTCATGTATACCTTCCTTCGTAACGGAGCCACTTACCTACAATCTCTTGCCTTTACTCGCTTCCAAACCTTTGTCAGCTGTACTGCAGCGTTCATCACCTACTTAATCGCCGGTAACATTACATGGAAAGTTGCAATCTATTATACGATAGGCTCCCTTATCGGATCACAACTCGCTCTGCGCGTGGCCGAAAAAATCTCGACTCGACAGCTGAAATTCATTTTACATTGCGTCACGATCGCCTTATTGATTCAGCTTATAACTCGCCTTGCCATGTCTTAGTCATTACAAAAAGGAGGCAACCCGTTTTACAGATTGCCTCTCTCCTAATCATTCTATTTCATTTCTTTCTCCCTACTTTTAAGCCTGGTGAGGGTGAGAAGACTGATTACAGCAAAAAGCAAGACGATAAGGTAAATGGTATGCAAGGACATCGTGAGCCCTTCTTGCAAGACCTCCACTACTCCTTTAGGCAATAGAGCCCTTTCTTCACTGTTTAATAATCTATTTGCCGTGTCAATGGTCACACCTGAATCTGCTGGTGCATGTTCATTTATATAGGCTTGCAACCTTGTATTCATGACTCCTCCAAGTAATGCCGCACCTACCGTATTTCCTAAATTACGCATAAACATATTCGAGGCCGTGGCAATACCCCGGCGTTCCCAACTGACCGTCTTTTGAATGACAACGATGAAAGATGTCGATGTCAAACCCATTCCCACCCCAACAAAGAAGGAGCCCATTGCCGCTAAAAGGGGGCCGGCTTCTGGCTTCATCAGGACTAAAATCAAGCTCCCGATGATTAAAGAGATTCCACCAAGGAGTGACGTGGCTTTAAACCCTATTTTTAATAAGAGCCTGCCAGATATTACGGAAGCAATTGGCCAGCCAATGGACATGGCAGTCAGTGTAAATCCTGCAACCGTAGGTGATCGTTCCATTACACCTTGAACGAATGTCGGAAGGAAGCTCGACAATCCAATCATCATGACACCTGTTGTAAGAGAAACAAGGTTAGCGATTAAAATGGACCGCTCCTTCCAGATTTCAAAGGGCATCATCGGCTCCGTTGCCCTTTTTTCCTGCATGATGAACAAAACAAAAGAAATGACGGCAAGGACTACTAGTGAAATCGCGGGGGGAGAGGCCCAGGACCATTTTACTCCACCTTGGACGAGGACAACCATCAAGGTTGAAATCGACAACGTCAACAAAGCGGCCCCTACATAATCAATGTCACGTTTTTTCTTTTCAATGTTTTCATGTAGGAAGAACCATATTCCAATGAATGATAGTAAGCCAAGGGGAATGTTAATCCAGAATACAAGTCTCCAAGAGAGAGATTCGACAATCAATCCTCCCAATGCAGGGCCCATTACCGCGGATATCCCCCACACACTTGAAAGGTATCCTTGTATACGGGCTCTCTCTTCATTTTTGTAGATGTCCCCGACAATCGTCGATGCTACTGGCGCGACGGCACCGGCACCAAACCCCTGTAAGAAACGGTAAAATATGAGTTCTGTCATCGAATCCGCAAAACCACAACTAATCGAACCAATCAAGAAAACAATAATACCGAATAAGAGAACCGGTTTTCGACCGACTATGTCGGATAGTTTCCCATAAATCAAAACTGTCACTGCATTCATTAGCAAATATCCTGAAAATACCCAGCTATAAAGAGAAAAACCACCCAAATCACTTACGATTGCCGGCATAGCCGTCGACACAATCGTACCTTCTATTGCATTCATGAACATCGCCAACATAATCGCAGCGAGGATGAATGGCCGCTTTAATTGTATATTTTGGCCGCTCGTGCCTTTAATTGCTTGTACCAAGTTCCGCATCCTCTCACCATATTGATATATAGGGTTAACCCTTACTTTATGATTTATGTAAAACTAATTTTAGAATAAGAAAACTCGCCACTTGGCGAGTTTGAAGGTAAACCGTTTCGTTTACTTATGAATATATTATCACCCTCACTCAGGCAACAACTGTTCTTTAAAAACTTTCTTCAAGATCGCTCTTCTCGTGAGTATTCCTTCAAATAGATGTTCATCATTCTCGACACAGACAAATGGATGATCAATTAACAACTCTACACCTTTTATCAATGGATCTTCTATATTCAGGCGAGGTATATCTATATTCATAATTTCAGAAACTTTTTTATTCTCCAGATTATCAAATTCAATTCTCTCAAGTCCCAAGATAGAGTCGAGAATGACTGGTGTGCTGATTAAGCCATGCAGTTTATACATTGGATCTAACACAGGAATGGCCGTATAACCGCTCTTCGTTAATACCAATAGCGCATGTTCTAAATTATTGGTTACCTGCACGTGGGCCACGCGTTCAGAAGAAATCATTAAGTCTTTCACGCTGGATTCCAATAAATCCCCATCATGAGTACCGATCATGTTAAAACCCCTAACCATATGTTTTTATATATATCCCTTATTCTAGTTTAACATAAAGAGGCGGAAAAGGCCCAACCAAAAGCCGCTCTAATCCCAAAATAAGGGGCGAAGGAAAGTAGTCATTAGCCCTTACTCGTTTTGATATCACCTTTTTTATAGCCACATTCAGGGCATTGGTAAATTACATTTTGATTGGACTGGGCGGTTAAAACATCCTCCAAAATCCTCTCATCTAAACAAACAGGGCATATCACTTTTGGTTTTTCCATTTAAATCCCTCCTCTTTCTAATGTGTCATAAATTCCTTGTATTCATTCAACCTGTCACTTGCCCGTAAATAAAAAAGCTGCATTCCTAATGGGATGCAGCTTTTACATTAAATTAATTTAAGATTGAAGAAGATCAAAGATTTCAATGGTAATCATATCAACATTATCAAATTGATATTTAGATGATTTCCCTTTATCACTGTATACTTCAAGCTCGAACATTTCAGTTTTGCTGAAATATGTAACCTGGCATTTTTTGACGCCCTCTATTTCAAAAAAACGCTGAGCAGATTCAGATTCCTTCGCTTGCTCTTGAAGACTTTTTAATCTGGTAAGAATGCCCTGTAATTGAGACATACTCCCTCTCCTTTCTGAATAAAACCTTTTCGATAGGTTTCACTATACCATACTTTTCTATGCAGTAGCCACGCTGAAATAAATTCAGAATAATTAAAACGTTCATTCTTTACATGCTACTATTATCAGAATAAAATAAGGAATGAATTTTGTACATAAAAAAATGACTGGAGGTGTATTTTAATGTTCAATTTCAATGAACTTGGTTACCATATATCCCTAATTGACGGTTTTGATTTGGGCAGAAAGAATCGGACAGGTACTTATGTAATTGCTGAGAGGAACATCACTTTAGTTGAAACATCCGCAAGCCCTTCCATCCCTCATATACTAGAGGGGCTAAATGCTTTAGGCATCGCTTTAGAAGAGATTACATATATCATTCTTACCCATATTCATTTGGACCATGCAGGGGGAGCCGGACTTTTTTTACAACATTGCCCCAACGCCAAAGTAATCGTTCACCCAAAAGGTGCGCGGCACCTTGAAGATCCCACAAGGCTGATTGCAGGGGCAAAAGAAGTCTATGGAGAAGATTTCGACAAGCTATTCAACCCCATCCTTCCGATTCCTTCCGATAAAATTATCGTAAAAGAAGACAAGGCATCCCTTCAGACTAGTGAAACACGTTCCTTGTCCTTCTATGACACCCCTGGCCATGCCAACCATCATCTCAGCATATTCGATCCCGTTTCAAGAGGAATGTTTTCGGGCGATACGGTCGGTGTGTACTATCGCGAATTAGAGCAAGACGGCATTGAATTTTATTTACCATCTACATCACCCAATCAGTTTAATCCTGAAGCGATGCTTGCCGCTGTGGACCTATATGAAAGTCTCGATGTTAAGCGAATTTATTTTGGTCATTATGGTGTTTCGGAGAATCCATTCGAAGTTTATAAGCAATTGCGTTACTGGCTGCCTATTTTCGTCGAGACAGCTGAAACCGCCTTCAAACAGTACGAGACTTTCAAGGAACAAGTCGCTGCAACTAGAACAAATATTTTCGATAATGTCACCACACAGCTAGCAACTATGGGCATTAAGAAGAATCATCCCGTTTTTGAGATTATTGGGCTGGATCTAGAAGTATGTTCTATGGGTTTAATTGACTATTGGAGCAAACGAGGGAAAATAGGACATAAATCTATTCAAATGTAATGGCATTCTTTATAATGAAAGAGTACTCAATTAAAGTTTATTGGAGGAACTATGAAAGATATTACACTTTATACTCAACCAGAATGCCCTCCCTGCAAAATCACGAAATTGTTTTTAAATGATAACAATATCGAATACAAGGAAAAAGATATTAAAGCAGATGGGAAAGCACGCAAAGAATTAACGGATAAATATAATTCATATTCCACACCGACGGTTGTCATTGATGGAAAAGTCATTATTGGCTTTAATCTCGATGCCATTGAAAAAGAATTGAATCTTTAATTGAAAAAGTCTAAAGAAGGACAGATCCTCTTTAGACTTTTTTCCTGCTAATCTGATAATTTCATTATGCAATCGATTGATTACTTATTACCGGCCGTTTTTTGTTTTTCACTTACATATGATACGTCAGTAATCTTCCAGACGTTTTTTTCTTTTTTCAAGGTAACGACCTCAACTTGTTTCCCGGAAGTGACAGGGCCATCCTCTGACGCCTCAAATGTCTCCTGCACATAAATATAATTCGAATCTTTTCCGTAGATAACTTCTGTATGATCATCGTAACTGAAGAAAGGAATGTAATAAGGTGCGAAATCTGAACCAAGGGCCATATAACCTTCTTCGACTTTCGTGACATTCGCTTGGATAAATTTTTCTGCAAATTCATCTGTGAAATGTTTATTCAGTTTCTCTTTGATTTCTTTTTTCGTTCTTATTTCCTCACTGAGTGAACCTTGATCATTCAATGCTTCCTGTACTAACGAAAGCACTTGTTCCTTATGTACACTTTCCTCTGCAGTAACGGGCAATCCTCCTAATAAAAGAAGGGCACTAACGACACAAGCCACTAAATATTTTTTCATCGTTTCATCTCCTAGGTAGTATAATATCCGAATGATACCGGTTTTTGTTTATACTTTTTCTTACCCGTCGTGAATAAGACCAAACTGATAAAAAATACCATCCTGGAAAATCCCCCGACAATTGGCAAATCCATTGCTCATTTTCCCCATAAAAAAGAAGATTTCCCAAAATAAGAAATCTTCATTCTACTGCTTATCTACTGCTTATTTAAATACATAATAAAAAATGAATCCGACTATCAAAACCGTAGCCACTAACAAAGAAATAAAAATCGGGTTCCACAAATAAGGATGCTCTTTAACAGATTCATCGAGAGACGAATCATACTTCCCTTTCACCACTTTTTGCCCTTTTGCGACAGACATGGTATAAAAGAGTAGATATATCGACAAGACGATTACAATGATGAGCAGGATCCAAATATATGTACTCAAAATATGTCTCCTCCAAGCATTATTTTTGCTTATCGTTACACATTTTGACGATTAATATACCTCTATTCTTTTTAGAGCAAGGCATCATTCTCATAGAGATAGCTATAGGACAAATCAAAGAAAATATACTCCTTATTATTCAGAGGGTAAGAAAAGGTTCGAATTGTTTCACCCGTTTCGATATCACTGTACAAATCAGATAATATACCCTTTTTTTCATTGCGCATTTTTACGATATTTTCTAGAAAGTAAGGCCTCCAGCTCCAATTATTTTCGATATATTTAGGTTGAACCAGCCATTGCCCATCCTTCTGAAGAATATTAGGAGACTTCTGGTACCCTTCTTCATCACAAATATATAACCGGAAACAAATGGAGTCTAATTTGGCCGCGAGCAATCCTAGAAGTTCCTCATGCGATTTGCTTCCTTTTTGCTGTTTCAAGAAAGATTGCATGCCTTCATTGAATTGCATCGTTCTTTGATAAACAGCTTCCATCTTTTTTGTTTCCAATGAAATGAAAGATTGGCATTCTTGATGGAATTTATCACGAAGCAAGTCTTTATCAATGAATTCCCCTTCTGGTCTTGCCAAGAAAAATCCCTGATAATAACGGCCTCCATTCTTCCAAGCAAAACGGAGCTGATACTCAGATTCAATATTCTCAAACAATAGATTGGCCCCAATCCTACGTGCGAGCATACTGAGTGAAAAGAGAATGACCTGATAAGCATCTCCCCCTGATATCCGGAGTTGATTTAAATTAACTTTTAAAATATTCGGAGAAATTTGAGCAATATGATCTAGTTGACTATCTTCCCCAAGATGATCGAAAGCTATTTTAATGCCATATGTTTTAAAATAAGCCAGTACATGTTGTAAAGGTTCGAAGTTTTCCAAACTGATCGTATCAGACAGTTCTAAAACGATTCTGTTCATTTCCTCTGGCTGAAAATGACGATGTAGAATTTCCATGAATTCTTCGCCATGATCAATCATAAGCAAATTGGGATCCCGATTTATAAAGATGAGAAAGTCTTCACCGTAATCCTTTATTCTTTCTAGAGCTATTTCTAGTACATAATTATCCACTTCTATCCGATATTCCTCAGGCACGGAAGAATCGTGAAAAAAGGAGCCAAGACTTTCATATTCTCCCTGTTCCTCATAGCGGCCTAATATTTCATACCCGATAACCTGGTGCTGATCCGCACTGAAAATGGGTTGGAAAAAGGGTGTCACCCTGTCCAAATTCTTTAATATTTTTTCTGCATCCATGATGTATTCCCCCTAATTACGAAACATCAATATGCACAAATTATACCATTAGTTATAAGCATTGATAATAATAACTTTTGTATTCCCACCCATTCCCCCTTATTTTTGGTAAAACACACATGATGGATTCATTGGGATGACACAGCCAACAGGTAAAAGGCTATTGTTCCTAAGCTGAACAATAGCCTTTTTTGCTCCTGAATTAAAACGGGAAGAGCAATGGAATCGTGATGACCATGATGACACCGATAAAGATTTGTGTGGCAATGCCAATAACGGTGAAATCTTTGTATTTGTAATCCCCTGCCGTCATGACCAACGCATTCGTAGTCGCCACCCTTGGTGTTGCAAGGGCTAGGCTTCCTGCAACCGCCAGGGATAGAAAAACAGGAACGGGGTCGATCCCCTGATTGACCGCGGACGTTAGCGCAATGGGCGTCATGACAACTGTAGCTGCTCCATAAGGGATAAATTGGCTTAAAATCAGGGTCAAGAGATAAAAGACCGCCAATAGCCCATGAGCTCCAATATTACTGAATAAGATTGCCAGCCAATCGCTTATCATCCCAACCCCGCCAGTATTGTCCAATGCGGTCGATAATCCCAGCATCGCTGAGATTAACAATATAGGCTCCCAATTGATTTTTTGATAGGCATCTTCCATAGAACGTACACATCCTGTTACGATCATTAGTAGAGCAGCCGTAAGGACCGATAAAGCAGGGGGAATCGACTCTATCGATAAAAGAACGACCATCACAGCCATTATCGTCAAAGCAATCCATGTTTTGAGTTTTGAGTTTACAGCTGAACTTTCTTCTGAGGTTGTGCCTATGACAATGACATCCTCTAAATCGGAGGAAATCCTCTCGATATTTTCCCATTCACCATGTATCAATATAGCATCACCGGGCTTCAAACGTTCTGTACCAACATCCGCCTGGATATATTCACCATTTCTATTGATTGCCAATACATTACACTGATATTTTTCACGGAAATGAACATCAATAAGAGTTTGATTTTCATAATCGGAGTTAGGGACAATTAATATTTCCGTCAAACCAAATCTACTGCTGAGAAAGTGTTTCTTTATTTGTTCCGTATTAAAGTGCTTAAATTCCAGTTCATAGTGATCTGCCAATCTTTGAACCGCTTCTTCTTCCCCAAAAACCAAGATGATATCATCGGGGTGCAGTACCTCATTGGCTCTAGCGGATATTGTTTGTTGCTTTTGAAGCAACGGCAACTGCTTATCTTTAGATTTACGCTGGATCTCTATCAATGTCAATTCATATTGAACAGGGAGCTGTAGGTCGGATAATCTTTCTCCGACAATATCTGAAGTAGGAGGAATATGTAGATAATGTAGGAGGTCATATACTTTGTACATACCTGCTAGTTCCCCTGCAGAAAGTCCCTTCACGCTATTATTGGCTGCTATCGTTTTTTCCGGCAATAGCAGACGTCCTAGTGTAAGCATAAAGAAAAGTCCAG
This sequence comes from Peribacillus sp. NPDC097675, assembly GCF_050277655.1. NCBI lineage: Bacteria > Bacillati > Bacillota > Bacilli > Caryophanales > Bacillaceae > Peribacillus > Peribacillus sp. NPDC097675. Next base: position 284,002 of record NZ_JBNNSK010000003.1, on the reverse strand, counting down.
CAGCAAACGCGATTAATCCGATGGGTGCGAAATCAAAAAAAGTGAAGGTCTGTAATCCATTTTCCCTTAAAACATCAGCTACCACCATATTCGAAGGTGTACCTGTTAGCGTCAACAGCCCGCCAATGCTACACGCATAGGCCAGGGGCAATAAATAACGGGTAGGACTCGTTTTTTGTTGCAGTGCCATGCTCATAACAAGCGGAAGCAATATGGCAACAATGCCGGTTCCGCTTAAAAATGCGCTTAAAAGTCCAGCCGTAACCATGACGACCAACAGTGATTTCCATTCGTTACCGCCACAATAGCTAAGCAATTTGCTTCCGATCTTTTCAATAATACCCGTATTAAATAAACCTGCACCAACGATATAAAGGCCCGCCAGCATTATCACAACGGGATTGGCAAACCCTTCTACAAGTTCATTAAATGGAAGGATTCCCGTGAGGCCTAGCACAGCAAGGGCACAAAGGGCAATCAAATCTGCACGAAATTTTCCTTGTATAAAAAGCGCAAATGCGCATAGAAGTATAATCAGTGTAATAAACATTGGTTCGGTCATCATGCTACCTCCGTGTAAATATCATTTTCAAACTGGATATCAATCATTCATTCCAGTTGTCTCCGTTTCCATATGCCTATGAAGAGAACTTCTTCTAATTATGTACATTGTTTGTTAATATGAGGAAGTAACATTCTTAATGTAGATAGGTTGATTAATTTGAGTGAATATATTTCCCGAAGAACATTTATAAAAAATGGCCTGCGTACGTTGGCGGCCGTAACCGGTTTAAGTATCGGTGGCGGTTATTACTCCCATAACTTAGAACCGAAGTGGTTAGAAATAAAGCACAATCTTATCAGCCACCCTCTTATCCCAAAAGGTTTCGATGGGATGACAATGATACAATTCAGTGACACCCACTTAGGATTTCAATTTCAGCTTAATGATTTACAAGCCATCGTCAATAAGATAAACCAACTGGATCCGGATATTGTTGTATTTACCGGTGATTTAATGGACGAGCCCAATAAGTATAAGGTCCGAAACAAAATTCCACCGGTTTTAAATCAACTAAAAGCACCACTGGGTAAGTATAGCATCTTCGGTAACCATGATCATGGAGGCTATGGATCAGAGATATACCGAGATATCATGGAAAAATCCAACTTTACTATGCTGCAAAATAGATCTTCCCGTATTTCCTTACTATCAGCTGAAGAAATCTTCTTAACTGGCGTCGATGATGCAATGCTCGGGAAACCCGACTTTAAAAAGGCACTATCAGGCATACCAAAAGGGGCATTCACCATTATGCTCTCTCATGCACCTGACTTAGCGGACACATCATGCAATTATGATATCCAGTATCAGGTTAGCGGACACAGTCACGGTGGCCAAGTCCAAATTCCTTTTATCGGCGCCCTAGTAACCCCCCCTTTTGCAGAAAAGTATACGGAGGGTACATTTGAAATTGATTCATTGACGCTACACGTTAACCGAGGACTTGGCACGACCAGGCTTCCCTACCGCTTTTTATCACGCCCTGAATTAACCGTTTATGAATTTAGAGCTGAATGATTATGAAGCAGGGGAAAATCGCCAGACTCATTAACAAAGCCTGTGCGTAGAACTTCCTGATGTATCTCCTTTGAATTATAGCATTAGAGGTAAATGGAAACACCACGATATTTTTACCATACCATTCTTTTATAATATGTTAATGATTGTTGGCTAATACATAGATAAATATCCACCCAGAAAAGCCATGATACAGCCTAAAATAGAGACCGTTATGTAGATGAGGCATTCTATGTAGCGGTGTTTTCTCATAAGTTCCAGAGCTTCCATGCTGAAAGTAGAAAAGGTCGTAAACGCACCTAAAAAGCCCATTGACACCATCAGTTGCAATGGGGGATCCCATTCTTCCTTTCTAGGAAAGATAAGCCCCAAACAGAAACAACCGATTAGATTAATCAGTAAAATACTAAAGGGTATGGACTTCGATGGCAAGAGCTTATTGAATAGAATTTGAAATATATATCTACATGCCGCACCGAAAAAACCCCCTAATAAAATGAAAAGGGTCTGGATCATACAGCACCGCCTCTTCTGTCGTCAAAAATATGTAACCCTAGAAAACCGGCAAGTAATCCCAGCACAAGGGTTGCTCCAAGATAAATGCCTACTTGTATCATAGAAACTCGCATCAGTGTCACCAGTTCCTGAGAGAATGTTGACATCGTGGTGAATCCTCCACAAAATCCACTGCCAAGTGCTAAAAAAACGAATGATTTTGTTTTCGAGGCAAAATACCCATTAATCATTCCAAGTAAAAAACACCCTACTATATTTATAATAAGGGTACCAAATGGAAAAAAAGAAGCTGCAGTCGATGTAATAACCGAATAACGCAATAAAGCTCCAACCGCTCCTCCAAAACCTACGGCCAAAACCTTTTTAAACCGCACCATTTCAACCACCTCAAGTATCTGTAAATGAATAGGTTCATTATAACAGATTAACCTTGAACAGGCTCTTTTCAAAAAATAAACCATACTATGTAAAGACATAGAGAAAAGGAGGCCAACCATGCAAACACAATATTATTATCCTTTCTACCCCTACAATCAATATCCATTGCCGCAAAATGTATACCGCAATGATTTTGGGAATGAAATGGGAATGGAATATGGAAACGATGAACGTTTCTTTCCTTTCTTTCCTTTATTACTCCCTTTATCATTTGTGGCGGGATTAGCTGTAGGTCCATTATTATTTAACAATCGCCCACCGTATCCACCGCCGTACCCTCCCTATCCGCCCGCTTATCCTCCTTATCCTGCACCATATCAGGGATATCCGGGTTATCAAGGTTTTCAGGGCTACCCACAACAATTCGGCGCACAAGCTGCAGTAAATGAGAACATCAATATATACACCCAATAAGGGTTGCACAGAAGGCGAAATGAAACGCCTTCTTTTCTTTTAGAACAGGCAACACTCAATATTTTACCGTTTTTCTTGTATTGACGTGTCAGAGCTTTATAATTTACTTCCTTATATATTGTGAAGTGGTATAATATGAAATGCATAGTCGGTAAAGAGTTGGAATAACTTTGGATTTATGTTATAATTTGGCCCATTGTTAACTTCCCGATACTACCTTACATGTCGAATACCACGCTAGTTAAAATTAAGCGGTAAAACGTAATTGAAGAAAAACTATTCCGATAGTATTCCTTCAAACTTATGAAGAAAAGGAGTTTCTATTATGAATCAAACGAAAGGACATTCTGAAATGGATGAGTTTTCGATTAACTCCCTTGCCCAAGCTGTGTTTATAGTAAATAAGCATGCGAAGACTGCATTGGAGCCTAAAAATCTTTACAACTTAAAAAGGCTCGCATTAAATAAGCTCATGCAAGAAGGAAAAGCGAAGAAGATGGGACTCCATTTCTCTGATAACCCTCGCTTTGCCGCGCAACAATCCGATGTCATTGTTGAATGTGGTTCCTATGTCTTTCACCTACCGCCTACTAAGGAAGACCTAAAAACCCTCCCCCATCTCGGCAGTCGTGCAGCATCTATACGAAATCCCAAAGCTGCCTTGTCATTATCAAAAGCAAAGCAAATTTTACAAGCCTATATTGGACAAGCTGGAGAAAAACAACCCAGCCCCGTAAAGAACGAAAAAAGGTCGTATGGACGGACTCAAGTTAAACAACCCTTCCACAACCCATTCCCTTCTTCTTTTTTAGGAAAAGGTTCAAAGTATTAAAAGAAAAAACGGGACGGGGATCTAAAATCCCCGTCCCGTTTTCACGGTCATAAAACAAATTTATCAATCAATCTGATAAGCTCTGCAATTTCTGGCTTACTAATTTGTGCATCTGCCCCGACTACTTGCCCTTTATGGCGAAGGCTATCAGTTATTAATGACGAAAATATAATGACTGGCAAGGCAGCCAAATTGCTATTTTCCTTAATTCTTCGTGTAAGATGATGGCCGTCCATTTGAGGCATTTCAATATCCGTGATCACTAGTTGCACTTCCTCAACAATCGTTTTGCCAGCTTCAACGAGCCCTTCCAAATAATTGATGGCATCTATCCCGTTTTCATAAAACTCCAAGTGTCTGAATCCTGCTTCTGTCAAGGTATCCAACAGTAACTTACGCAGCAAGGGTGAATCTTCAGCGACCAGGATCCTTTTTTCTGAATTTTGACGGTTGCCAAGCTTTCTAACCTGTTGGACATTAATTCCTGATTCAGGGTTGATTTCAACCACTATCTTTTCAAAATCCAGTAGTAAGATCATTTCACTGTTTAATTTGATTACACCGATTATCTGACTTTCCAAGCCTTGATACATTTCCGAAGGCTTCTCGATTTGCGTCCATGAAATACGATGGATCTGTGTCACGGTATGGACGTGGAACACGACTTTTTGCTGGTTGAATTCAGCGACTATGAATTTATCCTGATCTGGATTCTCCGATGCAGGAAACCCTAAGGCATCGGCTACATTTACAACAGGTAGAACTTCCCCTCGAAGTTCTATGATCCCCTCCACATTTGGATGGGAGTGGGGAACAAGGGTTATATGTACAGGATTGATGATTTCCTTCACCTTAATTACATTAATGCCGAATTTATTCTTTCCAATCCCAAATTCGACGATTTCAAGTTCATTCGTACCGCTTTCTAGTAATATCCCTTTATTTGCTTCCATTTATTTATCTCGCCCTTCCCCTACATTTTTCATTTATTATCCAATATACCATTTACTATATAGAAAAATAATACATTTTAGTGAAAAAGACCTATACTGCATAGATAAATGACTTCTACCTAATAATTCGGTTACATTCACCAAATTGTTTAGAATGATTGGCAAAAAATATTTTTATAAAAATTGGATGAGTGATGATCAAATCAAAAAGGAGGCTCACCCGGAGCCTCCTCACCATGATCGTTAGCTATTTTTAATGACCAGCGTCCCGGCCACCATATCGTGAAGAGCTTGTTTTCTTTCCGTAAACCCGGCCATGATATAGCCAATATAGAAGATAATTCCTGACAAAATCGTAGCAAAGTATCGCCCTGAAGCCTTACCGAAACCGATTCGGTCTCCATTCAAATCCACCACTTTAATATTCAGCAATTTCTTCCCAATTGTCCCCTGCCATTTTGAAGAGTGTAATAGAGTATAATAAAAAAAGCTAATAAGTCCAGATAAAAATACCGTTAATAGTGTCCCTCCCATGAATGCCAACATTTCCCCGCCACCATCATAAGCGGGGTCAAGCATGTCTTCCTGGACACTTGACATGCTGCTAATCCAGAATAGGTTCACGATTGTCATTAGGATTCCTGAGGGGATGCCGATTATTATCCCATCAATAATATTAGCACCAAACCGAATCCAAAAGCCTGCATACTCTTCTTGTTCCTCTGGATAACTCTCCAATCTATTTTCCACCTTACCACCTCTAATTCATATATATGGAAATTACAACAACTACTTCATTATAACAAAGACACTTATCATAATTCCATCCATACGCTAGCATTTAATCTATCCCTTTCGAGACTTTTTGCCTATTTTCAGCCAACCCTTTTTGACGAAATATACAAACATCATCAAAGCAACCCCGCTCATCATCCCAAGTATCACAAAGTATCCGTAATGCCAATTCAATTCAGGCATGTACTTAAAGTTCATGCCATAAACCCCCACAATGAATGTAAGTGGCATGAAAATGGTCGTAATGACAGTCAACGTCATCATGGTAGAATTCATATTATTCGAGTTGACCGATAAATAGCTGTCACGAATATCGGAAGAGAAATCCCGATAGGATTCAAGCATCTCCGTTAATTTAAGAAGGTGATCATATACATCATGGAAGTAAAGGTGTTGATCCTTTAAAAAATTCAGACGATCAGAGGAAATCATCCTATAAAGTAAGTCACGCATCGGGAGGATTATACGACGAATTCTTGACAAATCCGTCCTCAAATCGAATAGCTGATCCATCAATTCCGATATCGCATCATCTTGTGTGTTATCTTCAATACTATTTAACTCACTTTCGATTTTGTAAACAGGTGGAAAGAATTCATCCACGATTCGATCTATCAGCCTATGCATTAGGTAGAAGGGACCCTGTTTCAGTGTTTCTAATTCCGAGATTTCATTCCAAACCTGCTCTAATTCCTCCAGCTCATCCTTATGAAACGTAACTAACGATTTTTTCCCGATAAAGAGTCCCAATTCATCAGCCTTGAAGTCTTTCTTCCGTATAGCATGTATCACAAGAAATTGATATCCTTCATAAAAGTCCATTTTGGGACGCTGATTATAATCATCCAGGCAATCTTCAATCGCTAAATGGTGAAAGTGAAAATGACTTGATAGCAACTGTACTTCCTCCATTGTAGGCTTTGAAAAGTCGACCCAGAACCATTCAATATGATCTTCATTCAATTCTTCGATTTCTAAATCAAAAATGATTTCATTTTCTTTTGTTATGGCACAAGTCCTAATCATCCTTATCATTCCTCAAATTCTCTTAAATTTAAATGACCTTTAATACAGTAATCTTACAAAGTATTTTTCCCCAGTCCTTACAAAATGATAAAATAGAATGGATTCGTCAAACCCATAATCCATATACAACTATTAGTACAAGGAGGATCTTCTCAAATGGAACATTTAGTAAACCCGCTTGTAAAAGAGGTTCAAATATCGGGCATTCGAAAATTTTATAATCTAGTCGCTGATATTGAAGGAACCATTTCCTTAACGATAGGCCAGCCTGACTTCCCTACACCCCAGCATATTAAAGAAGCGGCAAAAAAAGCAATCGATGAAGATTATACAGTCTATACCCATAATGCAGGTTATCTGGAATTAAGAGAAGCCGCTAGTGAATACGTAAAAGAAAAATACCAACTTTCATATAATCCACTCAATGAAGTCATCGTAACTTCTGGAGCAAGTGAAGGAATTGATATTACATTCCGCACCATCCTTACGCCTGGAGATGAAGTGATTCTCCCAGGACCTGTCTATCCAGGTTACGAGCCAATCATAAAAATGAGCGGAGCCGAGCCAGTGTATGCAGATACGACTAAGAATGGATTTCGATTGACGGCTGATATCCTACATACATATATAACCGATAAAACTCGTTGTATCGTTTTACCGTACCCTTCGAATCCAACCGGAGTAACGTTGAACTCAAAAGAGTTAAAGGACATCGCCGACCTGGTACGTGGCAAAGACATTTTCATTTTGGCAGATGAAATATATAGCGAGTTGATTTTTGACCAAAATCATGTATCCATTGCCACTTATTTAAGAGAACAAACCATCGTGCTCAACGGGTTATCCAAATCTCACTCAATGACTGGCTGGAGAATCGGTCTGTTATTTGCTCCTGAATCCATTTCGAAACATTTGTTAAAGGTCCATCAATATAATGTAACTTGCGCAAGTTCCATTTCGCAACGAGCTGCTATAGCTGCATTAACGGTTGGGAAAGACGACAGCATGTCCATGAAAACGGAGTATGCAAGAAGACGGGACTATGTTTACGGCCGCTTGCAGGCAATGAATTTAGATGTGGTCAAACCTGAGGGTGCCTTTTACTTTTTCGTAAAACTCCCCGAAGGCTCCCCTTCTTCGCTGGAATTCTGCCTAGATCTAGTTAAACAGGAAAAGGTTGCTGTGGTTCCTGGCGATGCCTTCTCTCCACTAGGCGAAGGGTTCTTCCGTATTTCCTATGCCTATTCCATGGATACGCTCGAGGAAGGGTTGAACCGAATACAAGCCTTTTTGAAATAATGTAATGGAGAGTAAGTATATAAAAATGGCCATCAACAGTTGAACCGTTGAGGCCATTTTTCATCATGTAAGAGAAACATCAAATAAAGATATTAATATAATCTCCGCAAAAAACGCACCTCGCGATAGCCTTCTTCCTTATTTGTTGTCGTTAGGCTTACCTCGACAATGGAACCCAATAAGTCCGTCATCACTTCTTCAAATTCTTTGGCGGTTCGCGGTTTTGAATGACCTAAGTTTTTCAGCTCTCGCATTAATATCTGAAACCCGGCGTCGGTCTCTATATGGCTGAATTTCACCGGTAAAATCAATGGGCTTTCATTCATTAATTTCAATTCCCAACGGATGGGCTTTGTTTGGTGAATCGTTTTTTCCCTTTTATATCCTTCGATTCGGACAATGTATATGCCATCTTCCAATTCTTGAAACTTCATATGAATATCATCAAAGTCACCCATACGTATCACTCCTTTTTTGTAAAGACTGTCGCTTACAGCTTATTCAAAAATAGAGTGGTTAGCACTTTTAATTATAGTGCTTATATAAAGCCTGGGTGCCACTGTTTTCCTCACCGGCCTCTGCCAGCCCTTCATATAATGATTTGCTCAATGTTAATCCAGGAGCCTGCAATCCCATTTTTTCCACCTCATCAAGCGCAATTTTCATATCTTTAATAAAATGCTTGATATAAAATCCTGGTTCAAAATCTCCCTTAACCATTCGAGGGACAAGATTGGATAGTGACCAACTGCCTGCGGAACCCGATGATATGCTTTGGAGGACCTTTTCCGGGTCAAGGCCTGCCCTTTTGGCGTATGAGATAGCTTCAGTGACTCCAATCATGTTGGAGGCAATGGCAATTTGATTGCACATTTTCGTATGCTGCCCGGATCCCGCGGGTCCTAGATGTACAATATTGCTGCCCATACTTTCTAGAATCGGGAGTATGTTTTCAAATGACTTATGATCGCCACCAACCATGATGGTAAGCTTTGCATCGCGGGCTCCAATATCTCCTCCAGAAACGGGGGCATCAAGAGCTTCCATTCCCTTTTTCTTTGCTTCCTCGGCTATTTTCACTGCAAGGGAAGGTGTGGAAGTAGTCATATCTATTAAAACGGTCCCTTCTTTTGCATGTTCGATAAGCCCCTGTTCACCCAGAAATATCTCCTCGACATCGCTCGGATATCCGACCATGGAAATGATCACATTCGTTTGCTTTCCAATCTCCCTAGGCGATGCTGCCCATTTTGCCCCCTGTACAATCAACTCGTCTGCCTTTTCTTTAGTCCTTGTATAGACAAACACTTCGTAGCCCGCTTTAAGTAGATTTCCAGCCATACTATTCCCCATAACTCCTGTGCCAATAAAACCAATGACCGTGTCTTCTTTTCTCAACATGTCCATTCTCCTCTCGATCCACTGTTGTTGCATTTATATGGATTTAACCATTCCGCCATCTACCAAATAAGATTGGCCGGTTAAATATGTATTCGCACCCGATACAAGGAAAGTAACGAATTTCGCAAATTCCTCTGGTTCACCATAACGCCCAAGCGGAATGTTACTTAGTGATTTTCCGACTACTTCCTCTACATTAACCCCTAATTTCTCAGCGTTGAATCGATCCAAATGTTGGATGCGGTCTGTTGCGATTCGACCCGGTCCAACCGTATTGATTAATATCTTGTCCGGTGCAAGCTCTGAAGCCAAGGTTTTCGCCAATCCAACGATTGCAGTCCGGAATGTGTTCGATAATAATAGGCCAGGGATTGGCTCTTTAATAGACGAAGAAGCAATATTAACGATCTTGCCCCCCTGTTTTTTTAGATGTGGCAGGCTTTCACGAATGGTCCGGATGAAGCTTAATAAATTCAATTCAAACGAATGTTGCCAGTCTTCATCACTAAAGTCAGCAAATGTCCCTCCCGGAGGGCCTCCTGCATTATTAATAAGGATATCCATTCCACCAAATTCTGCAGCCATACTCGCGACTAATGACTTAATGTCATCCGGTTTAGTGATATCGGTAACTTTGTATGATATTTTCCCCTTACCAAGTTTCGATAATTCCTTTTGCACTTCTGCAAGCTTTTCTTCATTCCTAGCTGCAAGCATGACGTTGGCACCTTCTTTAACAAGCTCTTGGGCAATTGCCTTTCCCAGCCCTTGGCTCGAGGCTAAAATCAATGCATTTTTCTTCTGTAAATATAAGTCCATCATACATCCCCCTTATTCAGAAAAAATTAATACCTGCTTTTATTATATCTTTATATGTATAAATCGAAAAATCTGAATTGTCAATATTTTCATCCCCTATTTAATTGTTTTCTAAAAAAATCGCCGACTGGAAATCCAGCCGGCTTTAAAAGGGGGAAATGAGAATGTCAGTTGCCTATAATCGAGCTAAACAACTGTGCTTGTCCTTTATTTACCCATGTATATTTCTGTTAAACATCTTTTTTGAAAAAAAGATAAACTTTTCACCATTGGATGGAACGCCGACTTTTGTCTACTTCTTCACTTTCTCAAGTACAGCTGCCTTCACCTGGTCATTTGTATCCATCGTCAAGACATCTTGTGATAGTTGTTTCATTTCTTCATGTGAAAGTTTCCTGATTAGAGATCGAGCCTTTAGTATAGAGGTGGCACTCATTGAGAACTCATCAAGGCCCAACCCTATTAAAATTGGGACCGCCACTTCATCTCCAGCCATCTCACCGCACATGCCAGCCCATTTTCCTTCTTTATGGGCAGCATCAATCACCATTTTAACGAGTCGTAAAATCGCCGGATTATATGGTTGATATAAGTACGATACTCTCTCGTTCATCCGGTCAGCTGCCATAGTATATTGAATCAAGTCATTCGTACCGATGCTAAAGAAATCCACTTCTTTCGCGAAAACATCCGCCATTACCGCAGTGGAAGGAATCTCAACCATGATACCGATTTCAATTTTTTCGGCTACCGGGATACCCTTTTCTATCAATTCCTGCCGTACTTCTTCTAAAACAGCCTTCGCTTCGCGGAATTCCGTTAATGTAGCAATCATAGGGAACATGATTTTCAGATTTCCGTATATGCTTGCCCGTAGAAGTGCCCGTAGCTGTATACGGAAAATTTCTTGCTCGTTTAAGCATAAACGGATTGCGCGATAGCCAAGGAACGGATTCATTTCCTTAGGAAGTTGCAAATAAGGTAACTCTTTGTCTCCGCCTATATCAAGTGTCCTGACGACAACTGACTTTCCAGCCATCCCTTCCAGAACCGTTTTGTAGGCTTCGAACTGCTCTTCCTCAGTAGGCATTTCATTTCTTCCCATGTAGAGGAATTCCGTTCGGTACAAACCGATTCCTTCACCACCATTTTTGTGAACTCCCTGTAAATCCTTAGGTGTCCCAATATTGGCCGCAAGCTCTACTTGATGTCCATCTTTCGTAACCGTTTCTTCATGAACCAGTTTTGCCCACTCAGCCTTTTGCAAAGCATAGTTCTTCTGAATTTCTTCATATCGCTTCACGAGTTCAGGAGTAGGGTTGATATGCACTTCACCATTCAGACCATCAATAATGACCATGTCACCATTTTCTATGGAAGCAGTCACCGTTTTAGCCCCTACTACAGCTGGTATCTCTAATGAACGTGCCATAATGGCTGAATGGGACGTTCTACCACCAATATCGGTCGTAAACCCTTTAACATAAATCGGATTCAACTGTGCCGTATCAGAAGGCGTCAAATCCTCTGCAATGATGATTACTTCTTCGGCAATCATACTTGGATTTGGAATATGTATACCCAAAAGATGTGATAGCACACGTTTTGTAACATCCCGGATATCTGCAGCCCGTTCCTTCATGTATTCATTATCCATTTGTTCAAACATCGAAATGAACATGCCTGCAACTTCCTTTAAGGAGGATTCAGCATTCACTTTTTCTGACTGGATTTTATCCTGGACCGGACTTAAAAGTTCCGGATCGGAAAGCACTAGTAAATGAGCATCAAAAATGGCTGCCTTATCGGCACCTAAGTCCTGCTCGGCTTTGTTCCGAATGATTTCTAATTCGACTGTGGATTTTTGGATTGCTTCCTTAAAACGGGATATTTCAGCCTCAACATCTTCAACGTTTCTTGTATCAACAGATAATTCTGGCTCGATCAGACGATAGGCTTTAGCGATGGCTATCCCACTTGAAGCTGCAATTCCACTTATCAGTGTAGACATTACTCTGCTAAACCTTCTCTGCTTAGTGTGTCAGAAAGTGTTTTAAGAGCGTCGTTTTCATCGCTTCCTTCAGCTGTAATCGTGATTTCTGCACCTTTTCCGATACCAAGTGACATTACGCCCATGATGGATTTAAGGTTCACTTTTTTCTCTTTATATGCAAGGTTAATTTCTGAATCGAATTTACCTGCCGCTTGTACAAGCAATGTTGCCGGACGAGCATGAATTCCTGTTTCTGCCGTTACTGTAAATGTTTTTTCTACCATATCAATCAATCTCCTTTAAGATAAATTAACAAGAATAGGCTATGTAAGTTTTTTCCCTATTCTAACTAAGAAAGTTACGAAAATCATATGATTTCCTTTTCAGAATATCATTATCATTCTCAACAGACAAACCATAACTATCTTATACTTAAGAATCGTACAAAAATAAATATAAAACTGCAACAATAACTTTACCGGCGCTTAAAGTTTAGATCGCCAATTGAGCGGCTTTTGTGAAAAATGCCTTAAAACTTAACATGATAAAGAGAATGACCGTTATTGAAACGCTACCAAGAATTCCAATCAGTATGGCAATTTGATATTCGATGGCGATAAGGGGACTGATACCCGAGAGAATTTGCCCAGTCATCATGCCCGGAAGGAAAATGATCCCCATACCTAACATGTTGTTCAGGGTGGGTAGCACTGCTGAGTCAAAAGCTGCATCGACATATTTTTTTGCTGCCTTCTGCGGAGTCGCACCAAGCATCAATAATGCTTCCACCTTTTCGCGATTACTAGTGATTCCGTCATGCAGATTTTTTAATGCTAACGTAACTCCGGTCATTGCATTCCCTACAATCATTCCGGCGATTGGGATAAAGTAACGTGGTTCATACCATGGCGTAAAGTGGATGACGACTAGGTTAAAATAAAACAACGCGACCATCGGCCCTGTGAGCATGCTTAGTATCACCATGCGTTTGATTCTCTTATTAAGCGTAAATGATATTTGTTTAAAAATATTCCGGATAGAGAACCAAGCCATCAAACACAAAAACCCTATTGAAAGCAATGGATGAGGATTTTCGAATATATAGGTCAATACATAGCCGGCAAGAATGAGTTGGATTGTCATCCTTACCGTAGCAAGCAAAATTTGTTTTTCCCTTGATATCCCTCGCCATTTCACAATAACTAATAGCAGTACGACAAATAAATAGGCCGCACATAACCGCCAGAGCTCAATATCTATTATCCCACTACGCTCCATTAATAGTCATCCTCCTTAGACTTTTTAAGGACAATTCTCTTCTCAGCGCATGCCTCCGCAAGTTGCTTGGAATGAGTGATCATGATCACCGTTCCCCTTTCCTGTTTCACTTCTGCTAGAAATCGGCTCATGACCTCCAATTCTGTTTCTTCATCAAGCGCGGATGTCGGCTCATCCAATAAATACACGTCAGCCTTTAACAAAAGCAGCCTTGCCAGTGCCAATCGTTGCCTCTCCCCACCTGACAGTTTCTCTGCATCAGCTGATAATGGTTTATTCAATAAAACAGTCTCAAGCACTCTCATGAGCTCCGCCTTTGATCCTGCTTCTCTATCCGTCAGCGCTAATCCCATTTGCAGGTTTTCTTCGATGGTTCCAGGTAAAGTGAGTGGCGTTTGAGAAAGCATCGTGACTTTACGACGGAGCTCAATCGGGTTGAGTGTTTCAAGGAGTTGACCTTGATAGAAAACCGACCCTGAGTCAGGCTCATTCATTCTATTTAATAGACGAAGTAGCGACGTTTTCCCGGCCCCGCTTTCCCCAGTCAAACACGTAATCGTTCTTGCTGGGATTTCAAGATGATCAATAGTCAGAATGCCTTTAAATGTAACGTTTTCAAGCCTGAACATATTATCGGTTCCTACCTTTCATGCTTCACGGTTTCATTATAAGAATAAACTATCATAAAGAAGAATGGATAAAATAAAAATAGAATAATTTTCATTTTCTTTCACCATTTAATAAGGTACTATTATTTCGACCCTTACTAATCCATGGCACCATGGAATACAACATGAATGGAGGAATGATGGTGAAAACACATACATTTTTTAATTCTTATAGGCATGTACTCATCCTGATGGCAATATGTTTGCTTACATTAACGGGTTGCCAGGAAATGCTTGACGATTCAACAGATGAAAATTCTACCGAGGAAAATACAACGTCTTCAACGGAAAACGCCCTTACTACAGACAACAAGGACTCCAGTGAATCAAAAGGGAAAACCTTCAAGGCTGAGATAGTCCGCGTAGTTGACGGGGATACGGTGAAAATTAAAACGGCTAACGGCAGAGAAGAAACCGTAAGACTTCTTTTAATAGATACACCGGAAACCGTCCATCCATCCAAACCTGTTCAGCCTTTTGGTCCTGAAGCTAGCAAGTTTACAAAAGAACTACTGCCTGCAGGTTCAGAAGTAGAAGTGGAAACAGGGATTGGGGAAAGAGATAAATACGGACGTCTGTTGGCCTATTTTTATGTAGACGGCAAAATGGTGAATAAGCTTCTCCTAGAAAAAGGACTGGCCAGGGTCGCATACGTATATGCCCCAAATACTAAATACCTTGACGAATTAGAAGCCATTCAGAAACAAGCGCAAAAAAAGGAGGTTGGCATCTGGTCGATAGAAAATTATGCTACTTCGAAAGGCTTTGATGATTCAAAGGCTGAAAAAGTGACAGCGGAAAAACCAACAAAAAAAACATCTTGCTCCAATCCAGAAATTAAAGGCAACATCAATTCAAAAGGTGATAAGATCTACCACATACCTAGTGGACAGTACTATAAAATAACAAAAGAGGAAGAATTGTTTTGTACAGAACAAGAGGCCGTGAATGCCGGTTTCCGAAAATCACAGAGTTAAGAACATCATCTATTACTATAAAATGATTCCTAAGAAAATTACGAAATATCCTGGAGGATACCTTGTGAAATATAACAGAGATGAAGCATTTCGTTTTCCTTTCGACCCTCCACTTTCTGGTTTTTTTAGCATCATAAGAATAAACAACTTGGAAAACAAAAGCCGGAATGGAGCTATGTCCGTTCTCGATATAAGTGCCGGTGGGCTAAAGTTTCAGTCCAATCTTGAACTTCCGGAGCAAGCAGACATCGAGCTTTTACTAACATTCATCATGAATAAGGATGAACTCAGCTTGCAGGGAAGAGTTCTCTGGAAAAAGAAAAAAGCATCCGCTTATATATACGGATTCATCATGAATGAAAATAAGAGATCGAAAGAAATCATAATCAAGGAACTTAAAATCTATCGGAAAAATAATCAATAGTTTATGTCAGGCATATCCGGACCGCGGGTGTGCCTATTTTTGTGTCCTTTTCATAAAAAACTATAAAATACCACGAATGGGATGGTCATTTTTACAATTTCCCGTTACAAAATTCAATTTTGTCTCTCCATTTTTATCATTTTTCCCCTTTCGATAAATCTTCTGACATTATTTAAGCTGAAAGCACCCGGGAATACACAAAAAGTGCACTTTTTAAAAGGTGTAGAAAATGGACAGTTTTTCAAGTTTATCCGAACAGTTCACTCCGATGATTCATCATGTTATCCGATCACTATCCATCTATAAAAACAAAGAAGACTACTTTCAAATAGGGTTGATCGCGTTATGGGAATCTCAGGGCAAGTATGATGAAGCAAACGGACAATTCTCCAACTTCGCTTATACAGTCATAAAAGGAAGGATGATCAATGAACTAAAACGACAGTATAAATACGATACGTTTAACCAGCCAGTTGATAGAGCTATACTTGATGTTAGAGATCCTTTTTCGTTGGATAAAGAGGCCTTCCTCGGTGAGAATTTCATGACCTACACGAAAAACCTGACATTGAACCAGAAGCGCTGGCTTATCTTGACTTTCATCGAAGATAAAAACCAGAATGAAATCGCAAACATGTTTAATGTATCAACGGCCGCCGTCAAATCTTGGCGAAAAACCACCCTGCATAAATTGAGAAAGGAAATGGAAATTACCTTGTAATAGAAAAAGGACGACTCATCGAATCGAGTCGTCCTTTTACCCAAGTTAACTTCTTGCTTCCTCTAGATACGTATATATGACTTCCCCATTATGTTGGGCATTTCCTCGGAAATGTTTGAAATCTGCTCTTTGTACAAGAACCTCACGAAAACTCAAAAATTCTTCTTTTTTGATCCTGAATTCCTTCATTTCTCGATTCGCTAATTTATCCAGGACAATTCTTGCTTCTTCGGCATCCATTCTATTTCCTCCTCAATTAATATTCGATTTCTTACTCGGGGTAGGAGAAATTCCGTTTCTATTTTAACATAAGCCTCACTCAAATAAAGAACCTGAAGTTTTGTCGCCAATTTGGCTATATTATTCTTTACGAATACCCAAAAATAGTGCAAACTGTAAAGTAAAATATCATAATGTAAATAGATTGGTATTTTTCGTACATAAGAATCATCCAGATACATACTAGTAAGGGTAACTGTGCTCATATGAGTTTCCATAATATAGCATAAAACCACCCATGTCTCACCCAGACCTGTACTTTCTAACTAGTCATTATAACCACTCTGCTCACAGAAGAGATATGATTTCTCTTTACTTGCACTCCCCGGGTCAAAATCTAAACAGCAAGGTGTTCGAATAATCCATTTATTCATAGTTACTGATTATCATTGAAAATGAAATGGGAAAGGATGATTACCATGAAGAAAGCGGAAGTTGGAAATATCATTGAATTTAGAGATGGCTTGCAAGGAATCGTCGAGAAAGTGAACGAGAACTCTGTAATCGTGGATGTCACGTATATGGAAAATTACCTTGACTTGGAACTTGAACAGAAGACAGTTGTCAATCATAAGAATTATAAAATCATTGGATGATGGTGCGAAACTCGCGGAATGGTTCATAACCATTCCGTTTTTCTATTGAGGAACTTTATGGTATATTTGTTTACTATACTATCATTTGTAACTTTTTTCTTTTTTATTCGTATATATGAAAAAGGCTTGTTCGCTTGAAGGAAGTACTTTTACACTCACAAGAGAATTCCAAACAGAAAGTTGAGGTAAATAAGATGAGAAAATGGACGCAGTATATAGGTGGAGCGACAATGGCGGCATTTCTGCTGACCGGCTGTGGGACAACCACGGATGACAAGACTGCTGAACCACAAAAGGCACCGGTAAAGGAAGAGAATAAAGGCGGCTCTACTAATGGAGCTGATAATGGGTCAGAAGAAACAAAAAAAGTGAGACTTATGGAACAAAATCTACAGTATACAATTAATGGGGAGGGAAAAGAAGAAACGGCTTTCCTAAAAAATAGTGATAACCAACCATTCAGCCTTTATGTCTTGCAACAATTCGAATTGACTGCTGAAGAACCTGGAAAGGATATCTTATTCCTTTCTGATGACGACTCTGTATCCATGAGGATTGAATTATTAGCGGATGATGTCAAGTGGGATGAAGTAGAGGCAAATGTCCAAACCCAACTGAAAAGTATATCAGAAAAGATTGAAGATCCAGCACTTAATATAGATAACGGGTCCGGCTACGAAGTCGTGAATGGCGATGAGGTAGTTACTTCAGTCTTGCTTAAAGATGAGAAGGCTCCTGTCCGCTTAACCATGTTTACAAAGAAGGACACCGATTACCGGGATGCTTTCCTAGAGATGGCAAAAACACTGATGAAAGAATCATGATTCATAAAATGGAAGGAAAGGTTTAAGCCTTCCCTTCCATTTTTTTATAATCTTTTCCCTGCTTTGCTTTTCCAGACAAGGATTAAAAACAGTAAACTTATGTATCCAAAGACCGGATAGAGATACCCCAAGAGCCTTCCATAACCGTAAGTGCCAATGATTAACGCTACAATAAAACTGAAAGCAATGATCAATATGCCTGGCACTTTAATATAGTTGCTGATTTGCCTCTGCAATCCATAAATATTTCCGATGACCGAAGTGAAGATTTCCCCATAAATCACTAGAATGAACATCCAATGTAAATGTCCTCCCACCGTTTTCATGATGACTGCCGAAGGAATTTCATAGTTAGCCACATCAGGAAGGGTCATAAGTGAAAAATGGCCGGTCAGCAGAATAACCATTAGGAATACACCACCAAGGATAGCCCCTTTCTTTATAATCTTTTCGTCATTGACCTCATACGCGACCGGAACAAGTACAGCCTGCGCTAAAGCCAGATTAAAAGCGGTATAGGCAAATGGGGAGAAAACCATCTTCAAGCTGATGCCATCTTCAGGGACTTGTGTAAGAGCAGATAAAAACTCTCCCTTTCCTAAAGTCGAGAAGAAAAGAATCAAGCTAAATAGAATCATGATGGGGACCACAAACGTATTGACTGTGAAAAGTCCTCGCATTCCAAGCATCAATACCATTGAAGCCAAAATGACCGTAGCCCAGCTTCCCACACTCTTCGAGATTCCGAGCTGTTCCTCGAAAACGGCACCGGAACCAGATATCATGACCGCTGTTACACCTAAAAGCATAATAAGGAAAAAAATATTGATGATCCCCGCTAGCTTCTTGCCGAATAAAAATTGATTAAACTCTTCATAAGAAGCTGCCCCGATCCTCGCAGAAATCAGCATGATTTTCGTCCCACTGAAAATGAAAATATATCCTGCTATTAAAATCCCGATAAAGCCGTAAACGCCATAACGGGTAAAAAACTCAACAATTTCTTTTCCAGTTGCAAAACCGGCTCCGACGACTGTACCTACATAAACGGCTGCAACCTGAAAAATCCCTGACCATCTTGAAAGCATGTACTCCCCTCCTCCCTACATCTATATGTAAGTAGGAGGAATTTAAGACAGGCCAAGTCATATTAACCTGAATTAATGGAAAAGCCATCAGTTCTATAACCCTAAAAAGCGTTCCTTAAGGTAAAGTACCTCAAGAAACGCTTGTGATTGAATTGCCTTCTAAAATTATAAGGCTTGGTCATCGACAGAACTAAGCCATTCATCAATAACCCTTACTACAGATTGAACAGTCCCTTTTGCAAATGGAGAGTCCAGGTTAGCCGAATCTACTAGTTCTAGGAAAGATTTGCTTCCCCCAAGCTGGCAAAGGTTAAGATAGTCCTTCCATGCACTCTCGTCTTCTTCCATGGATCTTTTCCAAAACTGGAAAGCGCAGATTTGGGCCAATGCATAGTCAATATAATAAAACGGAGATTCATAGATATGGCTTTGTCTTTGCCAAAAGCCACCACCTTCTAAAAATTCATTCCCATCATAATCACGGTGAGGTAAATATTCCTTCTCGATTTTACTCCATGCCTGTCTTCTTTCAAGAGGAGTGGCCTTTGGATTTTCGTACACGAAATGCTGGAATTCATCGACAGCTACCCCGTATGGCAGAAACACGAGCGAGCTGCTTAAATGAGAGAACTTATACTTTTCTGTATCTTCTTCGAAAAACAATTCCATCCATGGCCAAGTAAGGAATTCCATGCTCATCGAATGGATTTCACAAGCCTCGTAGGTCGGCCAATTATATTCTGGAATATCGATATTACGGCTGCGATAAACTTGGAAAGCATGTCCTGCCTCGTGTGTAAGAACATCGATATCACCGGAAGTTCCGTTGAAGTTCGAAAAAATGTATGGTGCCTTATAATCTTCAATAAATGTACAATAGCCACCACTTGCTTTTCCCTTTTTCGCCACAAGATCCATTAAGTTATTATCCATCATAAAATTGAAAAACTCATTCGTTTCGGCAGAAAGTTCACGGTACATTTTTTGACCATTTTCAACGATCCAATCCGCATCGCCTTTAGGGATGGCATTACCCGTACTGTACTGAAAATTCTCATCATAATAATAGAGTTTCTCAAGACCGAGCCGTTTCTGCTGACGTTCCATCAAGCGGCTAACCAGCGGGACAACTTCATCTTTTACCTGTTTACGGAATGCTGCTACCATTTCAGCGTCATAATCAGTCCGAGTCATTCGATAATAGCCGAGCTCGACGAAATTATCATACCCTAATGTCGTTGCAATCCCATTGCGCACCTTCACAAGCTCATCAAATATCCGATCCAATTCGTCCTGTTTTTCTGCAAAGAAGTTATAATAAGCTTCATTGGCATTTTTTCTAACAGAACGGTCCTCCGATTCCCTAAAGGGCTGAAGCTGTGCCAACGTCCGCTCTTCTCCCATAAAATCAATTTTCGCTGAGGCAATTAACTGAGAATACTCGCTTGAAAGCTTATTTTCTTTTTGCAGTTGCGGAATGATCTCCGGGGAGAACGTTTTGAGCTGTGCCTCAGCAAGATCAAACAGTTGCTTTCCCCACTTTGCCTCAAGCTGCGGGCGAAATTTAGATTGGACAAGTTCAGCATAAAATGTGGAAGTCATTTCCTCCATCTCTGGTGAGAAATCATCTAAATAATCATTCTCAGCTTTATAAAATTCATCTGTTGTATCAATCGAATGCCGAATATAGACAAGATTACTCATCGTGCCCACATAGTTTCGAATGATGTTGATTTCTTCTATTGCATCCACTTGTTCTTCTACTTCATTGGCATCGGTAAACTTCTTAAGTGCTTTTGAGAACTTCGCTTTAATTTCATCCAATTTCGGACGTTCATACGCATAGTCGTTAAATTTCATGCTTACACCCCAATATCAATATTTGTATGGCCATTTTTGAATAACCGTAAAATAGTAAATTCGCCATGCTCTTATGTATTGCCTTCCTATTCACGAAAAAAACACCTGCATTATCTTGACCGTTGACACATCTCAAAAGAAAAAAACTGCAAAAACACCTCAATTTAATTAAGGTGCTGATTTACTGGACTATTGTTTCGTGGAGTAGCCGATTTTTTTCAATAATTCAATTGCCGTTGCTTTTTCCTCTTGTGTAAGGACACTCATAATATCATCGATTCTTTTTTCATGATCTGGGAAGACACTCTCAATAAACGCTTTGCCTTTATCCGTGATTTTGGCAAAGGTTACCCGGCGATCATCTTTACAAGCAATCCGCTGTAAAAGTTCCTTCTGTTCTAGTTTGTCCACCACATAAGTAATGCTACCGCTCGCAAGCAAGATTTTTCCGCCGATTTGTTGAAGCGGTTGATCTCCTTTATGATATAACAGTTCTAATACTGCAAATTCAGTAGGATTCAAGCCCGCTTCGGCTATATGTTTATTCACTATATCATTAATTGACCGATGAGCTCTTGACATCACGATAAACAGCTTCAATGACTGTTGGATGTTATCATTTTCCATAACTTCACAACCTTAAAATTTTTAATTAAAATATCTTGAATTAAAGGTTATTATATTCTATTTATTCTTTTTTGTCAATTTTGCCTAATGTGTAAGGCTATTGTTTAATCACCCAGTTTGATATACTAAAGAAAAAATTAAAGTAGTGACCTCATGAGATTTAGCCAAAGATTTTTGAAATACATATTCATCGTTATTTTACCATTAATCATTTTAACTATCATTTATTGGGTATATTTTGATCATTCCATTCAAAAAGAGAGGCAATCCCATGCTGAAAGAATTGGATTTGTTTATCAAAAATATATCGACCAAGTTATCAGTGAAACCAAGGAAAATGTGGGATTGTTAAGTCTCGGTGCCAATCGTCCATATATGGACGATCGTACAAAGAATCAAATGTTACACTCCATTAAAAATACAGACTCAAGGTACGCAGATATATACCTGTTGAATGAAGAAGGAATCGCCATACATAGTACAAGCGAGCAGGACACCCCTTCCAAATTGATCAATCAAGAAGATATGGACCTAGCTATAAATACTCATAAACCTGTAGTAGTCAGTATACCGGAACTTGATGACTTGAATTGTGACTGTTTCACCGTTTTTTCCTCTTTATTGGACAATAGTGAAAAAGTACAGGGGTTTTTAATGGTACATATCGAACTCGATTATTTAGAGAATATCATGAAAACGCTTATACCCGATGAGACGGTTAAACTCCAAGCGGGCAACGGCAATAGGCTTCTTGATATTAATATAGGAGAAGTTACTCCAAACTCTAGATGGGTGAGCTTTCCCTTATCAGAAGTCGATTGGTCTCTATCAGTTAAAATGCCAGAAAAGGTCTATTCCGATCACGTCAATACATTCTATTCTTTTATAGTTTTCACCTTCATCATTACTAATGTGATTTATTTCATTGTTTACGAGTTACTCTTTCGCAAGGAATCCATGAAGGAAAAAAAACTATTCGATAATCAAAAATTGAATTTCGTAGGTACGCTTGCCGCCAGTACTGCACATGAAATCAAAAATCCACTTACAGGCATTAAAGGACTCGTCCAATTGCTTAATGAAAAACACCAAGATGAGCAAGACCAATTCTATTATTCTGTCATCATGAAGGAGATAGAGCGGATAAATAGCATTGTCAGTGAGTTTTTAGTTTTAGGAAAACCAATGGTGCAACAGTTGTCGCCATATGATGTCCGTGGTATCGTTGCCGAATTAAGACCAATAATAGAATCTGAAGCCCATTATTACAAAATAGAATTGGAATGGGATATAGCTAGGTCACCGCTACCTGTATATTGTACAAAGGACCAACTAAAGCAGGTCATACTTAATATAGCCAAAAATGGGTTTGAGGCTATGGAACAGGGTCAAAAGCTAAACATACATATTTATCAAAAAAAGCAAGAAGCTATAATAGAAATAACCGACTCTGGACATGGGTTGGAAGCAAATGAAATCCTTAAAGTATTCGAGCCTTTCTATACTTCCAAGCAGGAAGGGACAGGTTTAGGACTTTTCGTATGCAAGAGAATCATCGAACTTTTCAAAGGTACAATTGAGGTTACAAGTAAGCCCTTAGAGGGTACAACATTTACGATTAGTTTACCCACCTTAAAAGGGGACTGTATTCAATAATGAAATCCCCTTCTATAAACAGTATGGCCCTTTATTTATTAGCACTAAGAGTATATAAGATTCTAGTTTAGAAAGAAGGAAAATACATATGGCGAGTACCACTCCAACAAAACTTATGCCTAAAAATCAAGAGATGACCCTCAAGATCATGATTATCATTGGCATATGTCATTTAATGAACGATTCCCTTCAGGCCGTGGTACCGGCCATGTTTCCCATCCTAGAAGAATCAATGTCCCTAACTTATACTCAGCTTGGCATGATTGCCTTCTGCCTGAATATCGTCTCCTCTCTTTTACAGCCGGCGGTCGGTTTTTATACAGATAAAAAGCCTCTGCCTTATGCCTTGCCAATCGGATTGACCAGCACTTTAATTGGAGTCATTATCCTAGCTCTAGCACCAAACTATACAATCATACTTGGGGCTGTCGTTCTAATGGGCCTTGGATCGGCAATCTTCCACCCAGAAGGCTCACGGGTTGCATACATGGCAGGAGGCCCTAGACGAGGTCTGGCTCAATCCATTTATCAGGTAGGGGGAAACAGTGGTCAAGCTCTTGCTCCTCTCATCACTGCTATCATCCTTGTTCCATTCGGCCAAAATGGAGCTCTCTGGTTTGCTTTCGTTGCCTTTGCGGCAGTTATGCTATTACTGTACATTGCCAAGTGGTATTCTCACAGGCTCGTGCATTTTCAGCCTAAAACTCTTGCTGCCAAAGTCCATAATAAGGATCGTACCAATAAAGTGGCCAAAGCATTGATCTTAATTTTATTCATTATCTTCGCCCGCTCCTGGTATGTATCTTGCATGACAAATTTTTATAGTTTCTACTTGATTGAACAGCACTTATTCACGATAAAAGCAGCACAAATCTTTCTTTTCGCATTTTTAGCCGCAGGAGCAGTGGGGACATTTTTCGGTGGGCCACTCGCAGACCGCTTCGGACGAAAAAACGTGATTCTTTTTTCCTTTGCTGCAAGTGCACCTTTAACGGCTCTTTTGCCATTCGTCCCACCCACTGCAGCCTTTATTCTATTGTTAGCCGCTGGATTGATCATCATGAGCAGTTTTTCCGTTACCGTGATTTATGCTCAGGAATTAGTTCCGGGTAAAGTAGGGACGATGGCTGGCCTGACTGTGGGACTCGCTTTTGGCATGGGGGCGATTGGATCTGTTTCACTGGGGGCGATTGCCGATATTATCGGAATTGCAGCCATGATAAAAATTGTAGGGTTCTTACCACTGCTAGGTATTATAAGCATGATGTTGCCATCTGATTTGATGTTAAAAAAATGGCATGCCGGAACATAAACCATCCACAAACATACCCGATCATACTGGAACCAAATCGGATATTCGAAATACAATAAATTATTGTTTTACCCAGAAAATACAAACTAGAACTGACAAGAACATGGAAAGGAGAAATTCATGAGTGAAGTTTTATTAGGCAGTATCCTTTCTGCTATGTCTACTGGAGCCGGTGCGCTACCGATCCTTTTCATTAGAGGTTCCATTACCCATCGTTTCAGAGACACACTTTTAGCATTCACGGCTGGAATCATGATGGCTGCATCGATGCTAAGCCTGATTCCAGAGTCTTTAGCTACCGGGGGCTATATTCAACTTGTTATCGGAGTTTTCCTTGGGGTTCTAACTTTGACGATGATGGAAAAGAACATTCCACACATTGATCTAGGCCATACGAAAAGTGGCATCCAATTTGATGAAAAAGCTTTACTCATCGTTACAGCCATCACACTGCACAATATTCCGGAAGGCCTCTCGGTCGGAGTCAGTTATGCATCAAATGCTCCTGATACAGGGAATTTGATAGCTTTTGCAATAGGTCTGCAAAATGCTCCGGAAGGCTTGCTTGTTGCCTTGTTCTTGATCAATCAAAAGATAGGGAAGATCTTGGCCTTCATTATTGCCACCTTAACCGGCGCTATAGAAATAGTAACAGGCCTATTGGGTTATTATTTAACCTCTTATATCGATTTCCTCGTCCCTTATGGTCTCGCCTTCGCGGCTGGAGCCATGCTTTTCATCGTCTACAAAGAATTGATTCCCGAAAGTCACGGGGATGGCAATGAGCGGTCCTCCACATATTCCTTCATTGTCGGACTCTTATTTATGGTGATTTTATTAGAAATCCTATGATATTTGAACACTATAAAGGCTGACTCTTTTATGGGAGTCAGCCCTTTTTCATATAGCCAAAGTTGATAATTTATCAAGCTGACTGTTAAGAATATATCTTCTGACGTAAAATAAGTCTTTGACGGAAACACCTACGAAGCTACCTCCATACCGATATAGATCATCCACCTTCTGAGCATTCTGAATCCTGATTGTAAAATGATTCATGACATCTTCAAGCATGAAGCTTATCATATGTAACTCCGTATTCATTAATTTATTTTCACTTGAAAACCCTATACCCTTTATGCTTAAATCAATCAGTCGAACCCTCTCGATTTTTGTCCCGAACTGAACTTGTCCATCCACAATATAAGAGACCCTTGCCGCTCTCCTCCGTTCACTATCCTGAAGAGATTTGAACCAAGGAACGAATAAATATAAATTATTATCTTGCTTTTTTATGATTTTCGTTTCGAATTTTTGAGATTCATACAGGCAGATTACAGTATCTCCAGAATTAAACTGGTCTGGATTCTTGACAATGACATTCATTAATTCTCCTTCTATAAAAAATAGAGCTGCCTGGCTAATCTCCCCTCTTATTAATATTTTTATATATTCCATCTTGACCTCAATTTCAAGTTAATCACCGCTACCCTAAGTTAAAAATTATTGTCCATTATCCTCATATTCAAAATTTCATAGGAAGTAATCATTGTAAAAAGGTTCCTGTACGATGACAACCATTTCTTGTGCTTCCACCCTCATTTCTAAAGGCGTATGATGTTGCAGAATCAAATACTCATTAATCAGCTTATCCAGTTCCTCGCTGATACGAATGGTACGATCATGACTCATTCCATGTGTTTGTGCAAATTCTATCATTTCCCAACGCTTTATTCTTATTTCACTACAAATTGCTACAGCATTCCGACAATTCATACCTAAATTCACTACTCCGTCCTTTTTAAAGTTTGATTATAATAAAGAATTATTACAAAATATACCTTATATGTAAATAGGTTCGCAAAAAAAGACAAAACTTCTTAAATTGCGATAAAATCAAAAACACGACAAGACAGAAAATGCCGGAAACCTTACTACACTGACTTCATCCATTAAACCGAGAATGGTTCCTCTAAATAAAAAGAAATCCTTCTAAGACGAAAGATTTCAAGTCCCTACTTCTATTCAAATGGTCCATCTATCGAGTGAATGTCCCTTGTGCTTTACCTCTTAAAGGTAAGAATATATGGAAGCTTGTCCCTTTATCGACTTCACTTTCCACCTCTATATAGCCGTTATGTTCTTCTATGATTTTGTAGCTAACCATCAACCCTAAGCCGGTTCCTCTTTCCTTTGTCGTATAAAAAGGTTCACCTAACTTTTTTAGCTTATCCTCGGAAATTCCGTTTCCCTGATCGATAATCGATATACAAACGTGTTTTTTCGACACTTGACTCGACTTAATACGCACGATTCCTCCATCCGGCATAACTTCCAGTGCGTTTTTAATAATGTTAATGAACACTTGCTTTAACTGATTTGCTTCACAAAATACGTTGGACTCATCGCCCTCGAAGTCCGTCTCGAACCGGACATTATTAAGTAAAGCTTGTGCGGCTAATAACTCCAGTGTCTCCTTCATGATCATCTGGACATCTTGTTCCTGATATTGGAGCGCCTGTGGCTTTGCCAAGACCAAAAATTCTGTAATAATGGTCTCGATTCGCTGTATTTCTGAAGTGATGATATGAAAATAAGTAGAAAAATCCTCCTGGACCATGTCCTCAAGCAATTGGATGAAACCTTTTAAAGCCGTCATCGGATTTCTAATTTCATGGGCAATCCCTGCGGCAAGTTCACCAACGACATGTAACGTATCTGATTTCCTGATTTGTTCTTGCATCTCAAGATTTTTACTTACATCACGAAAAACACTTAAATTCAGATTGGAATATAGATTGCTCCTGGTTAAAAATTCAATATGCTTAACACTTCCATCTGCAAACTTTAGCGCAACGACGGAAGAATATATTCCTTTTTTATACACATCTTCCATATAGGCACTCAACTCATCTGCATTTCCCGGTATCTTTTCGATGAATTCCTGAATGGACAAAGATAGAAGACTTTCCTTGGAGATTCCCAAAATCACTTTCCCGGATTCATTAATGTCAGTAAATCCTTCTTTATTCCATAAAATTAATCCATCCATTGAACCCTCGAAAATCTTCCTGAATTTCTTCTCACTTTTCCGTAATTCTTTTTCTATCTCCCACCGTTCGGTTGCATTGCGAAAAATCGTTACATTATAACCATCACCCTCATATTTCTTTGCTGTTAATTCAAGCAACTTAATTTGGTTATTTGGCATCTTATAAAAAATATCGTCCCTGACTTGTCCGTCTCTTTCAAAGGTAGCGAGCATTCGCTTAAAATAATGATTTTTCTTAAAGATATATTTCCAGGTGTCACTGCCGATCATTTCTTCCCTCGTAGATTCAAATATTTTACAAGCTGATTGATTCACTCGGAAAATGATTCCGTCCTCATTCCAAAAAATGATGCCTTCCATGGACTGGTCAAATAACTCGGCAAAAATCCTTTCACTCGTCTCTAGCTTCTTTTCCATGATTTTCGATTCTGTAATCTTGGAAAACGTCGACTTGAAATATTCATTGCCGACTGTTGAACTGGTTGAAAAAGAAAATCGACAAGGCTTGCCATGAAGCGTTACCTCCAATTCACCCATCGACTTCAAAGTGGAAAATATTTTATCAACCCCTTTTTTTACGGTTGGCTCATATTCATACGTCATCAACTCCGACATTTTTTTTCCTATGAGCTCCCTTTTATTGATTTTGAGGCCTTCAGTGAATGCTGAATTCGCCTCCACTACAACACCTTGACGATCCATTAGGAGAATGCCCTCGCCTTCCTCCTCACCATTACCCAATAGTAGTTCCGGTGACATCAGATTTTCTTCCACCGGTTCGACTTTACTCACATCTTCCAAACGAAAAACACTCTTACCTTTTGTAAGTGTACCGATCCTAATAAACTCAAGCTCTTTCACGGTTCCAGTTAGAAGTTGTACCCTTCTCTTTCCTTTATGTGCACTTTTTAAGCTGCTATCCTCCAGAGAGTCAAAATCAAAGAAGGAACTTTCCTCAAGAAAGTCAGTCAGCCTCAATTCAGTCAACTTCTCCCTAGATAACTCCAGCATCAAACAGGCCGCCTCATTCACATAAGAAAAGCTCAGATTTTCATCCAGCATTATAAGGGGCTCTATAATTGAATTGAACATCTCTTCATATTCTTCAATGTGCTGATTCAACCTGATGATTTCCTGATTAGAGACAGACTCATACTCCACATTCATATTTACTCTCCTCTCATAACACACGCTTTTCATTCATTTAACACTTAATTCGACATTAACTCCAAATTCCCTCGCAACTTCAATAAAAACAGTAGAATAAAATTACTCAAATTCAAGAAGCCATCGCGAAAATTCATTTTTCATTAAGGTGAATTTAAGCCTTTTCAAAGAAAATGGATTTCATTCTATTTTTTTAGGGTATAGAAATACATTGCATCTTGCCCTTAAAATAAATTATTGGAGGCATCTATGAAACAACGTGATTTTTTCTTTGACAATGCTAAGTTCATACTGATGGGCTTTGTTGTTTTTGGACATTTGTTAAACACCTATATAAATGACAGTGAAACGATTTATGCACTATATAAAACCATTTACTCTTTCCATATGCCAGCCTTTATCCTAGTTTCAGGTTTTTTTGCGAAAGGTTTTTACCAGAAAGGATATTTAGGAAAGATCACGATGAAAATGATCGTGCCTTATATCATTTTCCAAATCATTTACACGGTCTACTATTATTTCTTATTTGATCGTTCATCCTTCAATGTAGACATGCTAAACCCGCAATGGTCTCTTTGGTTCTTGATTAGTTTATTTTGCTGGAATATCATGCTTCTCGGTTTCTCGAAACTGAAGCCTCTTGTTGGTATTGGTCTATCATTTCTTATAGCCTTATTGATTGGATATGTCGATTTCATCTCCAATTTCCTGAGCCTATCAAGAACCTTTGTATTTTTCCCTATGTTTTTAATCGGCTATCATTTAAAGAAAGATCATTTAAAGAAACTATTTACACCTAAAGTCCATATAGCCTCGATACTTATCATTCTTGTAGTATTCATCGGTTTTTATTTAAAATCAGACATCAACTACAAATGGTTGCTTGGCTCTAAGCCCTATTCGGAGATAGAAGAAGCCTCAATCGTTTCCCTGTTTAAACGACTTGGCTTTTACGGATTAAGTTTAATTACGGTGTTTAGCTTTTTATCCTTTATTCCTCGCCAACAGTATTTCTTTACCAACTGGGGTAAACAAACCCTTTATGTGTACTTGCTTCATGGCTTCTTCATTCGTTTCTTCCGTGAAAGCACACTCCAGGAATACTTTAGTAATACTGAAAGCTTTATCATGTTGGCGGGACTTTCCTTCTTGATTACAGTTATGCTTTCAAGCGAGATTATAGGTTCCATGGCACAGCCCATTATCGAATTAAAAATCTCCAGAACTAAACAGTTTGCAAATAAAATAAAAGAATATATTTAACCTTGCAAAGACCTCAAAGAATCTTCTATTCTATAAGGATATTGGAAAACAAGAAAGGTAGCCCTTTGGCTGCCTTTTTGTTTTCCAAACAACCCATCTTGACCATTACTGATTTTTCAAATGGTCTTGGCTATGGTAGAATTATTCGTTAGTGCTTGTTGGCTTTCAGAAGACATGTACACGAAAGGAGATAGGCGTTTTTTCACGCCATTTTTTATGAATATAATTATTAGTACTCTTAATGCAAAATACATCCATACATCTCTATCAATACGATACCTGAAGGCTTATGCCCAGCCCGAGTATGATGCCCAGCTTGCAGAATACACAATTAAAGACCCGATTATGAACATCGTCGGTGACCTCTATTCAAAAAAACCAGATGTAATCGGGTTCAGTTGTTATATTTGGAATATCGAAGAAACCATGAAAGTCGTAGCCATGCTGAAGAAAATCAAACCGGAATTGGTTATCATCCTCGGTGGACCTGAAGTCACATACGATGTCCATGATTGGCTAGATCAAATTCCCGGTGCCGATTTTATTGTCATTGGTGAAGGAGAAGTTACCTTCAAAGATTTACTTTCAGAAATTGAAGGGGAACAAAACTATAAGAAGGTTAGTGGAATTGCCTATCGTCAAGATGGAAAAAAAGTGATTCAGCCACAGAACGGTAAAGTGGACCTAAAATCCCTTCCATCACCTTACCGCTTAGAGGAAGACCGTCACGAATTATCCAAGCGGGTTACTTATATCGAGACAAGCCGAGGATGTCCATTTAGCTGTCAATTCTGTTTATCGTCGATTGAAGTGGGTGTCCGTTATTTCGACCGTGAAAAAATTAAAGATGACATCAGATACCTGATGGATAATGGAGCAAAAACGATTAAGTTTGTGGATCGTACCTTCAATATCAGCCGGAGCTATGCAATGGAAATGTTCAGATTCCTAATAGATGAGCATAAACCTGGGGTCGTCTTCCAGTTCGAAATCACTGCTGACATCATGCGTCCTGAAGTCATTCAATTCTTGAATGACAATGCACCTGCCGGATTGTTTCGCTTTGAAATCGGCGTACAATCGACAAACGATCACACGAATGATCTCGTAATGAGAAGACAAAATTTCGAAAAGCTAACCAGAACTGTTACGATGGTAAAAGACGGTCAGAAAATAGATCAGCATCTTGACTTGATTGCCGGATTGCCTGAAGAAGATTACTCATCATTCAGAAAAACATTCAATGATGTTTTTGCACTTCGTCCTGAGGAAATGCAACTTGGCTTCTTAAAAATGTTACGTGGCACTGGGTTGCGAATTAGGGCAGACGAACACGATTATATTTATAGTGATCACGCTCCTTACGAAATCCTTGGAAATAACGTTTTATCCTTTGATGATATTGTCCGCATTAAACAAGTCGAAGATGTTCTTGAAAAGTACTGGAATGACCATCGAATGAATCATACGACTGAGTTCCTTGTCGAAACAGTATTTAACTCACCATTCGACTTTTTCCAGGAATTCGGCACCTATTGGGATGAGCAGGGCTGGTCCCGGATTGGCCATCAGCTAGAAGATCTTTTCAAGCGATTAGAGCAATTCTTGGCTGCAAGAAATAGCGAGCAATTGAAAAACGTGATTGGACTCATGAAATTGGATTACTTTGCTAACCAAAAATATAAACCACGTAAGCCTTGGTGGGAAGCCTCTTTAGATAAGCAAGGCCGTTCAAGGATTTATGAAGAAGTTCTTCAAAATCCAGAACACCTTGGAGCTGACTTCAAGGACTTGCAACTGAACGAAAAGGAAATATTCAAGCATACATTGATTGAAGAGCTTCCTTTTGATCTAGAAAATTATTTAACAAATGGGACCATTATTGAACAACCATCGATCATGCTTGCTTATTTTGATCCAAGTGGTAAGGGTTCAAGTATCTTTTCACTTTCAAAAGCTAAAAGCACAATCCTATAATAAACAGGACGGACCCCAATTTTCGAGGTCCGTCCTGTTTTTATTTTTTATTATTCTTCGAAGCCAATATTTCATAAATCTTGGTTGCGTTCATGTCTGCACTAAACTCCATTCCGAATTCCGTGTTCGTACATATTGAGCTTTTTCATCAAGTTTCTCTAAAGGTTTACTTGTATGTTTATTCATTAACTTCTTCCTTTTCTGCCTTGCTTGGAATTACGGTTTGCACCCTTCATGACGTTCTCATCAGCTGCAAATTCATTAGAAAATTCATCAATGCCTTGATTCTTCTTTGGCGTTTTACTCGCTTTGACAGCTCCATCCACATTAGCTTTCCTTTTCATCATCATTCCACCTCTATAAAAAAGTTTACATATTAGAATGGGGTAATTCCGATCAAAATTATTCACGGATAATTTAAGATCAATCGCGTAAATTAATACTAAAACAAGGGGGATTACGATGAAAAAAAAGTTGGACAATCCGATTTTATCGGATACTCAGCCCCATCAAATCAATGCACCCAGCTTTAAGAATACCGGGATACAACCAGAAGCTCCTTTTGTGAATGATTACGGAGTGGTAATTGGAGATAGTAAATATGCCTCCGACAATTCACCACTTGAAAATTGGTCCGAAGATACAGATCCGGAAATCATGGCTGGGGATGAATGGGTCCACCCAACAAATGATATTGGTTGGAATTCTACCGAAAACCGGGAACTGTTGGAAGCAAAACGAAATCCTGAAGCTCCTTTTTTTCATCCGGATAAAGATGTCAGCATCGAAACCGATTAAATTTTTAATAGCGAGGGTGTCCTGCAACTCCAGGGCATCCTCGTTCCTTATTTTGTGAAATTATTTTCCCAATCGTTTGTCGCGAATTCATTTCTTTATGAACCTACCTCTGCTGCCTGTTCGACTGTTAGTTTCATATTACCTGAGACCACGTACGAAAAAAGCTCTTTGATATCAGCCTGCGGAACGTCCATTGTTTCACCCTTTCCGATCACGCAACATTATTTTACATTTATTACCTGTTCTTCGCAGTTTGAATGCTCCTATTTATCAACTCATGAACAAGGGTTATCGATCTTTTTGAGTTGCCAATTTTAAAGCGCCATTTAAATCATGTTTATTAAACAGCTGTCCATCATACTAAGATTGTAGAATTTTAAAGGCATTAACGGAATTTAATCTATAAAAGGTGCAAGCAGCCCAGGCTGCATCATTCAGTCTAAATGCATCCGTTTACCCTGAACCAAACAATTGATTAAGTATCCTGCCCCAAAAATCTTCCATACTAAATATTGGATCACTTTTTTGAGTCCAATAGTTTAATTCAACATCTGGATCAACCAACGAAGCACTGACAGTTTCAATTTCCTAATCAAAAAAATCGACCATCTCGCTTAAATTTCGGTTGAACGAACATCGTATTATTGATTTTATAGTTATAGTAAATGATTTGGGTTTGACTATAATGCAGTATAATTTTTGTATAAGCTTATTAGCAGGCCTACTTCCTTAATTTCCTCTGTCTTTGCGCGTTCGTATCGGGAAATCCATCCTCCTACCTTCCACTCCATAAACCCTTTAATAATGGATATTAATTCTAATCCTGTCTTTTTACATGGAATAGTATGAAGATCCGCAAAGATTTTCTATGATTTTGGAGAGTTTAAGAAATCTTTCAATGCATCTGGAAAAACGCACATTCACTTTTAGTTCTTGCATATGATACTTCCTATTTTTAGCGATGGGAGAACGCGGGTTTCCTCTTTTCCAAAAATGCAGCAACTCCTTCTTTCACATCTTCCGTTTGAAAAACGTCCTCAAAAAGGTTCGTTTCAAGCTCCAACCCGTGTGCGAGTGTCGATTCACTCCCTTCATCGATGGCCTTTTTAATTCTTGAAAGAGCCTGTAATGAATGCCTCGTCATTCGGGAAGCTAACTTCTTAGACTCCATTAAACCGTTTCCCTGTTCCACCACCTTATTTACAAGTCCAATTCTTTCGGCTTCTTGTGCAGTCAGTGGATCACCAGTAAAAATAATTTCCTTCGCTTTTGCATTTCCTACAAGTCTCGACAAACGCTGTGTACCTCCAGCCCCAGGAAATAATCCTAATTTCACTTCCGGTAAACCAATTTGCACGCCTGCTTCGGCAACACGCAAATCACAAGCTAGAGCCAATTCACATCCACCACCTAATGTTATACCATTTAACACGGCAATCGTTGGTTTAGGGAATTGATCAATTTTAGTTAAAATCGTATGGCTTTCTTTGACTATTTCCTTCATATTAGGATTGCCCATCATTTCTGGGAACTCTTTTATGTCCGCACCAGCAGCAAAGGCCATATCTCCAGCTCCTGTAATAAGTACTACAACGATTTCATTATCATCTGTAAGCTGTGTGAAAATCCCCAAAAGTTCTTGAAGTACTTGTTTGCTGATTACATTTAACGGGGGATTATCAATCGTCACGATGGCAAGCTTATTTTCTTTTACTACTTTCACTAAGTTCGTCATTCATTCTTCACTCCTTGATTTGTATAGTAATACCTTCTTTACCGGTTTTCCTACCTAATTTACCTTGTTTTACTTTTTCTTCAATACAGCCATTTCCACTTTCGCTTCTTTGTTACCAACAGTGTTCATCATAAAGGGATAAAGGGCCTTTAACGTCAAAAAGGTCTTACTTGTTCAATTTTCAGAATCCTCGAATCTGCCACCCCACTCCATGAATACGCCTTGTTTCGACAATGGTTTACCAAACGCAGTATATTTTGTATACGCTTACATAATTATTTAAGCGCTCATTTTGCTTCTCCAATCAGTCTCACGCAAATGTATCGGCCGCATCGTCATAACCAAAGCATTCATTTTATTTTAACGCCTAGTGCCTGTAATGGTACATGAATCATTGGTTGCATTTTAGTTGGAGCGCGTCTGGTTTGGTTTTATCCATGACGATGGGAATTTTACATCTCCGGTCACCCGTCCCTAATGACCAATAATGGCAAGATAAAGTACTGGCCCCGGCAGGAACCTACCCTGTATCCATATACAGCTCAACCCTATATAGCGACTACAACAGAAAATAAGATGGGAACGACCATTACTCTTCAAAACTCCTTCTACCTTATTTAACAAAACTATGTTCATCCTGCAACTTACGAAGCAGAAGATCTAATGTTAAAATTCCACAGATTCTCCTTAATTCCTGCCATTAACTAAAATAACCTCTCCGCTTTGGGAGAGGTCATCACTATTTAAAATTAACCAATTATGACACGTTCTTTAGGGTAATGATAGTTTTCTGTAACTTCTTTATGACCAATGATATACAGGAAGGAAGTAATTCCCACACGCCCAATAAACATAATAATCATAATAACAACCTTACCGATATTACTCAGTTCCGGCGTAATCCCCATCGAAAGGCCAACGGATCCAAATGCAGAACAGACTTCAAAAATAATCTGGATTAAAGTGAAGTCCTCACTGATTGATAAAACGAATATGGCCATAATGCATAGCAGGGAACCCATTATCATGACAGCAGTCGCTTTGCGAGTATCTTCAGGATGTATTTCCCTTTTAAATACTTTAATCGACTTTCTCCCCCTCATGAAGTTCCATAAAAAGAGGATCATGATGGCCAAAGTCGTTGTCCTTATGCCACCACCAACTGAACTTGGCGATGCTCCAATAAACATCATAACGCTCATAAGTAATAAGGTCGGTTCCGAAAAATCACTAACGTTCATTGTGGAAAGTCCGCCACTCCTCGTATTAGATGACATGAATAGAGAATAAAAAAGTGATTCATGCCAATTTTTCCCACTAAAGAAACCCTTTATCTCAAGTAGATAGATAAGAATGGTCCCTCCAATGATAAGGCCGAAAAAAGTTACAGACGTTAGTTTGGTGAATAAGGAAAAATGAAATTTATACGTTCGCGAACTATTTGACAAGAACTCTTTTAATTCAATCAAAACAGGAAAACCAATGGCCCCTAGCGTAAGGAGGATAATTGTGATAAATTGTACAAAATAATCCCCTTTAAATGGAATCATGGAGATTCCACTAATATCAAAACCAGCATTCGTGGTGGCACTGACTGCTAAAAAGAGGCCATTTATGAAAGCTTCTAACCAATTGGGATAAAAATTCAAAAAGTATATACCTAAAATGAGAGCACCAACTAATTCAATTGCGACAAAAATCTTAATTATTTGGATCAATAATTTAACAAGCCCAGAAAGATTCGTCTGATTTTGGTCAGTCATGATCAGTTGTCTTTCTTTAATCCCGATTTTTTTTCCTAAGATCAACCAGAAAAATGTTCCGAGTGTCATTATGCCAATCCCGCCGAATTGGAGAACGAACATTAAGATGAAATAGCCGGTCTGACTAAATACTTCAGGTGTATTGACTACAGTTAACCCTGTTACACTCACTGCACTAACGGCTGTGAAAAGCGCGTCCATGAAGTCCCACTCTACTCCAGGCCTCAAAGCAATTGGCAGACTTAAAAGGACAGTGGAGATCGTGACAGCCATAAAATAATAACCAACAATAAGTTGGGCTGGCGTTAATTTTGATAATAATTTTTTGATAGCACTCATGCAGAGTTTCCTTTCTTACTCCTGTGTAATTGATGATTGAAACCCATTCAAAAATCTATATTAGTGTACACTTTTTTTATCCTTTTTGCCATTACCTTTTAGTATCTGCCTTACCTGCAACAATAAGGTAAGGTTACCAAAAAGTTTGACAGCCCTACATAAGTAAAAACAAGCTTTTTACTTATACTATAATTACAGCGGCTAGAGCCGCTGAAAAAAAGGGGGATTTCAAATGGCTAACAGCAGTAACAAACTCCTTGTTCCGGGAATCGAACAAGCATTAGACCAAATCAAGTATGAGATAGCTTCAGAGTTCGGTGTCCAATTGGGCTCAGATACAACAGCTCGTGCCAATGGTTCAGTTGGTGGGGAAATTACAAAGCGACTGGTTCAACAAGCACAATCTCAACTTAAAGGTCAATAAAAAACTGAATATAATGGCTAAGAGCCCAGCTATTGCTGGGCTCTACTTCCTTTTTGATTATTGATTTCCTTTTAAGTCTTTATGATTGAACTGATTTCCTCTTGAATTTTGTTTTGGAGGGGTTTCCCTTTGCGAATTTTGCCTTATAGTTTCTTCATTTTGCACTTGGTGATTTGATACCTTTTCCTTCTGCCTCTGTTGCTTTGGAGCTTTTTCCTTTTGCTCTTGTTGCTTTGGGGCTTTTGCCTTTTGCTCTTGCTGCTTTGGGGCTTTCTTTTGCATTTGCTCCTTTGAGGCTTTTTCCTTTTGCTCTTGCTGCTTTGGGGCTTTCTTTTGCACTTGCTGCTTTGGGACTTTTTCCTTTTGCTCTTGCTGCTTTGGGGCTTTCTTTTGCATTTGCTCCTTTGAGGCTTTTTCCTTTTGCTCTTGCTGCTTTGGGGCTTCCGTTTGCCCTTGCTGCTTATTTATCTCTTTTTCTTTTGACATGTCTTGCTTTTTATCGTGAGACTCAATCTTTTTTCCCTTTACTTTCTCGTTGGTTTCGACTGCTTTTTGTTCAGTCACCCGTTTCTTTTTATGTATGGTTTCAGCTTCAAGTTTCGGGAATTCATTATGGCGACTATTATTTTCCTTATCGTTTATGGAACTTTCCCCTTGTGTCTCCTTATCCTTCTCTTTAAGATTCTTTCTTTCTTTATCTAGCTTCTTTTCGACAAATTTACCAGTTGATATGCCTTGCTCCTTGGCCTTCTTGCGGTCATTTTTAGTTGCTGGAATAACCTTCAGGTCTGATTGGGCAATATTCTCCTGTTTTGAGACTTTTTTAATTTCTGCTTTTAAGTTCTTATCTAGCTCTTTATTATCATCTAATAAAGTTGTTGAAACGACAATCTGTTTTTTCCCTTCCATATAACCAAGTTTTTTTGTCGTCTTGACGATACGATTGGTGACTATTTTAACGTTCTTGCCTTTCCAGTTTGAAATTTCCTTAATTACAAGCTCCCCATCTCTATTTAATCCAGTGAGTTTGAGGACCTCCAATTCGCCATTTAGTTCCAGTTCAATACTTGGGTTTACATCGAATGTCATATAAGCGGAGACATGTTCAGTAAACAATGTTGGCAGGACTGAAAAAAGAATAAGAAAACTAGATGCTACACTGAAAACCAGTGTTTTTTTTGCGGGTATTTTTAAGGTAGAAAAGGAAAACGTGAACTTCTGTTTAACACTCGAAAAGGAAATTTCTTCTCCGACCTTATAAGGCCGGGTTTGCCGTTTGGTCTTCAAAAACTCACCTTCTGGAGTCAAAAGGGTGACGAAACGTTTATTTATAGAAAGAACAACCCCTCTTTTCATCCATTCATCACCCCTTTTATATACTCCTTCAAGTAAAGGAAATCACCATTTAATATGATGGCCACAGCAATGATATACTTTCGGTTACGTTCGATGGTTTTTCGACTTACTTCCACCCTTCCCTCAAGCTGCTTAACAGGAAGACGTTTTTTGGTAAACAGGATTTCTTTTAACTCTTCATCCTCCATTACCATTTTAGCTATCATAACTGCTCCTTTCCTTGCATCAGCATGTTTAGGTGAGTTTTCGACAAGATCATCAAACGATAAGCCAAAATCCTGTAAATGACTGATATAAAGCTGAATTTCTTCGTTCCTTTTTTCCGATTCTACTTGCTTTTCATATTCCTGAATGGAATTTATATTATCAAAATAATGTTGGTTTTGATTGTCTTCATCGCCTAGCGCGATATCCACTGTCATATCTTTGCGCCTTGACTGACTCCGCAAATAGTCGATAACCCTTCTTTTCACAATGGTTTCAGCAAATGCAAGTAAGGAGCTCCCTTTTTCAGGGGAGTATTTGTCGATTGCTTCATTAAAAGCAATCAATCCAATACTGAATTCATCATCTGTTTCATATATGTAACGTCTGCAAACGGAAGAGACGGTTTTAGCTATAAAAGGCTTGAATGATTCTATGGTGTCGTTACGAAGGCTTTTATCACCTTGTTGAATTTTTAAAACGGTCGATTCTAAAGAACGCTTTTTTTTGAATGCTGTAAACAACAAACCAAGCATTTGGTCACCTCGCTCCTGTTGAAGGTCCAATTACACATCAACATATTTATCTTAAGCGGAGGGAGCCTAAAAGACAGTTCCAAAAGACCCATTTTTGTAAAAATAGCATATTAAAATATAATTGTAATATGAAAAAATACTTAGTTTTTTCTCGTTTATTACATATAAATTACGTAAAAATAATAAAACCTAATCAACGGGGCTTTTTTATAGGGTTATTGTCATTTTTATTACTTTAATTTAATATTCGACTCTTTATCATAAACTTCGATTTAGTGGTTATTTTTTTGTGGGTTACGTTTGAATTTCATGAATTGATTAGTAATCAAAAAAAGTCAGGCGTGATTTTCACGCCTGACTTTTTCATACTTCTTGTATTTGTTTTTCTTTTTTACTGGAAACGATCCACGCAACGACGGCAATCCCAATTAACACGGTCCAGAAAATCGATTTCCAAAGAGTTGATTCCGGAAAATGTTGTTCTAGAACTCCAAGCGAAGGATGAGCAAGCGTGTAGACGGCCAATTTTATCCCTACCCAGCCTACTATCAAGAAAGCTGCAGTTTCGAGCGATGGACGTTGATGAAGCAATTTGACGAACCCATTGGCTGCGAATCGCATAATGATCAATCCTATCATCCCGCCGAGGAACATGACCGCAAATTGTCCCCCATCTATGCCACCAACTTTCATCCAGCCTGTCGCCGGAAGCGTTACAGCTAATGCAACTGCTGCAAGCATTGAATCAATGGCAAATGCAATATCTGCTACCTCAACTTTAACGACGGTCATCCAGAAGCCAGATTGTTTCTTGGGTTTTTTGACTTCGGTCTCACCCTTACCAGCATATTTCTTATAAAGATGTTGTGAAGCAATGAAAAGTAGGTAAAGCGCACCAAGTGCTTGAACTTGCCAAACATCGACAAGGAAAGAAATAAGAAATAAACTTGCAAAACGGAAAACAAAAGCTCCCAATAATCCGTAAAACAAGGCTTTCCGCTGTTGATCTTTTGGTAAATGCTTAACCATGACTGCCATGACAACTGCATTATCAGCTGCGAGTATTCCTTCAAGTCCAACTAAGATAAGAAGGACCCAACCATATTCCAGTAATAATGAAACTTCCATTTATTCTACCTCCAATAGTTTGTATTTCCTCCCTACCGGCATTTGGCAAAATAAAAAGACCTCTGCCGTATAGGCAAAGGTCTTGCTGAACATGAAATCATGTCAACAAAGCCGATGAATGTCTCCATTCACGTAATGACGACTTTGTTTTAGGGCGAACCCTAACGCTACTCCCCTTTGATTAAAGGAAAATCAGATATTAAGTATATTAGTAGTATACGCGCTAAAAACGAAAAGAACAATCATTTTTTCGTTTTTCGTTTGGAAATCTTTAATAATTTCATATATTCTTTACCAAATTGGATCCAATTCGTTTTAGCAGAGAAGTAGTGTTGGAATAGCGATATAAACCTTGGGTATTTTCCTTCGTACGGATACCACTGGATTTCTGAATCCTTTTTCCCTTTATCCACCATGATCGCTTTTTCATGACAGAAAATTCGCATCCCCTGTTCTCCATGATAACGCCCGATGCCACTTTGCTTTGCACCGCCAAATGGCAGACCATGATTGGCAACCGTGATCAAAACATCATTAATGGTAACCGCGCCCGTCACTATTTGGCTGGCCACCCGATTGGCTTTATCCACATCCATACTCCAAACGCTTGAATTAAGTCCATACTGGCTCTCATTCGCAAGTTGAACCGCCTCTTCTTCACTATCGAATGGGACGATGGGGAGAATTGGACCGAATGTCTCCTCATTCATGATTTTCATTGAATGGTCGACATTAGATAGTATAGTCGGTGGGATGAAATAAGTTTGTCCAGATTTCCAATCAATCGGTTTGCTACCTGATTCGATTATGGCTCCCTTATTCAGTGCATCATCAAGGTGGTCGGCTACAATATCAAGCTGGGCCGGGAACGTCATCGAACCAACATCATCTGTCGATTGTGTACCCTGCCTTAAAGCATTGGTCTTTTCTTTAAGCAAATACAAGAAATCCTTATACACCGACCTCTCCACATAAACCCTTTCAACACTCATGCACACCTGTCCACTGTTGGTAAAAGCCCCCCACAAGGCCCCATTCACTGCACGTTCCAAGTTTGCGTCACCGAATACGATCATCGGGTCCTTGCCCCCAAGTTCAAGGGTGGTGGGGATTAATTGCTTAGCAGCGACTTCACCAATAATTTTACCGGTTCTCACAGAGCCTGTGAAAAATATATAATCCGGTTTTTGTTCCGTTAATGCTGCTCCAAGTTCTTTTCCCCCATGAGCAAATTGAATGACCCCATCGGGAAAGCCAGCTTCTTGAAACAAGTCATCCATGTTCACGCCTACTAAAGGGGTTACTTCTGAAGGTTTGGAAATAACCGTATTTCCTCCAACCAAAGCATTCAGAATAGGCACCATCGCCAGTTGGAACGGGTAATTCCAAGGTGAGATGACAAGTACGGTTCCTCTGGGCATATAATCAATGTAGGATTTCTTTCCAAATAACATTAAGGGTGTAGTTGCCTTATGCCTCGAAAGGGCTTTCCCTGCATGTTTTTCAATATGCTTGATTGCATCGATTGTTGGCATGATATCAGCGACTAATGCTTCAATCTTGACCTTCCCGGTATCCTTCGATATAGTTTCTGCTATTTCATCCATCTTATCAACCATCAATAAACGAAGGCGCTTTAAATACTTCAACCGTTCATTGAC
This sequence comes from Peribacillus sp. NPDC097675, assembly GCF_050277655.1. NCBI lineage: Bacteria > Bacillati > Bacillota > Bacilli > Caryophanales > Bacillaceae > Peribacillus > Peribacillus sp. NPDC097675. Next base: position 242,221 of record NZ_JBNNSK010000003.1, on the reverse strand, counting down.
AGGTAGTTTTGACCAAGACACAAAAGCCTGTCTTGATTTTGAATATAGTTGAGGAATGGATTCCAATGGGGTTTCATCTAGCTCGGCAATCTTTTCCCCGGTTGCCGGAGAATATACTTCCCACTTTTTATGTAACACTTCCATAACTTATCCCCTTGCTTTATCTTATTTTTATCTGGTATCTTTCTTCATTCTTATATTTTAAATAAAACTCGACCATGGCTGGTACACCTTCTCTGAAATCCGGGCAAACAATTCCTGACCCTGCTAAGTCCTTTTGCGCTTCGGTGCAATCAAATCGCCCTTGCCAGGTGAAATATTCCAATGCCTCTTTTTCGACGCCTAAATAGGCTCGTACAGGCCGGATTGATAAAAAGGCCTGACTTAATGCCATTGGTACATGACCTTTTGGTTTTTTCTTATATAATTCCCCAACAAAAAGTTCATATATTTCAGTCGCTTTACACGGTTTTGGATCGGTCAGATGATACGTCTTCCCAACCCCATCTTTATATAATGCCAGATATGCAGTTGCCTGTATAATATAATCAACCGGGACGAGGTTGACAACTGTCTCCCTTTCCGACGAGATATATGGATACATAGGAAGGAAGCTGAGACGATCAAGAAAATTAAGGATGAAATATGGCCCGTCGAATTTGATGGTTTGTCCTGTTTTGGAATGTCCCTTAACGATTCCTGGCCGGATGATTGTGATAGGCACCTCGCTTTTCAATTCCTCGACAAGCACTTCTGCATCATATTTCGTCCGCTCATAATGGTTCTTGAAGCTTTGTGGAAGTACAAGTTCATGCTCGTACAAATTTCCTTCTCGATTACCAGCAACGTAAGCTGTACTAAAATACGTATACCGCTTCAGGTTACTTATGCCTTTAACCCACTCATTCACATGCTTTGTACCCTCGACATTGACAACCTGGGCAATCTTTTCCGGAACAGCTAAATCGTATATTGCTGCTAGATGAAAGACATGTGTGATCTTTTGTTGAAGGTTTTGATTCACCTTGGTGGACATATCAAGATTCTCCTTTGTTATGTCACCTATTACCACCTCGAAATCAACCTTTGTTCCATCAAGCTCATTTTCTATCTCTTTGATTTCCGCTTCCGCTTTTACCATTTGGTCAGGTAAGACAAGCAAATAGATTTTATTGACGGCTTCATCGCGTTTTAGCAGCTCCCTAATCAGCTGATTACTTATAAACCCCGGGAAACCAGTAAAGAAGTATATATGATTCATGATTATCCCCCCTTGTATTTATCTTGATTGTAATTTATTTTACAAATCATTACTATTTATACATAGACAAATAGAAATATATTTTGTTTTCGAAAGGATAATGATCATCGGTAGCGAACTTCTTTCAAAGAAGAATCATAAATCCGAGATGGCGATTTTGGTTAAATTCTACTTTTAAATAAAATTATTATCTATCTAGCCGATTTTCCGTTAGTATATAAGAAGGCGAATTTTTCGCGCATACATATTCGAGGTGAGCGCACAAGTGAAAAGAATTATTAAAGCATATGACTTCCCTATTTTCATCGCAGTCGTATTACTCTGTCTATTCGGTTTAGTCATGATTTATAGTTCGAGCATGATTACTGCAGTTGCTCGGTACGGCCAGCCCATGGATTTCTTCTTTGAAAAACAAAAAACGGCCTTTATCATCTCATTCATAGCCATGATAGTGACGATGATTCTACCTTATAAGATGTACAAGCACAAAACATTTTTAATGAGTATGATGTTCGGGATGGCGGGTGTCCTTTTGCTTCTCTTCATCTTCGGCCATACTGCAGGGAATGCCACAAGCTGGTTTAAACTAGGAACAAGTTCTATACAACCAGCGGAATTCTCAAAGCTAGCCATGATCATTTACCTGGCAGCCATGTATGGTAAAAAGCAGGACAAAATCAATAGCATTGATAAAGCCGTCATACCTCCTATTGTCTTTCTAGTTGGTATTTGTTTTTTAATAGGTATTCAGCCTGATTATGGAACGGCATTCGTCATATTTCTTATTTCAGGGACCATGGTGCTTTCATCCGGCATGTCTCTAAAGAGCATCTTTAAACTCTCGATACTGACACTGTTATTGATGGGTATCGTTGCTTTAGGAGCCCTAGTGACAGGGAACTTCTCCAGTATTTTCTCCGAAAACAAAGTGTCCCGTTTTACCGGATTCGCCGATCCATTCGGTACAGCAGGAGCAGATGGCTATCAGCTTGTGAATTCCCTATTCGCAATTGGTTCTGGTGGCATTACGGGAGTCGGACTTGGAGACAGTGTACAAAAATATGGGTATCTTCCCGAATCTCATACCGATTTCATCATGGCAATCATAGCGGAAGAGCTAGGAATATTCGGTGTGGCTTTCGTGCTTCTGTTACTAGGCTTCATAGTCCTAAGGGGCTTTATCCTTTCTGCAAAATGCAAAGACCCATTCGGAAGCCTGCTCTTGATTGGTATTTCATCCATGATTGGCATTCAAGTCGGCATTAATGTCGGCGGTGTGACTGGGCTTATTCCAATCACCGGAATAACCCTCCCGTTTATAAGCTATGGTGGTTCATCCTTACTTTTACTTATGCTTTCAATGGGAATTTATCAAAATGTTGTGATGAGAATGAATTTACTGGAACAAAAAGAGAAAGTCATTACGACGGTTCCGACTGAAGACATCATCTCTTCAAAGTAACAGGTACATGTGAAAAAGGCTATCCCAAAATTCATTAACCATGATTTTTGAGATAGCCTCTCTTTATGTTAAGAAGGGTTTGTAGTTAACTATAATCATTCATATATCTGTGACTATAATTAATATGGTAAGGAGATGAATAGATGAGAATCAACATGCTTATTTTTCTAACCTCATCCCAAGAACAAAAAGAAAATAATAGAACCGAATTGGTGATGAAAACATTTGAATCCCCGTTTCGTCCCATTACAGGGGATATCATCGATGACCCGGGATTTGACTCTGGTTTTCATAATGGATATGAGGTTGCTAAAGTCACTGTTAATTACGAGTTAGGTGAATGCTATGTTTCTCTGCAGCCGGTGGCCATAGAATTGGAGGACATTGATATCAACGATTATATTGACAAGCTTGTGGCAAATGAATGGCGTATAACTTCAAAAGAGGAATTATCACTTAACTAAATTACTTTCCAAAAAGAAGAACAAGAAAAGAAAAATGAATTATTTTCTTCTCTTGTTCTATTTAATCAGGAATAATTAGTTCTCTCTTTTTCACTTATTATAATGAATTCCGAATTTCGTAAAACCACTGATCAAACTGAGCAATGGACAGAGCAGACAGAAGAAAGCAAATGGTGCATAGTCTATTGTCGAAACACCTAATACCTGTGTCAAAAAGACCCCACATACTCCCCACGGAACAAGTGGATTCACAACGGTTCCTGAGTCTTCCAGCACCCGTGCCAACGTTTTAGGCTGTAATCCCAAATCTTCATATTTCTGCTGAAAGGTCTTTCCCGGAAGCAACACCGACAGATATTGCTCTCCAACAAGGAAGTTAGCACTGATTCCTGTGAAAACCGTTGCTGAAATCAACTTTGAAACACTAGTCAACGAATCTTGAATGCTGTTTAATATGGATGGAATAATGCCCAATTCAAATAATAATCCACCCATGGCCAATGCCAATAATACTAGCGAAATCGAGAACATCATGCTTTCAATGCCGCCCCTCGATAAAATGGAATCCAGTTGTTCCATTCCACTATCCAGGACGAAACCGCTAAATAAAATATCCGCTAGTTTCGGAATGGAAAGTCCTGGCGTTTGTATAAGTGCAATGATAGCTGCGGAAACGATACCTGCTGCTAAAGTAGGAATCGCCGATATCTTTTTAATTGCCATACCTAAAACAATGGCAAAGGGAAGCAAACTCCACAAACTTATAATCGTTTCCTTTTCCAAGATACTGCTCATCACTTCAATTTCTTCTATCCTGGCAATTTTAATGTCAGGAGAAAGAAAGAAAAAGATAACAAGCGTTATGATAAATCCTGGAACGGTTGTCCAAAGCATATTCTTTATATGCTCGAATAAGGATACTCCGACTGTTTCGGAGGCCAGGTTCGTCGTATCGGAAAGTGGGGACATTTTATCCCCTAGGAACGCACCCGAAATAATCGCACCTGCCGTGATAGCTAATGATAAATCCATTGCAGCTGCCATTCCAATGAAAGCCACACCTATTGTTGCCGAAGTGGTAAGAGAACTTCCGATGCACAGTCCAAGCAGCGAAGTTACCAGAAAGGTCACAGCATAAAAGGACTGACCTGAAATCCAATCAAATCCATAATACATGATGGTCGGAATTGTCCCGCTCGCCATCCAGATTGAAATTAACATACCGATAAAAAAGAAAATGTAGATGGCTCCCATACCAGAGACCGCCCCTTTTACGATGGCCGACTCCATAATGGAGAAAGGTAGCTTCTTAATCTTTCCATAAACAAATAAAAAAAGGATGGCCGCAATAATCGGGATATGCGGATCCAAACCATAATATATAATTCCAGTTGCGATGATTAATAAAAGTACGGCCAAAACACCTAGTGCCTCAGGCAAAGAGAGTTTTAGCTTAGCATCTTCCAGACGCATGATATGATTCCCCACTTTCAAGTTACTGCTACGATCCGCTCACACTTAAACGCTTTTAAGCGCTAAAGCATAGGCTTAATATATATGAGATTTTGAAAATTGTCAAAGGAATATTATTCTATACCTAATTAAAAAAGCACATGGAGCTTCAATATACTAGGTTATCCATTATTAGCTATACTATTTCCCGTTTGTTAGAAGATTACCACACCATGAAAAGGTATGGACCCTCTATTATCTTTACATATAAATATTCCTAAGAAAACAATAGGGCAATAAAAAAAGCCCGTGTAAAAAACACACGGGCTACGGGCTTCTTCTTATTTCATATCCATTGGGTTATATAATGTCACATCTGGGTTCTTATCCTGGAACCAACGTAGTGCGAATTCGTTTTCAAACAAAAACGCGTACTTATCATAGCGGTCCTTAACAAGGATGCTTCTAGAGCTGTGCAAGTTTTCATCCAGTTTTTCATCTTCTGCCCAACGGGTGATTTTGCTACCCATACGCTCCATCATGACCTCAACATTGTATTCATTTCTCATGCGATGTTCGAATACTTCAAATTGAAGTTGACCCACGGCACCAAGTAGATATTCTTCCATACGAACCGTTTTGAAGAGCTGAATGGCACCTTCTTGGACCAGCTGATTGATACCTTTATGAAAATGTTTCTGCTTCATTACATTTTTAGCCGTTACCCGCATGAAAAGTTCAGGAGTAAACTGAGGTAAACGTTCAAACTGATACATATCTTTACTTGTCGTAATCGTATCACCAATTTGATAGTTCCCAGTGTCATACAGACCAATAATATCTCCGCTTACCGCTTCATTAACCGTGTTCCGGTCATCCGCCATGAATTGGGTAGAAGACGAAAGGTTAATCGGTTTACCCGTTCTGCTCAAGTTTACATTCATTCCACGCTCGAACTTTCCTGAACATATGCGAAGGAAAGCAATCCGGTCACGGTGTTTCGGATTCATGTTTGCTTGAATCTTGAAAATAAATCCGGAAAATTCTTCACTGACAGGATTCACTTCACCTGAAGTTGTCATACGAGCTTGTGGCTCAGGTGCAAACTGGAGATAAGCATCTAAAAATGTTTGTACACCGAACGCCGTTAATGCACTACCGAAAAATACTGGACTTAGTTGACCATTAGCAATTCTCTCTTCCGAGAATTGGTTTCCGGCTTCCGTCAATAGCATTATTTCTTCTAATGTTTGCTCATATAACGGTGATTCCTTCAGTATATGATCTCCTTCAAGTTCACCTTCGTCATTCAAAGTAAGATAACGTTCCGGCCCTTCCGTCTTGAATTGTTCGATGCGGTTATTGAATCGATCGTATATACCTACGAAATCTTTTCCCATCCCGATCGGCCAGTTCATTGGATACGTTTCAATACCAAGCACTTCCTCAAGCTCAGCAAGCAACTCAAGTGGCATTTTCCCTTGACGGTCCATTTTATTGATGAAGGTAAAAATCGGAATGCCTCTCATGCGGCATACTTTGAATAATTTAACCGTTTGATCTTCAATCCCTTTTGCCGAATCGATAATCATTACGGCACTATCTACAGCCATCAGTGTGCGATAAGTATCTTCACTGAAATCTTGGTGACCTGGTGTATCCAGGATATTCACGCGGAAATCATCATAATCAAATTGCATGACTGAAGATGTAACGGAAATTCCCCGTTGCTTTTCAATCTCCATCCAGTCACTTGTCGCATATTTCCCTGTTTTTCTAGCCTTAACCGTTCCGGCATCACGAATCGCGCCACCAAACAGTAGTAATTTCTCTGTTAATGTAGTTTTCCCGGCATCCGGGTGGGAGATAATCGCAAAGGTCCGTCTAGAATGGACCTCTTCTTTTAAAGTAGGCATAATATGTTCCTTTCATTATTGGAATTGTCACTTAGCATTTATAGAGAACCTAATTGGTTTTTTCACATTGGAATGTCAACCTTTCTTCTTTATGTAGAAGTCTTGATCATACACAATATATGTAGGAAAAATATATCATAAGGCTTATACCTTCGCTACTCGGCATCTATTTCAATCAACCTTACTATTTTAACACGATATGAACGAAAGATGTAGGGGTGAATAAATCCAGGAATTGAAAGGGGCAATAAAAAACAAAAGACGCTGTATCAGCGCCTTTCCCCTGCTTCTTATAAGGTTATGGTTTGTTCTAATAGTTACTGATCTTACCAGCCTTCATCGCTTTTTGATTGCGTTTTCTTTTCCAGCGTTTCTTGACTTCTTTAAATATTAATGGAGCGGCAAAAATTACTGCTCGTTTCAGGATTTTTTTCATATTCAATCATCCTTTCTTTTTTTCTTATACCCCAAGTATCATCTCGGAAAACTTATGACAACAACATCCTTATCCTAATTTCAGCTTAGAAAAGCCTATTCTCATTCCACTTCCTGCATCATTGATTTTTAGTTTTACCGGGTTGAATCTTCTTTCTCACACGGCCATTGAAACTGCTATGAATAGTAAGAAGCACCTCTGTCTTACTTTCCCCTATAGCATTACGTTTACACCTATATGGTTAAGGGAGGATTAAATCCACACCAACAATAATCTAAAAGGGATACTCTCCAATTCACACAATTGGAGAGTATCCCTTATTTTATCTATGCAATTCCTTTGAGGTATAACTCATTCCTTAATTGTTTTCTGGCTCTATATAAATTGATTTTAACAGTCGCCTGCTTAATCTCGAGAACTGTGGCGATCTCCCGTTCTTTTAATCCGCCATTTACTTTCAGTAGCAATATTTCCCGTTGCTTATGGGATAATTTATATAAGAGATTGGTGATATCTTCTTTTAGCACCCATAAGTCCATTGAATCATCCCCATCATATTGGCGACAGGGCTTGCTTTCCAACCAATCAATCATCTCCTGCTGGATGACTTGACTCCCCCGCTTTTGCTTACGCGAAAAATCAATGGCCGTTCTCGTCGCAATGCATGCTAACCATGGCCCCATTTTCCCGCTATCCTTAATCGTATCCAGTTTAGTATAGGCCTTTAAATAGGTTTCCTGCGTGATATCCTCTGCCAGGTAGGGACATTTGATAATGGATAATGCGATATAATAAATCCGCTTATAAAATGAATGATATATCAAAGAAAAACCTTCCGATTCTCTAAATCTCTCATCCATCAACCTCACCCCCCTTAAAGTAGTCCGAAATAAAACTGGGAACATGGGGACTAGAAAAAGATCTAATCTCAAAATCTCGGCTATCTTTATAATAAATAACAGCTACATAATCGCCATCCCCATAATATATTCTGCTGTTTTCGATAACCGAATCGATTTCAACTGGCCCGTCAATTCTCATTTGAATGGGCTGCTTTTCTATTTCCGCTTTGATTTCTTCTTGGGTTACATCAGAAAATTTCAAATCAGACTTGGCTACAAGAATATGAGAAATATCATCTACCGTTAGTCTTGCCTCATCCGCTTGTCCTGTTTTTTCCATCCAATTTGTGAAAGCCGGATAAGAAGAATTCCAATTCATATAGATGGTCTTATTATTTTCCAAAAGAATTTCAATGTAGGCATATTCGCCCCAGAATTGTGTCATTTGAGCAAGCGTCTGATTATTCAAGTCTTCCGATAATGCTTGCACTGCTTCCAGGAGCTGTTGTCTATCTGTAATGGTTACGGATTTATCCAATTCTCCTGTCGCATCGATTTTAAGTTTATAAACTTCCTCAACAGGTACATTTAATAGCTCATTAACCATATGTTTATATTCGCTAGATTCATAGATTTTCGCTAACAGCGGTAAATAAGCTTCATAATTCTTCAAATGGTACTCTCTCGCTAACCGCCTACCATTCTCCAGTTCATATATAAGGAACACAGAGTTTTCGGGATTCGTTTCTTCCAAGCTCTCCATCTTACCCTTTTCTAGTATTTGCTGATGTAATAATCGAACGGCTGAGATATTTTCTTTTTCTTTTAGGAAGGAAGATTCCTTTTCCGTTTCGTCATCTCCATCATACAAGGGTGAATAGTTCCCGATATATATACTGTTAATCATGTTTTTATCAGGCACCTTTGATTCAAAAGATATCGGATCCAACTTCAGAATGATGACAACCATAATGAAAGCCACCGCAAAAATTGCGTACCCTCTTAAGGAGACCGTGACTCGCCAAGTCTTTTGTAAGACGAGATCGCCTAAATAATAGCCAATCATAGACCCAATAACATAACCAACTAATACCCATTCCATTTTCCCTGTAGACTGACTAAAATAAAATCCGGCAAAAAGCATCATGCTTGTTGTCAAGCCATATTTAAAGATTGGTTTAATCATAGGAAAAACAAAAGCCTGTGATACATGCTCCAATTTTCTTCGTTCATAAAGAATTAACGATAGCCATAGAAAGAGGCAGGCGACGATTGCATAGATCAATATTTGGAACGAGAAAAAAGGCACTTTTTCCATTTCCGTAGCCGCCAGCAAAGGCGAAATACTATTCATTTTGGCATTTAAGTAATATTCGGAAAAAAAGCCCTTCAACAAAAATCTCGCATTCGCTATAAGTAAGATAAATAATCCAGCCGGTAACCCAAGAGTTATATAGGTAAGTAATCCTTGTAGGGATGAGAGCCCCGTCACCATTCCTATTAGAACAGCTACGGAAAAAATCACTCCCTCCATCAAAAAGGTAATTCCCATCCAGGATCCAATATCTGCAAGGTCATATAGCTTATCAACATCTAAAGCTGAATGGAATATCCCCAATACTGACCCTGTAAGCAAAATGGGTAGGCTGATAAAAACAATCCCCATCCCTATCATATGAAAATATATACTTCTTCGCGTAATGGGTAAGCTATGTAAAAAGTCCGAAGCTTGTTTAACGTGCAAGAACCGAAAAAGAAAAATGGCAAGCAGCACCGGAATGGTAATGACTAAGACAAATTGAATCATCTGCTGACTGGAAAATAAATTTACAAAGTTCATATATTCATTATTATCATTAAGAATAATCGTTAATATTTCCAAAGGCAGCGCAAAAATAAGACCGATGAAATAAAGAAAACCAATCCATCCGGAACTTCTGAAAATATAAAATATCAGTTCTCTATTAAATGATGTTATTCTGGATGGCATACCCTATATCCCCCATTTCATAAATGAAGATTTCTTCTAAAGTAAGGGGTAGCATATCGAATATTTCAGGTTGAAATTGATTGAAATGCTCCTTAATATCTGATTCTTTTCCTTTTACAATGCATACGATGACGCTGCCACGCCTTTCCTTATTCAGGATGTTTATGCCACGGTAAATACCATATGGAATATTATTTTTAAAGGCAATTTGAACTTTATGTACATCCGCTTTTAAATCATCCAAATCCTTCTGAATGATCAGCTTCCCATGATGCAATATCCCCACATGATCGGCCAAATCTTCAATTTCCCGAAGGTTGTGGGAAGAAATTAAAATCGTCATTTCTCGTTCTGATACATCCTGAATCAATAACTGTTTCACATTTTTACGCATGACCGGATCAAGACCATCAAAGGGTTCATCGAGTATGAGCACTTCCGGCATCGTTGAAAGCGCCAGCCAAAAAGCAACCTGTCTCTGCATTCCCTTAGAAAGTTTATGAATTTTATATTGAAAGGGGATTGTGAACACTTCCTGCAATTGACAAAAGCGTTCTTGATTCCAATCACTGTATACGTGACTATAAAAACCTGCCATTTGTAAGACGGAATAATTAGCCAAGAAATAAGGCATATCAGGAAGGAAGAAACACCGATTTTTCACTTCGCGGTTTTCGAATACAGGGGATTGGTCAATAAGAACTTCTCCGCTATCCTGAATTAAATTACCTGATAGCATTTTCAAAAGGGTCGTCTTTCCTGCCCCATTCGATCCCAATAATCCAAAAATAGACCCTCTTTGGATGGATAGGGTTATGTCCTTGATTGCTTCTTTCCCATCATATAACTTATTAACCCGCTTTATTTCAATCATGTATTTCCCCCCTTAGCTAACAAACTAGTTTCTTCGACTATCCTATAAATCTCCTTCTTTTCAACTCCAATATATAAGGCTTCCGCAAGCACCTTTGTTAGCTCTGACTTTATCTTTTCTTCTTTTAATGAATTTTTCGAATTTCTTTGTGGTAATACAAAATTACCTTTTCCAGGTATTGTATAAATGTACCCATCCGTTTCAAGCTGCCTATATGCTTTTTGAATGGTATTAGGATTAATGGTCAGTTCCTGAGCCAGTATTCTAACAGAAGGCAATTGATCATGCTCTCGTAGTACTTCACTAATCATAAGCTCCTTGAATTTCTCCATTAATTGTTCATAGATGGGTCTTCTACTTTGTACGTCCAGCTCAAACATTATCAGCCCCCTCACTGTCCTAGGTGTACTACGCTGCTTAATACAGTTATTATAAAACAAATTATTCCAAATTAATACATATATTTAAAATATTATCCATTTTTCATTCATAGCGAACTCTCTATCTTTTGTTTAAAAAATCTCATATAGGGAAACTATAAACTAACTAAATCAAAAGGAGTTGTTTTTTTTGAAACCATTATATACAACTGCAGTTACCGTACACGGTGGTCGTGAAGGACATGTTAAATCAGAAGACGGCATCCTAGATTTTGATGTAAAGTCACCAAAGGAATTGGGTGGATCAGGTGAAAAGGCAACTAATCCAGAACAGTTATTTGCCGCAGGATATGCCGCTTGTTTTGACAGTGCTTTGAACCTTGTCCTAAGTAAAGAAAAAAAGAAAGTGGATACAACAGTTACTGCCAACGTCACGATTGGGAAAGATGAAACCGATGGGGGCTTTAAATTGGCTGTTAGATTAGATGTTTCCATACCAGAACTAAGCAAGGAAGAAGCCGAACAATTTGTACAGAAAGCACACGCTACCTGCCCTTATTCTAAAGCAACCCGTGGAAATATAGACGTTACACCAATCATCGTATAATAAAAGGAAAGGAATCAGCTACAGAAGCTGGTTCCTTTCCTTTTTTCAGTTGATTTCATCTACTCAACATTTCAAGTCCCATTACGTTACTCTTTCATTGTGGTACTTCATTACTCCCTCCCCTATATTAGATTATTTTGACAAAGCTCCTTTAATTGATTTAAATTGGGGTAAATAATTACTATCGGTAAACCCAATGGAATTAAGGAGTGTTCACATTGAAAGAGTTTTACTTAATAGTATTGATAATCTTTTTGTTCATACTAGTACTCTCTCTTAAAAGAAGGAAAAGGCCTATCCCCTTCCACTCGGAGCATCCTTCACCTCTGAAAATTGGACATCGTGGGGCATCGGGATACTGTCCTGAAAATACGATGGCATCTTATTATAAAGCCATTGAAATGGGAGTTGATTTCCTCGAGGTGGATATCCACCTAAGTAAAGACGGGGTGCTTGTGGTTCACCACGATCCCACACTAGAGAGGACAACGAACGGTAAAGGGAACCTAAAAGATTTTACAGCGGCAGAGTTACTGAAACTGGATGCCGGCAGTTGGTTCCATCCTGATTTTAGAAACGAGAGAATTCCCCTACTTAGCGAGGTATTAGACGCGTTTTCGACAAATGATGTTGGGATATTGATAGAAATTAAACATCCCTCTCAATACCCCGGTATCGAGAGGAAGCTGGCAGATGAACTGCTAAAAAGGCCGATTGGTTCCATGAGTGAAAATAAGATTATGGTTCATTCTTTTGATATGAAATCCATGAAGAATTTTCATGATCTCTTACCCAACATTCCAGTCGGTGTACTGATAAAACGGAGAATTTCGGATCAAAAACTAAAAGAAATATCGGAATTTGCAACTTTTGCGAATCCAAAGCAAACTTTGTTAACCCAGTCTCTTATTGCACGAATACGAAGTCACGGAATGAAAGTATTTACCTGGACCGTCAATAATAAAAAACAAATGCACTCGTTAAAGAAAATGGAATTGGATGGAATCATCTCTGATTATCCAGACTTTTTTTGATATGGAAACAAAAATGAAGTTCCCCTTAAAAAACAATCCGCAGAAGCGGATTGTTTTTTAATAACATTGAAAAGATCGAATCTCATCTTCATCAGTACCATAATAAGCCCACCGTTTTTGATTGGGTCTCCAGCGATAACCAGCCACAGAATTACGACCTACGTAAGTAGGGTAGAACCAAAATGATCGGCCATTTTTCAGCCAGACATACGTATTTTGAAATAAACACCTTCTCATTGACCCTGCTTCTATGCCAAATAATCCTATATTGATAAGCTGCGGAATAAATAAAGGCGGCGGCACGGAAGGTGGACCTCCTCCTTGAGGAGGGCGTGGTGGCGGGCTGCCTTGGGGCGGGCCTGGTGGTGGACCTCCTTGGGGCGGTCTCGGCGGTGGACCTCCTTGAGGCGGGCCTTGGGGCGGACCTCCTTGGGGAGGGCCTTGGGGCGGACCTCCTTGGGGCGGTCTCGGTGGTGGACCTCCTTGAGGAGGACGTGGGGGTGGCTGTCTTTCTCCTTGGCTTTGTTGTCCAAATTGATTAGGGTCTATCGGAAAATCTTCGCCTACATAGTGGGTAAATGGATTAGGATATAACTGATTATCAAAATAACTTTGAGAATTCAATGGATCGTATGGATTCATCCCTATTTCACCTCGTAATTAAACTTCCCTTTATTCATATGTAGACTGATGACCATATGTGAAAAATGGATACGCCTAATCGGATAAATTCTGAAACATCAGTTGGTACCTGGGAATAATAATCCTTACTATTTTAAAAAAACTATATTATTTTTTCGCTTTATCTATCTTGAATCTGGTATAGTGTTCTTACAGAATTTATAATGTTTTATAAACAGTAACATCCTTATCCAATACAAAAACGAGGGATTCCTATGTGGGAGTTATTATTAGAGTTTGATTATCAAACGATCCGCCATGCACTATGGGCAGGCTACTTGTTGACCTTTGTCTTCCCCTTTGCGACATTTTACTTTATCAATAAAAACCAGACACTCTTAAATGATAAATATCAAGCTTCACTTCATTCAAACCCTGGTAAATCTCTTGTTTATCCAGGTAGCGTTTTCCATTCGCAAGGCATAAGACGCTTTTTCACTTTTATTCGCCAAAAAGACTCTCCAGATGATTCCGAAGAGCCAAGCCTCCTTTTCATTGTCTAACGATTAACAATTTGAGGAGGAATATATTTTGAAGAAGAAGAATGCACTACTAATTGGAACGTTATTTTTGATGATTACTGTCCTATCTGGCTGTTCAGCCGCAACTAGCGGACCTTTCCACACCGTAATAGTCAATCCAATGAATACTTTTCTTGAGTTTAATGCGGAATTTTTAAACGGGAACTACGGGTTAAGTATCATTATGATGACAGTCATTATTCGTCTCATCCTGTTACCACTGAATATTAAGCAATATAAAACACAGCGCAATATGAAAACGAAAATGAATGGATTAAAACCAGAAATGACTGCCATTCAACAGAAATTGAAAGAGACGAAAGATCCAGCCAAGCAAAAGGAACTTCAGCAGGAAATGATGAAGCTTTATCAGAAGCATGGTGTGAACCCTTTAAATATGGGTTGCCTCCCACTTCTGATTCAAATGCCGATTTTAATGGGCGTCTACTATGCGATTCAAGGGTCTCATGAAATCGCGACCCATAACTTCCTTTGGTTCAGCCTTGGGGAGCCTAATATCGCCATGGCAGTCATTGCCGGCGTCATCTATTATTTCCAATCTGTCATTTCTATGAGGCAAATGCCAGAAGACCAGCAAAAACAAATGAAATTGATGAGCTTCATATCACCTGCGATGATATTGTTCATCTCATTCTCGGCCCCTGCTGCTTTGCCACTATATTGGTCAGTAGGCGGATTGTTTATGGTCGTTCAGACCATTGTTCTTCAACGTTTATTTAACAATGACAAAAAGAATGTCCCTGCAGTAAATGAAAGTACACTCAAAAAAAGCTAAACCAATATAAAGGACACCCCGCAGTATCGAATCTAAAAGGTCGATACTGTGGGGTGTTTTTTTAGAAACGGTAAGTTAGTAAACATAAAATTCATTGTATTTGGATATAAAGCAGTGTTTGTGAAAAAGCAACATAATGGAACGCAACCCTATAGCTTAAGACGGGTTTATTTTTTTCTTCTGTTTCCTCCTGTAAAGAAAACGCCATGTATAAAAGATAACCCATGCTACTACTATCATTATCCATAGAGCATAATTATAGGTGAGGCCTCCAATGAACGTAAATAAGATTCCTATCATAAAAGCTGGCACTATGATATAAAACCACATTCTAACTTCCTTATTTTTAAAACTTAGTTCGAATCGTTCACTGATCTTACCCACCCCTTTCGATGACCATTAATTTCATATCTACAATTGAAATACAGCGTTGGTTTACGTGAATTCCTTCATGAATTTATTTATATTTTAACATAAATACCTTTTTTTAGGATTATTGTTTTATTTGCTTTAGGTGCATTTATCGAAAAACCAACCTTCCTTTTTAATGCATAAATGAACAATATAGTATCTTGTCCAGAAATCCATTCATGACATTCGTAAAACTGTACAAATTTGTTTAAGTTGTCGCAAGAAGTGGAAGAGTAAGAATGAGAAAAATAAAAGGAGTGGTGAAGATGAGTCAAGATCAATTAAAAGAAAAAATATTGAATGTGATCAAGGAAAGCAAAATCGGTGTTCTATCAACAGTGGAAAATAACAAACCCTATTCCCGCTATATGACATTCTTCAACGAGGAATTAACCTTTTATACACCAACTAGCGTAGAGACAGAAAAAATAGATGAAATTGAAAAGAACCCACATGTTCATATTTTGTTAGGTTATGAAAATGAAGGCCTTGGAGATTCTTACATCGAAATTTCCGGTACTTCCAAAATCAATGATTCTGCAGATTTAAAGAAAAAATTATGGAATAAATCCTTTGAACAATGGTTTAAAGGACCAGAGGATCCAAACTATGTATTATTACAAATCAAGCCTGAAAATATCCGCCTAATGAACAATAATGGTGAGCCACCAGAAGAAATGGATTTATAATTTTCTAATTGGCCGATATATGCCTCAGTTGGACCATATATTGGCTGATTTGACTGATAAAGCAGCAGATTTGACCATTATATTGTTCTGTTTGACCGATAAATATCAAAACCCTCGTTCACTTAACGTGAGCGAGGGTTTCCATTTAATTATACAAGCTCGGATTGTAAATAATGAGCAATCAGATTCGCTGTATGCTTTAAAGATGAGAGATGCGTTCTCTCAAATGCGTGTGAGGCGTCAATGCCTGGTCCGATTAAGCCGTGAACCACATCGAATCCTGCACGAATTGCTGCAGAGGCATCAGAACCATAATACGGATAAATATCGACCCGATAATCGACATCATTGGCCTTTGCGAGTGAAACTAAGTGCTGACGTAATTTATAATTATACGGACCGGATGAGTCTTTAGCACATATGGATACACTGTATTCATCCGTCGTTTGACCTTCCCCGATTGCGCCCATATCGACCGCTAGGTATTCAACCGTTTTATCTGGAATATTGGAATTTCCACCATAACCGATTTCTTCATTGTTTGAAATCAAGAAATGCGTCGTATATGCCAACTCGATTTTCCCGGCTTGAATCAGTTCAATGATATGAAGCAAAATGCCAACACTTGCTTTGTCATCCAAATGCCTTGATTTCAAGAAGCCTGTTTTTGTTTCCTCTACCCTTGGTTCAAATGAAACAAAATCGCCAACAGAAATGCCAACGTCTTCAGTTTCCGCTTTTGAGTTGACTACTGCATCGATTCTGACTTCAATTGTCTCTTCATCACGTTTAGCATCCCCAGCATTTTTATACACGTGTACGGACGTTTGGTTAATCAAAATCGTCCCTGTGATGACGTCTCCACCTGCTGTATGGATTTTACAATATTCGCCTTCCACTGAATTCCATCGGAAACCACCGATCATCGTCAACTTCAGACGGCCATTCGGCTTAATTTCCTTAACCATCGCTCCCAAGGTATCCACATGGGCTGTTAGCAAACGATGACAGCTATCATCCTTCCCTTTTAACGTGGCAAGCAACGCTCCCTTATTCGTAATTTGATAAGGCACTTGTTTGCTCTCCATGAATGCTGCTGTGTACTTAATGGCCTGTTCCGTATAACCGGAAGGACTCGGAATGGAGACTAACTCTTTTATGTATGAAACGATTTCTTTTTCATTAATGTGATTCATATGGAACGCTCCCTTCTTCTTCTATATAAAATTATATCTCTTTCTGCTTTCATTGAACACACTAAAGAACCGTCTGCAGACGGTTCTTTAACAATAATCAGAAAAATCATTTTAACTGTCTTCGTTTATTGGACATTTCCTTCATATATTCCAAGAAAGCAATTCTCTTTTCATCGGGATAGGCTACGATGTCTGCAATGATTTCTTCTTCCAGCGGCTTTAATAAACGACCCACCGATTCCGTAAACAATATTTCAAGTTCCCTCTTTGTTTCATTAGGATTTCTCACTTCCATCATTATCACCCTTCCAATTACTTACTATTCATATATAACCTTTATTCACCATCTTGAAACCAAAGAATCGGCTGCCATTGGAGGCAGCCGATTTTATACATTATTTTTTAGCTGATTCTTCTGTCACACCTACATCAAACCATTGATATTCGCGGCCTGCAGTATAATCATAACCGGTCACCCGTTTATTGACTCCAGTCATTGTATATCGGAATAGAGTTGGGATAAGAGGCACTTCATCATGAATCAACTGTTGCCACTCATTATACGTATCAACACGGTATTTATCATCGAACGCTTCCTCAGAAATTCCTTTTGCCAGTAGTTCATCATTTTTGTCATTCACCCAGCGAGTATAATTGAATTGTGCTTGTCTTGACCAGAGTCCAGATGGATCTGGATCGGAAGCCACGCCCCATGCAGCTTGGTAAATATCTACCTTATCGCTGTCTTTTTTCAACATATCGTAGAAAGAGTTGAACTCATGAAGACGACCATCAAGCATTTGAACATCCAGTCCAACTTCCTGCCATTGTTGGATGTAATATTTCGTAAGTGGTTCCGCAATATCTCCTCCACTCATGGATGCAAAATTGATTTTGAACTCCTTGCCATCCGGATCTTCACGAAGACCATCGTCATTCGTATCTTTATATCCTGCTTCATCCAATAGTTTTTTCGCTTTTTCTGGATCATATTCATATGGTTTTATGTCTTTATTGTTATATTTAAACGTTGGCGTGATAACCGAGTTGGCAGGGAAACGAAGCCCTTTATACATCTTCTCGCCGACTTGTTCGTTATTGATGGAATAGGCCATCGCTTGGCGAAGTCGTTTATCTTGGAATTTCGGGTTATCCATCACGTTTTCGCCCTTTTCCTTATCATAATGCCCTAAGTTAAAACCGATGTACGAATAAGCCAAGTCTACTTTTCCTAAAATCTCGATGTTTTTCAATGCATTAGCTTGATCATAATAATCAGCCGAAACTGCTGCTACATCAACATCACCATTTTCCAAGGACTTCGCAACGACTGATGGATTGATAACTTTCAATGTAACGCTGTCCAACTTGGGAGCTCCACGGTAATAATCTTTATTCGCTTCGAATTCCACCGCTTCCCCTTGAACGATTTTCTTCACTTTGAATGGTCCGAATCCAATAGGATTCTTACGAATTTTATCGGAAGACTCCAAATCACCAATCGCAACATCTTTTAAGTATTCCTTGTGAAGCGGATATGTCCATAGTCCTGTCTTAACCGAAGGGTTCGCTTTCTTAAAGGTGAAGCTTATTTTCTTTCCGTCTACCTTGATCCCGGAAATACTGTCTGCCTTTCCTTCATGATACTCTTCCATTCCTTCAATCAATGCCATTTGTTCATCATAACGGACTCCCTTGTACTCTTTGCTTCCCATTACTAGATAAGCATATTCCAAGTCAGCCCCTGTTACAGGTTTTCCATCATGCCAATTAACATTGTCTTTGATGGTAAGTGAGACCGTTTTATTATCATCTGATATTTCATAGGTAGCTGCGCCTTCATTAGTAAATACCCAATCTTCATCCGTATCCAATAAATCTTCATCAAAGAACGTAATAACTTGATTATCCGGATCACCTTGGTAGAACACCTTATTTAAGATTCCTTCAAATGGCGTATCAGATACCAAACCATAAGTAAGGTGACCGCCTTCAATCGGCTTCCCTTTATTTGATGTAACTGACGGGAATTTCGATGCATCTACCTGCTCAACAGCTTTTCCCTTTTTCTCTTTTGTAGACGTATCATCTGAACATGCAGCAAGCAATAAAGATGAAACCGCCAATGCACTTAATACCTTGCTATATTTTTTAATCTTCATGACATTACACTCCCCTTTTTTATCCTCTTCTTTGTCTTGCGTCAGCAGCACGTTTTAGTGCTTGACCAACAAAATTTATACTCAGCATCAACACTAAAATCATGAGTGATGCGGGTATCCATATCCACCATTTGTTTTCTAAAACATCTGGGTTTCGAGCATAACTAATGAGCGTACCTAAACTCGGTGAGCTCTCTGGAAGACCGAATCCCAAAAAGGTCAAACTGGATTCTAGGCCTATATTGCCTGCAAGATTCAAAATGAAATTAACGATGATCAATGAACTGATATTGGGAAGCACTTGAAAAATGATAATTTTCCAATGCGGCGTACCCAGTGTTTGTGAAGCATGAACATAATCCAATTCACGCTCAGATAATACCTTTGAACGAATGAGCCTTGCTTTACCTGTCCATAAAAATAGCGTCATGATCAAAATGAAAACCGTGACATTAAATGTAGGTACAATCGTAACAAAAACAATGATGAACATTAACTGTGGCAGGGCAATGACAAAATCTATTACACGCATGATTACATTATCGGTAACACCGCCAAAGTAACCAGCAAGAAGCCCAAAAGTCAATCCGATTATAGCCGTGAATAAAGTAATAAATAAACTAATCGTAAATGAATTCCTAGTACCGATGATTAATTGCCCAAATACATCTCGTCCGCCATAGTCAGTTCCAAGCCAATAGTCCGAAGATGGCTCCATGTAGATAGACAGGAAATCGACTTTAGCAATCTCCTTGGCATCCATGAAGAAAGACGCACCATAAACGAAAAGCAAAACGGCTGCGAGTATAATCAAGGAGCCCATTGCCAGTTTATCTTTCTTAATTTCTTGCCATATGATTTTCATTCCCGAAGGACTCACATCTTGTACTTGAACGTTCTTTCCAGTTTCCACTTTCATTTCCATTTGACTCACCCCGCCCCTATTCTATCCGTATACGCGGATCCACCGCGCTAAGTATGATGTCAGAAAGAAGAGTGCCAAGCAAAGTGGCGAATCCCGTCATCATGACAATGGCCGTCACAACACTGAAATCCCGCAGACTGACAGAGCTAAGGAAAAGCTGGCCTAATCCTGGATAACTAAAAATGGTCTCTATTATGACAGAGCCTCCGATTAATCCAGTGATTTCATATCCTAAAAAAGCTGCAATCGGTAGAAATGAATTTCTCAAGATATGTCGTGAGTATACTTTCGATTCCGGAACACCCTTCGAGCGTGCGGTTCTTACGAAATCCTTAATTTTATTATCTATGATTTCATTTCGTAAATATTGAATGGTACTTGTCGTTGCTATTATAGCCGTACTTAAAGCTGGTAATATTACATGATTAAGCTTACTAATGAAAAATGCGAATGTTCCTTCATCCACTTTGGAATCAACGCTTCCGCCAGATGGGAACCAATTTAGACCGAAACCGAAAACAAATAGCATAATTAAAGCAAAAATGAAAATTGGTGTGCCAAAACCTAGGTAACTGTAACCGGTAATTCCCTTATCCAACCACGTATCATTATACCTACCGCTTACAATGCCGAGTGGGATAGCTAGCAGATAGGTAAAGATAAGGGTCACGAATGCAAGGAAAACCGTATTCCAAAGCCTATTCTCAATAACATCCATAACAGGTGTCTTATGTGTATACGAAATGCCAAAGTCACCATGGATAGCATTGGAAGCCCATCTAATATATTGTTGGTACCAAGGGTCATTCAAGCCCATATCTTCCCTGATTCTTTCGAGTTCGGCCGGATTAGCCCTTGGATTGAGTTCCTGACCTGACAAGGCATCACCTGGCATGGCTTTTGCCATCATGAAAACGATGATGCTCAAGAGAAAGAGCTGAGGAATCATGACTAAAAAACGCCTAAGGATAAATTTCCACATGTACAATCCACCTCCTTATTGTATTGCGACTCTATGCGTTGAAGTAATAGGCTTCAAATCATACGCCCGTCCATTTTCATCAAAGTATTGTGAATAAGATGCTTCATATTCCGTTGCCAATTCTTTCCTTAGCCGTATTTTTTGCTCACGGACTTCAGGTTCTAGATCCGGTATGGCAGCTATAAGACGTTTCGTGTAGATGTGCTGGGGATTTTCATAGATTTCCTGACTTGTCCCCTCTTCTACTATTCTACCTCGGTACATTACGCCCATCCGGTCGCACATATGCCTGATTACCCCAAGGTCATGGCCCACAAATAAATAGGTTAGATTAAACTCCTCCTGTAAATCTTGAAGGAAGTTCAATACCTGTGCTTGAACCGACACATCTAGCGCCGAAACCGGTTCATCGGCAATGATTAGTTTAGGTTTTAACGTCAATGACCTAGCGATTCCTATACGCTGACGTTGTCCACCGGAAAATTCATGCGGATATTTGTAAATCGATTCCGGGCTTAGACCGACTTTATCCAGGAAGTCCTGGACAATTTTCTTTTCTTCTCCAGGGGACAGCCTCTCAAAATTCCTTAGCGGCTCAGCGATGATATCGAGCACCCGCTTTTTAGGATTTAACGAGGAATACGGGTCCTGAAAAATCATTTGGATATCTCTTCGGAAAGGTTTGATTTCTCTTCTGCTCAACGAAGCTAAATCCCTTCCTTCGAACATGATTTTTCCTGATGTTACTTCATTCAGTTTGACCACAGCCTTACCCGTCGTGGACTTTCCACTTCCGGATTCTCCAACCAAACCGTAGGTCTCACCTTGCTGTAATTCGAATGACACACCATCGACGGCTCTTACATGATCTACCACTCTACGAAAAAAGCCGCCTCTTATCGGAAAATGCACTTTTAAATTATCTATTTTGAGTAATGTCATAAGGCAACGCATCTCCTTCAGATTGAAAATAAAAATCCTTATAACATGTGCACCTTACGAAATGATCCTGCCCTACCTCATGTAGGGTAGGTGACTCCTCATGGGCCTGTTTAGGAATCCAAGGAATTCGCTCTTGGAACCGGCAGCCATTCCTGTCCATTTTCGCAATGGATGGTACGATGCCTTCTATAACATGCAAACGTTTTTTATCGGTAAGTGCTGATGGGATGGAATTCATTAATGATCGGGTATAAGGATGAAGTGGTTTCTTGAAAATTTCTTTGACGCTTCCCGTCTCAACCACTTGTCCGGCATACATCACGACGATGCGGTCGGCAACCTCTGCCACTACGCTCAAATCATGAGTAATCAAGATGATGCCCATTTTTGTCTTACTTTGTATTTCCTTCAACAAATCCAGGATTTGAGCTTGAATCGTCACATCGAGAGCCGTCGTTGGCTCATCGGCGATGATTAAAGCAGGATTGCAAGCAATCGCAATCGATATCATGGCCCTTTGACGCATACCACCCGAAAGTTCATGGGGATATTGTTTATAGGTCCTATCCGGATAAGGGATGCCGACCTGTGTTAAAAGTTCTATCGTCCTTTTCTTTTTTTCATCAGTTGATAGATTCGTATGATAATCCAAATTTTCCTCAATCTGTTTTCCGACAGTCATCAAGGGATTCAATGCCGTCAATGGTTCTTGGAATATCATTCCTAATTCCTTACCTCTAACTTTATTCATTTGTGAATCATTAAGATCGAGTAAATTCTGGCCTTTATAGTTTATGACACCTTCAGATTTCGTTCTTTGCATATTATGTAATTGAATGATAGAGAGGGCTAGTGCACTCTTACCACAACCTGACTCACCAACCACTGCTACAATTTCATTTTCATTCACCGTAAATGAGACATCATCCACTGCTGCATGATATTTATCTTGGATTCGAAATGAGGTAGTGAGGTTCTCAACTTGCAATATTGCTTTTTTCATCCTGATCCCCCTAAACTGTTTTACCGGTAAAATAAAAATTTTCTGATAATTAAATAAAATTGTAATCAATTTTTAATATTTATTCAACATATTTCTATCAAATTATAACATTTTTTTAATTAATTATAACTTCAGGAATAATTTTTCCCTATAATTTTATTTTTATAAATTAATTTTTTTCATTTTTTATTACTATAATAACGGGATAATTATCAATAAATGAAATAGATTGATAAAATTTTATATATAAAAATAATAAATTCAGGCTATTCCTAAACAATTTAGCCTTTCATTAAGTTACGATTTCACTCAATAGTTTTCTTAATATTTTGATATTTCGGAAAATTATTATCCACAATATATTAACCCAAGAGGGCCTTATTCTTTATAAATGCCTCCAATTAAAAGTGAAACCTTTCAAACTTAATTGCGTAAGTGATGGTATAAATAATTATATGGAGGCAAACCCAATGTATTCACATACCGTAGATTCTTATATACCCTCTGTCATGCGCACATTTGCTATATCCCTAGCCATTTCCGTTATAGGAATGACTGCAGGAACCCTTATCCCCCCTTCTTTATTTCTACCTTTAGCGATTTTGGAAATCGCCATGCTAATCGGGGCATTTATCATGCGAAGAAAAAAAGCAATCGGATACACATTTCTTTATGCTTTTACATTTATATCGGGAATAACCACCTATCCCATCATCGCTCACTACCTAGCTTTAGCCGGAGCAAATGTCGTTATTTTAGCAGGCGTGACGACAACCGTCGTCTTTGGTGGATTAGCGTTATATGCAACAACAACCAAGAAGGATTTGTCATTTTTAAGTGGAATGCTTATGGCTTCCTTGCTAGCTTTAGTTGCCATTAGTATATTTAATCTATTCTCACCGTTAAGTTCCACAGCGATGCTCGTCTTTTCCTTTATTGGAATTCTTGTATTCAGTGGATATGTCCTTTATGATTTCAATCGTATGAAGCATTACGGGGTAACTGCAGAAGAAGTACCACTTATGGCCTTGAATCTGTACCTAGATTTCATCAATTTATTCATTACTATCCTTCGATTCTTTGGAATTCTATCAAGCGATGATTAATAAATGAAAAAACGGGCATTAGCTGCCCGTTTTTCAGTATTAATTATATAACCCTGGATCTGATCTTTCAGTCGTCCAAGGTAATTTCACACCAAAGGTACTCGCGATGTATTGGGTATCATCTCTTCTTTTTTTCCGTACGTCTGCCCGGTGTTTAGCCGATTCGTTTAAATTTTTCTCCATTTCAGTCTCCGGAACCAACCGTGGAACAGGTATTGGTTTACCATTGTCATCAATGGCGACAAAAGTTAAAAAGGAAATAACACATAGATTTCTTTCTCCAGTAAGTAAATCCTCGGCAACAACTTTTACGATGATTTCCATAGAGGTCCTGCCTGTAAATGTTACAAAGCTTTCAAGACAAACTGCATTTCCTTCATGAATCGGATGTAGGAAATCGACAGAATCCGTCGAAGCTGTTACAACATTACTCCTTGAATGACGCATTGCAGATATAGCGGCTACGTCATCGATATAAGCCATCAATTTTCCTCCAAACATCGTACCGATATTATTAGTATCCGGCGGGAGGACCAAGCTCGTTTTTATGACTAAAGAGTCTTGGCAATGTTTAATTTCTTCCATGGTGACTGCACTCCTTTATGTTGTCTTTCTCACTAGTTCACTTTAACGAATTTTGCGCGTTAAAGCAATAATCATGATTATAGCCCTCACTTTTTACATAAAACAACAGATGACTACCTCCTACATAGTCTCTCCTAAATGAATGCATATATAAAAAAAACTCAACCTACTAGGCTGAGTTTTTTTTATAATTTGGATTTCAACTCTTCTATTTGCAATAAATGTCGTTTTTCATGAAGCCCGATAAACGGAATCCACTGCTTCAAACTTAGATTTTTAAACATGGGGTGTGGGAACGACTTTTCATTCAAAGCACTCTCATTTGCTTTGGAGACTACCGCTTCCAATGCCTCTCGGGAAGTTGAGAGCTTCGTTTTCACTTCATCTAATGTCAGAAACTCCTCTGTTGGTATTACGAAGGATGGTGCTTCCACCTTAATGTCACGATTTAACGTATACTGTATCGGTTTATCGTCTGCGGGTTTAATCTCATCGCTAGCCAATGTATCGGCAATGCCTTTCGTAACGGCTCTCTCCATTAAAAACAAATGATCTAACACCTGAATGATGCTCCAGCGACCGTCTTCGGGGTGGGCATTTAACTGTTCATCGGATAATCCATTCACCGCTTGTAAAAGTTCTTCCCTGATTTTTTTGTTCTCTTCCACTTTCACCATCTCCCTTCTCTAACCCCTATAATTATTCCATCATAAGGGTAAATTGTAAAATATGAAGGCGTTTTCTTTATAGTAAACCCATCAAATGTTGTCTATTTTTTAAAAACCTCTATGATAGTCATAAAAGGTCTATAAATCAACTTTCAATTCATCATAGGAGTGATTAAAATGAGCGGGGGACATATCCCATTCAGTCATAAAGGACGTAGTGCAACGAATGCCACACCATCTAAGGGAAGCATTTGGATGATGCTCAAACAAATATTCAATCGTATTCCATCTCGATGGAAATTTTCAAGTATGATTATATCCATCATGATCTTCATTTCTTTGCTCGAGTTTTCCATACCTCAACTTACGCAATATACCATTGATGAGGTTATTCCAGGCAAAGAATATGGCTCATTGATTTGGGTAGGATCAGGTATCCTTGTTGCCGCCATTTTATTGGCTTTACTAAACTTCTCAAATAGCTATATCGTCTCTAAAGTGGGGCAAAAAGCAATCATGGATATACGGAATGGCTTATATGATCATATCCAAAAGTTAGATATGAAATTCTTTGATAAAAACCGAACCGGTGATTTAATGTCTCGACTTACGAATGATGTGAATCTACTTCAACAGCTCATTTCATCAAGCATGCTCCAGGTCATAACAGATACGGTTACTTTTTTTGCGGTTGCAGTTTATATGCTCTTCATCAATTGGAAGCTGACCGTGGTTCTTCTTTTTACATTTCCGATCATGTTCTATATGACACGTGTGTTTGGTAAACGGATTCGCCTCTCTTTTAGAAGCGTGCAAAGTTCTGCCGGCGAAGTCAGTAATCAATTGCAGGATTCACTCTCAGGTATGCGGCTCATACAATCCTTCACCAATGAAGAATTCGAATCGAAACGATTTGCAGACCGGAATCATGAAAATATGGTAGCGAACATCAAATCGGTTCGCTTGCGCTCCATGTTCGGCCCGCTCATAGACTTGATGAACAATCTAGGTCTTGTCGCAGTGATTGTATTTGGCGCCTGGCAAGTCATGCAAGGAGAATTTACGATTGGATTAATTGTGGCTTTTCTCGCTTATCTAAGACTTCTTCAAAGTCCCGTACGTAATTTCAGTCGGGTTATCAGTATCGTGCAGCAATCGGCTGCAGCATTTGAACGTATTACAGAAATAATGGAGACACAACCTGGTATCAAAGACAAGGAAACAACCATCGATCTTTTAGAGGTCACGAAACAAATCGAGTTTCAAGCTGTTAATTTCGCTTATGATGAAGGAGTTCCGGTACTCCGCAATTTTAATCTCACAATAGAAGCAGGAAAGGTAACGGCCCTTGTCGGCTCGTCCGGGGCTGGAAAATCAACGGTTACCAGCCTTTTGATCCGTTTCTATGATCCCCAACAAGGAACCATCAAAGTGGATGGCCATGATATTCGTGATCTCTCCCTCAAGTCTTTACGAAGTCAAATGGGGATAGTTTCCCAGGATATCATTTTATTTAATGGTTCCATTCGCGATAATATTATCTATGGTAAACTCGATGCAACGGATGAGGAAATCATTGAAGCAACTAAAGCGGCGAATGCCCATGAATTTATCAGTGACTTTCCGAAAGGCTATGACTCACAAATCGGAGAACGTGGGGTCAAGCTTTCCGGTGGCCAAAAGCAGCGCATTGCCATTGCCAGGGCCCTTTTGAAGAATCCTCAAATCATCATCCTGGATGAGGCGACAGCATCACTCGACACGGAGTCCGAACATCTAATACAGGAAGCATTATCCAACTTATTAGCAAACCGTACATCCATCGTCATTGCCCATCGATTATCAACCATACAAAAGGCAGATCAAATTGTCGTTCTTGAAAAAGGCATCATCCAGGAAAAAGGAACGCATGAACACCTATTGCTACATAATGGACGATATAGACAGCTCCATGACTTACAGTTTCCCAAGGCTACTCCTCATCAAAAATATATGGCCACTGAGCAAAAAACAATCCGCTCATAAGGCTTCAACATAAAAGGGGCATGGAAATAGTCTTCCATGCCCCTTTTTTTTGGTTCTTATTTAAAATTGTACCTATCCAATATTCGATTCGTGATAAGCTGGTAGCCTTTTTCATTCGGATGTATCTCGTCACTGAAGTACTCTGCTTTCTCTTTATTTTTGAATAAATCATTTGTAGGAATATATTTTAATCGATTATCCTTATCCACTCTTTCTTTGATGGAGGAGTTATAGCTATTAATATGATTTTCCAATTTCACATCCTCTTTATTAGGGTTATACAATCCTATCACCAGGATATCTGCTTTCTTATTTTTCTCTAAAAGTAAAGAAAGAATCTTATCTAAATGCTCGACGTACTCTTTTTTTTCATCATTTATCTTGTGATCATGTATTTTTTTCAGATTTCCACCATTACTATTAATCAAATCGTTTATTCCGATATAAACGATAAAAGTATCAGCCTTATCCAGTTTCGTGTTAATTTCTGTATCTTCAAGCTGTTTAATGACCCCGTCCGTTTCCTGACCTTTTATCCCATAATTCCAGAATTGCACTTTCTTTTCCGAATCTGCATCATTCGTTTCCTGTTTCAGGTCATCTATATACCCTTCCCCATCTTTATC
The DNA here is from genome assembly GCF_050277655.1 of Peribacillus sp. NPDC097675. Lineage (NCBI taxonomy): Bacteria > Bacillati > Bacillota > Bacilli > Caryophanales > Bacillaceae > Peribacillus > Peribacillus sp. NPDC097675. The sequence continues at coordinate 214,185 of NZ_JBNNSK010000003.1, read as the reverse complement.
TCCCTTACCATAAGTCAGTGAATCTCCAAAAGCCATGACTCTTTGATCGTTTTTTGCATCCGTTGCCTGAAACGCGTAGGCAACTATACATATAACAAGTACAATAAATAATAAGCCAACTATCTTTTTCATGTAAGATCTTTCTCCTTTTGTATTCGCTAGGAAGTATTTAATTTAATTTATACCCAAAAAGAGGACTAGCCTAACCTTCAAATCAATTGTAAGAAAAACTCGTGAAAGTGTATGATAAGAGAAATCTTTCCTAATTGCACCTTGGTGAATGGGGAATAAAGCTTAAAAAATATGGATGGGAGCAAAATGATGAATGAGGATATAGAGTTTAGGGAAGCAGTAATAGAGGATTTGCCTAAAATCGTGGATATTTACAATTCCACAATCGCTTCGAGGATGGTTACGGCAGATACAGAACCAATTACAGTAGAATCACGTTTGAAATGGTTTGATGAACATTCTATCCATAAACGTCCATTGTATATAATTACTTATGAAGGGAAAACAGCTGGATGGATGAGCTTTCAATCTTTCTATGGTAGACCTGCATATGATTCTACGGCTGAAATCAGCATTTATCTTGATGATGATTTTCGTGGAAAGGGAATCGGACAGACTTCGATTCAAAAAGCTATAGAGGTGAGTCCAAATGTAGGAGTAAAGACACTTCTTGGATTCATTTTCGCTCACAATAAACCAAGCATTAACCTTTTTTCTAAATTCGGTTTTGAAAAGTGGGCCCATTTACCAAAAGTGGCAGAACTCGATGGAGTGGAACGCGATTTGGTCATCCTTGGTAAACGTGTCACTACATGACTCATTTAGAGGCAATGGACTAGATTTGTTTTTAGAAGAACTTTATTCAATTTAATTTTTTGGAAGTGCATGATCTAAGTATTTTACAGATGTCACAGCGTTTAGCAACGAATCCAACTCTTGGCTTGCTTGAACGGCAAGTCTGCTTGTAAAACCATAATTCGTTGCTAACTTGATCATTTCTTTTCGCTTTTCTTCTATTTTATCCACTGTTATATGAGAATACTGCAATATTATCACTTCCCATTTTTTCAAGTATTTTACACTTTTCATCATAATCAAAATACTAGTTAAAATCAATCATATTCTATGATTTAAATATGTTTTTTCAAGGTATATGTGTGAAAATTTACCCATACACATACCAATTTATGTACTAATTATGTCAGTTTATAAAAAGAAGAAGCACTTGCTCTATCATGCAGCAAATGCTTCTTCTTTTCTTTTAGCTATTAATTTAATGATAGTAACATATTAGCTATGTCATACATTCTGGAGGTGACTCATTACCTGTTCTATCTATAATAATTCTATATTCATCCTCAAGAGCTTTTAATGGAGCATCATATAAATGCTTTTCATCAGAGGTTTTATATACACCATTAGATAGTAGTTCTTCTATCAATAATGCTCTCCTCTGTTCTTTTTTCTCGAAAAACTCTGCCATATAAATGGCTCCTTTCCTTAGGTTCATACTTCTGAATAAGCTTAATCTTATAGGCTTCGCTTAAGCCAAAATATATATACCTTTTTTGCAGTTTCCTTAAACATCATTTAACAAAAATAAAAACCCCTTCTAATCCAAGAAGAGGTTGACAGAGGTCCGTTCGTCTCTTCTTATCTCCCAAGCATACGCTTGTTGGAAGAAGCACAGTACCACGATGGGCCTGTTGCCGAGGTTTCTTAGGGCCAAGTCCCTCCACCTCTCTGGATAAGAATATGATATATAAATGATTTCGACATGATTTTATATCAATAACAACCAAAAGTCAATTGCATTCAATATTTTTTATACTTTTCACCTATTAAACTCTTTTAGAAAACGGGCTTTTCGGTTGCATTTTCCTTTTTATCTGTTATGATGACACTAATCACATACGAATTACCACTAGGGGAGTCTTTATAAAGACTGAGATGGAATGTTGTTCCGGACCCTTTGAACCTGACCCGGCTCATACCGGCGGAGGAAAGTGGATGATATCGTCTTCGTACGTTTGACTTTATCCATCTACCCCGTTCCGTTTTCAGGAACGGGTTTTTTATGTAATTTAATAGCAGACTGCTAGGGGAGCCATTAGGCTGAGAATCAAACCCTTTGTACCTGATCTGGGTCATACCAGCGGAGGAAAGCAGGTTGTAAAGGGATCCGTCCATTCCTAGAACAGCCGCTTTCTAATTGAAAGCGGCTGTTCTTCATTTATAAGCACTAAGCCTTCCTAAGTATGTGAATGAAATCAAGGAGGAAAAAACCATGACGAATACCCAATTAGAATCTTTCAGCGAGAGACTTCACAATCGTGCAAAAGAAATCTGGAAAAGGAATCATACACATCCCTTTGTTCAGGCAATTGGAGATGGAACGCTTTCAGAAAGTAAATTTGCCTATTACTTGAAGCAGGATTATATCTATCTTATCGAGTATTCCAAACTTTTCGCTTTAGGTGCTATCAAGGCTAACGATATGGAAACCATGGCCAAGTTTGCAGGTATTTTAAATGAGACTCTCCATGTAGAAATGAATTTGCATCGGAACTACTGCAAAGAGTTCGGAATCAGCTCGGAAGAATTAGAAAAAACCGAACCCACGCCCATTACCCTTGCCTATACAGGCTATATGCTAAATGCCGCACATCACGGGACACTGGCTGACATTGTCGCCTGTTTGCTTCCATGTGCTTGGGATTATTATGAGATTGGTCTGCTATTAAAAGAACAAAACGGAAAAGCGTTACCGACAAATCGTTATGCCCAGTGGATTGAATCGTATTCATCTCCTGAATTCGCCGAATCCCATATATGGTTAGCTAAGCTTTTAGATGAGCTGACTGAAGGTTTACCTGAAAAAGAACAAAATAAATTAGAGAAACACTTTTTAATGACCTCCCGATATGAATATTTATTTTGGGATATGGTTCACAACGAACATGATTGGCCGCTTTGAATGTTAAGTATGAGCAAATTATTACGGAAAATGACGCTGACTGGCATGTTCACGGCAATCACTACCTTAACTAGTTCGTTCGTTTTTGTCCCGGTTGGATATGCAAAGATCTTTCCTATTCAGCATGTAGTTAATGTCATCACAGCCGTTATATTGGGACCGTTTTTTGCTGTGACACAAGCCTTTTTGGTTTCCCTTATCAGAAACATGACAGGTACTGGTTCCATTTTTGCGTTTCCGGGAAGCATGATTGGTGCCCTCCTGGCCGCGGTGCTTTACCAGAAAACAAAAAAGATGGGGTTCGCCTGCTTAGGTGAAATATTGGGGACCGGCATTCTTGGTTCTTTGGCCTGTTATCCAATAGCTGTCTTATTATTGGGAAAAAAGGCGGCGCTTTTTGGTTTTGTACCAGCTTTTCTTCTTAGTTCATTAATGGGGTCACTTTTAGCCCTTCTTTTATTGAAAGGTCTCTTGAAAAATCATTATATGAGGAGGTTATTATATGAAAACAGCACTAACAATCGCGGGATCTGACTCAGGGGGTGGAGCCGGAATTCAAGCTGATTTAAAGACTTTTTCGGCACATGGGGTTTATGGCATGTCTGTTATCACAGCTGTCACGGCGCAAAACACCATGGAAGTTCGCTCAGTCCAACCTATCGATTCAGCCATGATTACCGATCAAATTGCGGCCATTTTTGAAGACATTCATGTCGATGCAGTAAAAATAGGAATGCTTGGATCTAAGGAGACCGTCGAAACCGTTGCAAATTCACTTAAGTTATTCAAGACTGCCACCGTCGTCCTTGATCCTGTCATGATATCCAAAAGCGGGCACCATCTGCTGGATGAAGGGGCCATTTCATCGTTGAGAACCGACTTACTTCCACTTGCTACACTTGTTACACCCAATATACCTGAAGCCGAAGTCCTTACCGGGTTTTCAATCCGGACGAAACAAGACTTTTATAAGGCATGTACCGCTATTCTTGAACTGGGACCGCAAGCGGTATTACTGAAAGGAGGGCATGCAGCAGGAAATCCCAACGACCTCTTATATGATGGGCAGGAATTCACTTGGTTCAAGGGCGAACGCATACATACCAAAAACACACATGGAACTGGCTGCACCCTTTCCTCTGCCATAACATCCAACCTTGCAAAAGGACTTCCTTTAGGAATGTCCATCGAACAAGCGAAAGTCTATATTTCGGAAGCTATACGAAATAGCTTTGAACTTGGTAAGGGCCACGGACCTGTTCACCATTTCTATCAATTTCACAAAGAGAACTGGAGTGATTTAACATGACAACATCCATTTCAGGTCTATTCGATCAAGTTAGAAAGAAAAAACCGCTCGTCCACCAGCTCACCAACTTTGTCACGGTCAATGATTGTGCCAATGCAACCTTAGCAATTGGCGGTTCTCCCATCATGACTTCCAGCCCAAAAGAAGTGGGCGACATGGTGAAGCTGGCACAAGCACTTGTTCTAAATTTCGGAACGATTGATGATAGGTCCTTGGAAGCGATGGAGATTGCCGGCAAAACAGCGAACGACCTTCATATACCAGTCATTATGGATCCTGTAGGCGTCGGTTCGACCCCTTATCGAACAGAGAAAGCGATGGAACTGCTCGGTAAAGTGACTGTTCAAGTCATTCGAGGTAATGCGAGTGAGATCCATCGGCTAATGGGAGGCGATATCGTAACACGTGGGGTCGATTCAGGTGAATTGTCAATCAGCAACGCAGAACTTGCCTTACTTGCTGCGAGGAAACTGAATAGCGTTGTCGTCGTAAGTGGAGCCAAAGATGCTGTCAGTGACCCGTCACGTACGTCCATCATTGATAATGGATATCCCCTTTTAACGAAAGTAACGGGGACCGGCTGCATGGCAACTGCCCTGATTGGAGCTTTCTGCGGAATCACAGAGGACCATTATTCTGCTGCTATTGCAGGAATTTCAACAATGAGCCTCTCTGGAGAACTTGCTGCAAAAACCCTTAAAGAAAATGAAGGCACCGGGACATATAGAACAAGGATAATTGATGCCATTTCAAAAATGGATAAGTCCATATGGGAAAACGAGGTGAATATTCATGAAGAAGTTGCCCTTTGATTTGAGTGTTTATTTAGTAACGGAAGAAACGTTAGATTTCGGGGACATGACCAATAAGATCGTCGAGGCAGTTGCAGGTGGAGCCACAGCCGTCCAACTTAGGGAGAAGAAAGCGTCCTCCCTCACTTTTTATCGAAAAGCTTCCCAGTTAAAACAGATTCTCAACGACCTTTCCATTCCCTTAATCATTAATGATCGGGTAGATGTAGCTCTTGCCGTAGGAGCGGATGGAATTCACGTTGGACAGGATGACCTCCCTCTTCCTATTATAAAAGCCCTTGTCCCTGAAGATATGATTATTGGGGTTTCAGTGTCGACATTGGAGGAAGCTCTTGAAGCTGAACGAAATGGCGCCGACTATATTGGTGTTGGCTCTATCTTTCCCACCAACACGAAACGAGATGCAACGATAATGACGGAAGGCGAACTGGAGAAAATATGTAGTAATGTTTCGATTCCTTCCGTAGCAATCGGGGGGATTACAGCGGACAATATCCACACACTTTCAGAAAGTGGCATATCCGGGGTGGCCGTCGTCTCTGCCATTATTCAGGCCAAGAATCCTCATGATGCAGCCAAATTCATTGCAAATGCTGTACAAAGCTTTACTAACTAATAGAAGGAGGATGCTCTTTACGAGTCATCCTCCTTCTATTATGAAAGAATTGTATTCTTCGTTTCTTTTCCAAATGCCACAGCAAGTGCACCAATCAAAATGGCAATGGTGAAGATGGTGAAGATGGTCGATATCGGCGTACCTCCTGCAACTAAATAACCGACAAGCAATGGCCCCAAAATCCCACCGACACGCCCGATTCCCGCCGCTAATCCCGTTCCGGTACCACGTATCACGGTTGGATATTGTTCGGGTGTATACGCATACAGGGCTCCCCATGCACCTAAATTGAAAAACGACAGAAACATTCCGGATACGATCAAAAGTGATAACCCTTCAGCCGAGCCAAAGAAAAACGCACTACCTGCCGTACCTATTAAATATGTAATCAATACGAATTTACGCCCCATCTTCTCTATCAACCACGCTGCAGAGAAATAACCAGGAAGCTGAGCCAACGTCATGATCAATACATATTCAAAGCTTTGAATCATGCTGAACCCCTTCATCACCATGACACTCGGTAACCATAAAAACATGCCATAATAAGAAAAGACCACGCAGAACCATAGGATCCATAATACAAGTGTCTGACGTGCAAACCCCTTTTTCCAGACATTTTTCATATTGTCCAGCACCGACGGTCTCTGTTTCTTTTCAAGCTTCGTATATTTAGGAGAATCGGGTAATTTCAAACGCAGATATAGAGCATAGAATGCGGGAATGGCACTTAATAGCAATGCGACACGCCATCCGTACGCCGGAATGATGAAATAGGAAATGAGCGCAGCCAGTAACCAGCCGACCGCCCAAAAACTTTCAAGCAGTACGACCACACGCCCCCTTTTACTCGCTTCGACGCTTTCAGATACGAGTGTTGATGCAACGGGAAGCTCTCCTCCAAGCCCCATCCCTATCAAGAAACGCAAAACCAAGAATAAGCTGAGCGTACTGACCGCTGCCGACAGACCACTCGAAATCGAAAATAATAATAAGGTAATGATAAAGACATTCTTTCTACCAACCCGGTCTGCCATCGCTCCAAAAAGTATGGCGCCAACTGCCATCCCAATAGAATTGATACTCCCAATCCAACCGACCTGTTCGCTCGTTAAATCCCAGTCCTGTTTCAATGCAACGATGATAAATGAAAGCATCCCTACATCCAGTGCATCAAACATCCAACCAAGACCAGCAACTCCCAGCAATTTACGCTGTGATATCGCTTTTGCATTGTTCTCCATATTATCCTCCTAAAATCTGATACTTCTTAATATAGTCTCCTATTTGATTCTACCTATTAATTTTAAAGTTTACCATACATTTTACACATGTCTTGACACTTTTCTTTACTCCTAAGAAAAAAACGGTGATTTCAGGCCTTTTCCACATAAAAAAAATGTCGAACACTAATGATTGAATACTCTTCTTATTTAACATATGATAAACATTGGAACATGAAAGCGTTATCATCCTAGTCATTTCGTTTTACCCAATATATTTAATATATTCAGGAGGGAAACTATGACCAATCTAGCATTAGAAGTAAGTGGAAAGCTCGACAAATTCCTTAAAGGTCCAAAGAAACTCTTCATTAATGGACAATTTGTAGAAAGTGCCTCAAAGAAGACCTTCACAACTCCCAACCCTGCCACAGGACAAAAACTCGCAGATGTATATGAAGCGGATAAAGAAGATATCGACTTAGCTGTAAAAGCAGCACGAAAAGCGTTCGATCAAGGCCCATGGTCTAAGATGAGTGCCTCTGACCGTAGCAGGCTAATGTATAAACTAGCGGACTTAATGGAAGAAAACAAAACAGAGTTAGCCCAATTAGAAACACTGGATAACGGAAAGCCGATCAGTGAGACAACGAATGCGGATATTCCCCTAGCCATTGATCATATGAGATATTTTGCTGGATGGTCTACTAAGATCGTAGGACAGACCATTCCGGTAAGCGGAAATTACTTCAATTATACGAAACATGAAGCTGTAGGTGTCGTCGGTCAAATCATCCCTTGGAATTTCCCTCTTCTCATGGCGATGTGGAAGTTAGGAGCCGCTCTTGCAACTGGCTGTACAGTCATACTGAAACCAGCTGAACAAACACCATTGTCGGCCCTTTATTTAGCCGAACTAATCGCTGAAGCAGGCTTCCCTGACGGTGTCGTCAATATCGTCCCTGGGTTCGGTGAAACAGCTGGACAAGCGCTTGTCGATCACCCCGAAGTCGATAAAATCGCCTTCACCGGGTCCACTGAAGTAGGAAAAATGATCATGCGCTCTGCCTCCTACTCCATGAAACGTGTGACACTGGAACTTGGAGGGAAATCTCCAAACATCATCCTTCCAGATGCCGACTTCTCGAAAGCCATACCTGGCGCATTAAATGGCGTCATGTTTAATCAGGGACAGGTATGCTGTGCCGGCTCCCGGGTCTATATTCAAAAGAAACACTATGATAATGTCGTAGCTGATATGACAAGCCATGCTAAAAAGATCAAACAAGGAGCAGGACTGGACCCTAACACCCAAATTGGGCCACTCGTCTCCCAAGAACAACAAAAGCGTGTCCTAAGCTATATCGAAAAAGGCAAAAATGAAGGTGCAGAAGTGCTGGTTGGAGGAAACAAGCCAGGTGAAGAAGGTTATTTTGTTTCACCAACGATATTTGCCGGTGTAGAAGAAGAAATGACCATTGCCAAAGAAGAGATTTTCGGCCCTGTAATTGCGGCCATGCCATATGAGGACTTAGATGATGTTATCAACCGGGCGAACGCAAGTGAATATGGGTTGGCTGCCGGTTTGTGGACTAGCGACCTGGCCAATGCACATTATGTAGCTGGGAAATTACGTGCAGGTACAGTTTGGGTAAATTGTTATAACGCCTTTGATGCCGCCTCTCCTTTCGGCGGGTATAAGCAATCTGGAATCGGACGGGAAATGGGCTCCTATGCTCTTGAAAACTACACAGAAGTAAAAAGCGTCTGGATTAACCTAGATAAATGATGTTTGAAAGAGAGGGCCTCCCGGGGCCCTCTCTTTCATTCGATGGTTTTCATTATTTCGATTATTCTCAATTCGTTTTGATAGTCTTTTCCTCTACCCATTTGCTAAAATCGAGATATAGAAAAGGAGGAATTTACCTATGTATGAAATAGCAATCATCGGTGCTGGGCCCGCTGGCGGAAGTGCGGCTATTTTCACCGCTAAGGCAGGAAAAAAGACGGTCATGCTCGATAGCAATGCAAGTATCACCAAAAAAGCATGGATGGAAAATCATTATGGCGTGGCCGAAATCTCCGGACCCGAATTGGTCGATATTGGAATCCAACAGGCAAAGAAATTCGGTGCTGAACATATCGAAACGAAAGTTACAAGCATAGAAAAAACCGAACAGGGATATACAATCGAAACGGATGCCGGACCTATTGAAGCTAAATACATCATCCTCGCGACTGGAATGATAACCAATCTAGCTGAAGAAGCAGGTGTTGCGACAAAGGACGGAATCGAACCGCGGACTAAAAAGGTGTATGATGTGAATTCATTAGGGAAAACATCCGTAGACGGGATTTGGGCCGCTGGAGCCGGTGCAGGCGTGAGCGTTCATACCATCGTCACGGCCGGTGACGGAGCCAGGGTTGCGATTAACCTGCTCAGTGAAATCAATGGGGAACGCTACGTAGACCATGATGTATTGAAAAAGTAAAAGGATGTATTCACTGAAGCTGAGTCCCTGCACTCGGCTTCACTTACTAGCCTATCTGGTTTATTTACCATACATATGTTTAAATAGTTTCTTTTTTCAGAAACTATCGCTACAATGATGAATGTAGATCATGGAAAGGAAGTTTTTAATGATGAGTGAATTTCAGAAGAATTTAGAAAAATATGCAGAACTGGCCGTTAAAGTCGGCGTCAATATTCAAGAGGGACAAACCCTCGTCTTGAACACGACCTTAGAAGGAGCAGAGCTGGTTCGCCTTATTGTTAAAAAGGCATATGAAAGCGGTGCTCGCAATGTCATCGTCAATTGGAACGATGATATTGTCGGCCGTACAAAATACGAAATGGCCCCTGCCGAAGTGTTCAACGAGTATCCAGAATGGCGTGCAAAAGAAACAATCGAACTTGCTGAAAATGGCGCAGCTTTTCTATCCGTCATCTCCTCTAGTCCGGATCTTTTGAAATCCGTTCAACCTGAACGGATCGCCAACTTCCAGAAAGCATCTGGCACCGCCCTGAAAAAATGGCGCCAATATATGCAGTCCGATAAAGTGAGCTGGTCCATCGTTGCAGTCCCTTCACAAGCTTGGGCTGATAAAGTATTCCCTGAAGTAGCTGAGGAAAAACGCGTCGATACACTTTGGGAAGCGATCTTCAAAGCTGTACGAGTTGATGTGCAAGAACCTGTAGAGGCGTGGAAGAAACACGATGACACCCTTCATGAAAAAGTGGATTACCTAAATGAAAAGCACTATCAAAAATTGCATTACACGGCACCAGGCACGGATTTAACCATCGAATTGCCTGAAAAACACCTTTGGTGCGGAGCTGGCAGCATCAATGAGCAAGGACACGAATTCATGGCAAACATGCCAACGGAAGAAGTGTTCACGGTCCCATTGAAAACAGGCGTAAACGGAACGGTTTCAAGCACAAAACCGCTTAGTTATGGCGGCAATATCATCAATAACTTCTCCGTGACGTTCAAGGACGGCCGGATCACAGAAGTGAAGGCTGAACAAGGCGAAGAAATACTGAAACAATTGGTTGATACGGATGAAGGCTCACACTACCTAGGAGAAGTGGCATTGGTTCCATTCAAATCGCCCATTTCCCAATCAAACGTATTATTCTTCAATACATTATTCGATGAAAATGCATCGAACCATTTAGCAATCGGAAGCTCTTATGCATTCTGTCTTGAAGGCGGAAAAAACATGAGCCCTGAAGAACTGGCGGAAAACGGCCTGAACGAAAGCCTAACCCACGTCGATTTCATGATTGGTTCGGATAAAATGGACATCGACGGCATCAAACCTGACGGCACTTCAGAACCTGTCTTCCGTAATGGGGATTGGGCGTTTTAAGTTAGAACAAAATATCTATTTCAGCCACGTGTTTCTGTATACTAGGAAGCACGTGGCTATACTTGTGCTAGTTAAAGGTAAAGGTAAAGGTTGATTTATAATGCACATAAAAGTGAGCTAGGAAATGTATTTCCTAGCTCACTGTATTTGTTGTTTGTTTTATACTAAAGTACCCATTAGTTGAACAAATAAGTTATCCCGTTATCGTACAAAAATTAGTATGCCATTTCTATGATTTTTTTGATATGTTCTTCATTTTCTTCGATATTAACTTGCTTACTCAGGTATTTATTCAGTCTCAGAATTTCTGGGACCATATCGATCAACGTTTTCATAATTTGATTCGTATTACGACCACAATTCCAATTTTCTAGAAGTGATAACTGCCAATCATTTAATTTACTTCTTTTTCCCTCAATTTTTGACCAGACACCATATGGACCATCTAAATGTTTTCCCATTTCCATATACCAACCAGAAACAACTAGCCATCGTACTCTGTCCAAATTAGAGATAGCATAATATATTTCTTCCCGCATAACTGCACGGTAAGTTTCGTGTATAAAAGCTAGTAGCTTTCCCCTCCAAAAAACAAATTCATCCGACGAGGGTTTATAAACTTCATATGATGAGTCCTTTATGGCCGTGCTAATACTATTATTGGGGTCGTAGAGAACCTTGGTTCCTTTTAACCATATAGAAGGTACAACTTCTTCAGGTGTATGATACCAGCTATCTACTTTTATAAAACAATCATAATGGGTAACTACAACAGGCGAATAAGGATTAACGTCTTCGTAAAATAATACTTCTCCCCAATTCCTTGCTCTATTATGTTTGTCCTTAATATACTCGGCTTTCTTTTCAGGAGTGACAATAATGTGTAAATCAATATCTGAGTAATTGTCAAAGTTTCCTCTAGCTAATGAACCAGCCTGGTAAATTGCTATAACATTAGCATCCGATGTTAAATCTTTTAATACACTTTCCAATAGATTATCACGATGTTTAGGTAATAATAAATCTCTTTCTGAATGTCTACTTTTAAATCCACTAACACTAACCAACTCCTTATCTTCTTTAGAGTTTTCTATATATGGAAAAATCCTTTACCGTTCACTATCAATTTAACATAAATATCCAGTTGAGTTAAAACTAATTTAATTAGCTGTAGGATAGGTGTCTTGATGCCATTTTATAATAAATTTTCCTTTTCCTCTAACATAGCCTTTAAAGGAGATCCATACATTAAGTAAGCGCACAAAAAAAAAAGCCCCTAAATCCTTTTATATCAAGAATTTAAGAGCTTTCTCAGTTAATTAATCTTGACAGAAATTAATCTAATGATATCAGTGGCCGGGGTCGAACCGGTACTCCGTGAGACACACGATTTTGAGTCGTACAACCTGCAATTTTACTAACTAAACAAACCCACTACCCTATCAAGTATCCCAGTAACATCAAGAAATACGATGATAATAACGAGTGGAATGACGAACCTCATGATAAAGAACCAGATGTTGAATGCAGTAGCTCCTAAGCGGGAGTGCTGTAATAATTCTTCCCTCAACGTGCTTTTCTTGATTTTATATGATACGAAGATCGAGATTAAAAGCACGCCAAGTGGCATTAATATATTGCTGACTAGGTAATCGGCTGAATCAAATAAGTTCTTCGAGAAAATCAAGATATCAGAAAAGGTACTATAGGATAGTGCAGAGGGAATGCCTACTGCAAAGATTAAGATCCCGATGATATAGGCATATTTTGTTCTCATTTCCTCTTTTCCTTTAACGATGGCTGCCACGATTATTTCCAACATGGAAAAGGCCGAAGTTAATGTGGCAAATAAGAATAAGGCCAAGAAGCCCAATAAGAAAACTTCTCCAAAAACGATTTGATCAAAAACAGCAGGTAATACAACAAACAACAAACCAGGTCCTTCTGCCGGTTCCAGTCCTAGGGAAAAGACGGCCGGGAATATGGCTAAGCCAGCTAATAGAGCAATTAATAAATTCATCGCAACGATGGAAATGGCCGGTTGTATTAAGCTTTCTTTTTTGGAAAGGTACGAACTATATGTTACCATCACTGACACTCCGACGCTTAAGGAGAAAAAGGCCTGCCCCATCGCAAACAGGACACTTTGAGAGTTCATGCTTGAGAAATCAGGTGCAAGAAAGAATTTCACGCCTTCCATCGCATGATCGAGTGTAAGTGAACGGATGATTAATACGATAAATAACAAGAATAAAGCAGGCATTAATATTTTGCTCACCTTTTCAATGCCATTTTGAATCCCTTTTGCTACAACTAAAACGGTAATAGCCAAAAAGATAAACTGTGCGGCGATCGCCAACATGGGATTACCAATTGTCTCGTTAAAGACAGCACCATATTCAGCGCCCTCACTGATTATTCCACCAAAGAGACCTTTGACAAAGTAAATAACAATCCATCCACCGATTACGCTATAGAATGATAATAAAAGAAAACAGGTGAACACCCCTAACTTTCCTATCCAATTCCAATTGCTATTTGGGGCTAAACTTCGATAAGCACTGATGGCTTCCTTTTGTGTACTTCTGCCAATGATGAACTCCGCCAATAATAAGGGGAAACCCATAAACAAAGAAAATAGAATAAAGAGTAGAAAGAATGCTCCTCCCCCACTCATCCCAGTCACATACGGAAGTTTCCATATGGCACCGACCCCGATAGCTGATCCTGCTGCGGATAAAATAAAACCAATCTTAGATGACCATTGCTCTGTTGATTGCATGCTAACCCTTCCAATCCATTTTTAATAAGGTTCCCTACAAAATAAAAAATAAAAGACAAAAAAGCCACGTCTCTATCTGTAACGATAGGGACGTGGCTTCACGCGGTACCACCCTAATTGAAAATAATTTCTTATTTTCCACTTGTTAAAATAACGGTTTAATCCGTTTTACACTACTTTGGCTGATGCATATGCAGTATAAAAAAGCTCCAAGAATGAAATTCACCTAAGTCTTTGTATCAGTTTCCACCAACCACTGATTCTCTATATAACAGGGAGACCGGCTTAATAAGGGTTCTTTTCGTCGCTTATTCCAATATTAATAATTATCAAAAGTATAGTATGACCTCGCCTTTAGGTCAATCCTTTTTATTTTCCCGCAATTTATTTGAGCGTTGGATATTTGGTATGTATAATAGTAAACCTTTCACCTGCATTTTTATTTTCGCTAGTGAATACAATCATACATAATTAAATATATTAAATATTTTGAGTGGTCCTCATCACTTAATGCCTCTATGGAATATCTTGGACACATTTTTTATTGTGAAATATGTTATACTATTAGTAAAGAGGGTGCATAAATTGAAAAGCAATAAGTTCAATAGTGGTGAAACAGTAACAATCCAAGAAACCGATGAATTAGTTACCATTAGCAAATGGGCATATGTGAAAAACATGAAAAGATATTCTTATACAGTAAAAGAACATCCAACGACATTTTTCTTTGAAGAAGAACTAAAGAAAGCATAAGCTTTCACTTTTTTTGTATGCAGTGATTTCCCTACTCTTCAACAGAGTAGGGATTTTTTTGTATGTTTTTGTATATGAGTAACGACAAAAAACAGACTCCCTAGGGGAGTCTGTTTATATAGGTTACGATTTAGTTTTAAAATTAAGCTTTTTGAACGTTAGCTGCTTGAGCTCCACGAGCACCTTGCTCAACGTCAAAAGTTACTTTTTGACCTTCGTCTAAAGATTTGAAACCTTCGCTTTGGATAGCTGAGAAATGTACGAATACGTCGTCTCCGTTTTCACGTTCGATAAATCCAAAACCTTTTTCTGCATTAAACCATTTAACTGTACCTTGTTCCATTTTTGTTGCCTCCTAGTGCATAACACACATTGTATTACTATTTTTGATTTTCAAGAAGAGTATAAATACCTTCTTTCATTACCAAAAACAATTCTTTATTAGAATATCATGAAAAGATATAAATAGCAACTAAACTGCTGATATTCCAAAAATATAATTCAGGATCATCCGCTATTTATGACGAAATAACTCGCTTTCCATATTTCATATTTTTTCCAATTATATGATTTGGATTTTTAATAAAGGGTATATCAGAGAATAAGATAGTTCTTATACATCCATTCATAGTAAACAACATAGGAGGTCTATAATGAAGTATTATAAAGTTTCGAATAAAGGATTCGATGGTAAGGTGATTGTTGCCAGTAGCGATTATGAAGCGCTAGGTTTTTATTTAATGGAAATTGACGATCAACTTGGTTTTGTTGATGATATAGATATAGAAGAAGTTGATGGTGAGGAGAAAGTCGAGATTTCTTGTATCGGATACCCGATTTATAAAACTCTCGAACAAATTTATCAAGAAAGTGAATTCTGGGAAGTGCCTAACATAGTCGTGGAAGTAGAATAATGTTGAAATGCCCCACTTTTTTCATGAGGGGCATTTCGTATATATTGTTGAAAATTTCAAAGCAATTGAGTCAAATAATATTTCGTTATCGCTAAGTATTCGCGAATATAGGATTTTACCAAGACGACCTTTGGTGTCTTGGCAGGGACTCCAGCCATTACCAAGCCTTCGTTTTCAGCCATTTTTATGGCTCGATATAGATGAAAATCATTGGACACAATCAATCCTACAGAAGATGGATCCGGAATCAATCCTTTTGAGAACGCAATATTTTCTTTGGTCGAGGTAGACCGGTCCTCCAAAATGATCCTTGCTTCATCAATTCCATGCTTGATTAATCCCTGTTTCATTGCTTCAGCTTCAGAAATGTCTTCTCCAGGTCCTCTTCCTCCAGAAACAATTGCTACCGTATTTCCATTCGCCTCCAAATATTCTGCAGCCTTATCAATCCGGTATTGTAAAGATAGAGATGGCACGGAACCCTTTACTCTTGCTCCGAGAACGATAAGGTATCCAGCATCTTCCGGGATTGCCTGATGACTACTTTCCACGATCTTTATATGCAGGACTCCAAAATATGCAAGTAGCATAACTACTCCCAATACACCGAACTTTTTTATCTTTTTCAACTTTCCGCTCCATTTCTTTTGGTCCATTTTCTACTTATTTCAGTCCAAATTATATGTTTTTCAATAAAATATATGTGCTAGTATGATGATTTTCTTATTCATCGGAACGTTACACTTCAGCCACCATGTCATCATAAATCAATTTGCCTATTCTACTAATTATTTGACGACTTTCTTCTTCCGTTTTCACATCTTCTGTCAGTACTGCAGCATATACCGTTTGCCCTTCCGAACGAATGATTGCACAATCATGAGCAACACCGCGGATCCCCCCCGTTTTATTTGCCACTTTCACACCTTTTCCCATTCTGGCAGGAAGTTTATCCCTTAATTGCTGATTATCCATTACGCGCAAGATTTTTTCTTGATTTTCCTGCTTTAAGAAGTCCCCGGTATGTATTGCCTTTAGACAAGTTACTGTATCTGCTGCTGATATTGTATTATCCCGGCCTTCTTTTAATGCCTTGAAATCCTGCATTCTCCGTTGCAGAATTGTCTGTTTTAAGCCAAGGTCCTTGATGCACTGATTAATTTCATCTTGTCCCAGCAAGGTCATCATCATATTGGTGGACGTATTATCAGATACAGTAATCATCAATGATAATAAATCTTCGACAGTTAAAAAAATTTTATTTGATAGCACATGTAGAACACCTGAACCACCCGTTACTTCATTTGGAGGAATCGTTACCGGCTGATTCAGGTAAATTTTCTTTTCTTCGCTCTGACGATAGCCTTCAATGATCATCGGAATCTTGATCAAACTTGCAGATTGGAAAGACTCTTCTTCATGATAGGCTATGGATTCGC
Organism: Peribacillus sp. NPDC097675; assembly: GCF_050277655.1. Taxonomy (NCBI): domain Bacteria; kingdom Bacillati; phylum Bacillota; class Bacilli; order Caryophanales; family Bacillaceae; genus Peribacillus; species Peribacillus sp. NPDC097675. The sequence goes on along the minus strand of NZ_JBNNSK010000003.1, from coordinate 197,472 downwards.
CGTCACTATTTTCAATTTTATAAGCAATGCGTCCATCGAAAGAGTCTACTAAAGTCAAAATATCGTTCTCTATGGTCTGTAAAGACATGATTTCCCCTACCCCTCTAAATTTAATTGTTTTACTAATTCTACCATGTAAAAGCAATCCTATCTTCTAAATGTGCAATATTGAATTCAATGTAACAACTCGAAAGGTATAAATGGTTCCAAATCAAAAAGAGCTTCCGTGAGAAAGCTCCTTTTGTCAGCTATGATTAATGATTATTTAGCTTTAATGGGCCTACCTTTCTTTAATGGAAAACGTTTCTTTTCGGTAGTGTCCACCTGTGTAATTTCCCCATCATGGACCGTTATGATAATTGATCCATATTGCAGTTCTTCCAAGCTCGAAATGATATGTTTGATTTTTAACTCCTCTTTATTTTCCATATTAGCCTCCGTGAAATAATGTTTATAAAGAAAAACCATACTAGGAAGACCGTACAATATTATTGGTTCCTCCCATATTTTCTTCAGAAATCAATACTGGCGGTATTCTCTCCTTTACAAAAGATGAGATACCTTTTATCTGAAAATCAGACGGTAAGGTTCCTTTAGTGGACTAATCGGCAATATGAGATTTATTTGTCATTCTTCTATAGAATAAATAAAAAAACTCTTCACTCAACTAACGAAGATGACTCCAATTGTTTTTTAATTAAACTTTATTATTCTTACCTATAAACTTGGTATTATCAATATAAATCAGCTATTATTATTTGTCAATACGTTTTTTTAATTATCTGACTAGTATTTAACACTTTACCAAACTAAACTGTTTGAGATATACTATTTTAGAATAAGTTTTTCGTGAATTCTTACAATCTTTGTCCTAGAAAGGTTCGATTATAAATATGAAAAATAATAAATGGGGATTGCTGATCCTTACTACATTTGTAGTTGGTAATATGGTGGGGGGTGGCATCTTCATGCTTCCCGCCCAATTGGCACTGGTTTCAAGTCCATTAGGGGCCACGATGGCGTGGATTGTCACAGGTTTAGGGGTATTTTTAATTGCACTCGTCTTCGGTAACTTGGCTGTGAGAAAACCGGAATTGAAAGCTGGACCACAAAGTTATGCACAGTCACTATTTAAATCTCCTATAAAAGGAAGATTTGCAGGATACAGCATGGCTTGGGGGTATTGGGCTGCCAACTGGGCTGCTACAGCATCAGTCATCATATCGTTTGCCGGATATTTATCGACATTTTTCCCAGTCATGCACAGTTCGAAAGTGCTCTTTACAGCAGGATCATTCGACCTCGAACTCGGTAAAGCATTAACATTTGGAGTTTGTAGCTTGGCACTTTGGGGCATTCATTTTATTTTAGTGAGAAGTTTCAATAGCGCAGGTAAGCTAAATCTTATAGCAACGATCACTAAAGTGATTGGATTCTTATTCTTCATTATCGTTACCATTTTCATCTTCGATTCTTCTAACCTAGGAGACGGTGCGGAATTTTATAATGAAGCGGGGACGTCGTTCTCTTTAGGCTCTCAAATCAATAATGCCGCTATTTCGACACTATGGGCCTTCATTGGTATCGAGGCTGCCGTTATGCTTTCCAATCGTGCAAAATCACAAAATGATGTAAAAAAAGCAACCATCATTGGCTTGCTTATCGCAGTTGCCATTTATATCGGGATTACCCTCTTAACTATGGGTGCTTTATCTCAAGAGGAATTGAGAACATCCCAAAAACCACTGGTCGATGCTTTACAAAGCGTGGCAGGTTCTAGTGGTCCATATCTAATGGGCGCACTTGCCGTCATTTGCTTATTAGGTTCAACGATTGGTTGGGTCGTCGTCGCTTCGGAAGTTCCATATCAAGCTGCAAAATCAGATATTTTCCCAGCTTACTTTGCTAAAGCGAATAAAAATGGAACGCCGGTACGTTCCATGACGATAACCAATTTGATGACGCAACTTTTCTTGTTCTCCACTATTTCCGGCACCATCTTAGTTGCGTATCAATTTTCCATGATCGTAGCAACTCTTGCCTATTTGGTTCCCTATCTCGTATCGACTCTATATCAGTTGAAATTAGTCTTAACTGGTGAGACATACGATATCATGAAAGGTTCCAGGATTCGTGACGGGGTGATCACCACCCTGGCATTGGTATACTCCATATGGGTCATTAAGACAGGCACAGCCGACATGAGGACATTCATGTTAGGCATTTATTTATATGTTCTCGGCTTCGTTCTATACCCATTGTGGATGCGAAAGCGAGCTTAACAACTAAGGGCCCTGGCATTTGATTATGCCAGGGCTTTTTTCTATATTTCTTTTACCGTTAGTTTGGTGTTTAGTTGTATGGTTTCACCCGGTGGCAGCTCTTGTAATCCTGTTATTTCAGCTGGTATATCTAAATTGGGAGCATTCGTCAACCATGTGTATGGTTCAGGACACAAGAACCCTGCTTTATTAAAGAGTACCCAGTATTTAAAATATTGATCTGCTTGGTAGCGAACTTGCATACCTGCTTTTGTATCGGTTAGAATTGCTTCATTTATAGAATTATTTACCGCATCATGGCTAAAAATATCATCATATTTCCGCCCTTCTCCCACTAGCCTCTTTTGAATTTCGCCCATATCCATCCTAGTGAATTTCCCAGTCGGCAGTGACCTCTCATTCAACTCCCACTGTGTATTTACTGGCATATCTATCTGGCAATCCAAATAGGTGCTTTCTGGTACAAGCGGAAAATTGAATATTGTATGATACCCGGCACCCCATGGAAAAGACTCACTACCCATGTTGTGGATTTCCATTTTGATATTCATTTCCTCTTCTAGTAAGGAGTACGTCATGTTCACTTTAAAATCTCGAGGGAAGTACTTATATAAGTCAGGAAAATCCTTACTCAAGAACTCCGTAATGATAACAATCCCTTCCTCACTCACCTCTTTTTTAAGGACCTTCCATGGTTTATCATGTAAAAAACCGTGTATATGATTGTGTTTCTCCCCTTCATTTATCGGAAATGTATAGGTTGTCTCTTTATATGTAAATATCCCATCTTCAATACGATTAGGTGGAAACAGGATTGGCATACCGTATAGAATGGGTGCTTTATTGTAATCAGCTAAAGTCTTGGGGGTCCTCAATAGCTCGATTCCTTTTTTCTTGGATTTCAACGATAGAAGATTACTGCCTAAAGCCGGAATAAGGATTGCTTCAATCCTTCCATTTCCAAATTCAATTGCATTTTCATTTAAAAACTTACTATCCTTTATATAGTCTTTCATTCTCGCTCATCCTCTCAACTTCCACAAACTTACATTTATCCTACTAGTCAAAGAAGCTTTTGGCAACTAGAGGATAACATTCACCATATACTATCCTTTCATCTAATAGGATAGTGGTAAGGCAAAGAATACAAAAAGGATGTTCCCATGGAACATCCTTTTTGTTTACTTATTACTTTCACTTATTAAGGCAACAATACCTTCTTCATCATCCAATACAAGCTCGATTCCTGAATATGGGTCAATGTTTAAATACTCATCAAGCCATAAACGAAGTGCTTCAATCAAATTGATTGTAATCAACACTTGCTTTCTGCCATCAACGAACGTTTCCGCTGAGAAGCCGTAATCATCATCATACATCAACTCTACTTCAACTTCATTCGGCTCGACCTGTTTTTTACGAGCAATGTAGACACACACTGCATTGATGATGTCTTGTTCAGAAATTCTTAGCCTCTCCATGGGTTTGGATCCTCTTTTTTCTTTTTATCTTTGAAATAGACGAAAATTTTACGGATAATAGCCACGATTACAACGATTGCTATTACGTTGATTAACAGCCCAAGAATAGAACCTAACGCTCCCATATTGGCAAATAGACTACCAAAAAGTAATCCTGCAAGTCCCCCTAGCATAAGTCCTTTCATTAAACCGCCCTTGGTAAACGATTTGCCGGTCTTGGTATTAGTTTTCGCATTATTTGTTGTATCGGATTTATTCTTTTGCTTGTTTTGGAAAATGGAATTGTTATTCGTATTGTTATTCGAGTTATTATTGTTAAAGCTTCTTTTCCCAGATTTATAACCTCTTGCATCAGCAGATTGCGAGTGGTCTTGGAATACATAGGCTCCAACTGGTGAGAAAGCTAATGTGATAGTAAGTAAAGCAGCCATAATTTTTTTCATCATGTTTTTTTGCCTCCGTTTTTAGTAGTAGGAATGTTGTTTGATTAAATGTCAGCAGGTATTCAAATTAAATCCACATCACCTATCCTTAATTCATCTTAATAGTATTTACGTTATTAATCAAAATAAGTTTCACTTTTTTTTAAAAAAATGAGCAGGGTGATCATCACCCTGCTCATTTTGACACTATTACTTCACTCGAACTACACGTCCATTAAATACGCCTGCCCAATATCCGCTGCTCATGTTAGCAATAGCGACACCGGTCGAACTTTGAGAACCAATGAACTTGCCGCCTCCAATGTAAATACCAACGTGACCATCAGTTTTATACGTATTGAAGAATACTAAATCTCCAGGTTGCATCTGGCTTTTTGAAACTTGTTTTCCGGCACCAGTCAAAGCACCTGTACTCGGTGGTAGATTCACACCTGCTTGTTTGTAAGCCCAAGCAACAAATGCTGAGCAATCGAATCGGCCATTTGCAATGTCGGAAGCCGTTCTACCGCCACCGAATACATACGTTGAGTTACCAATGTATTTATAGCCTGCTGTAATGGCAGAACCTACATTAGCACTGCTTGGAGCGACTGTAGCTTTACTGTCATTCTTTGAGTTTGTTGTAGAACTATTTTTAGATGAGCTTGTTGAAGTTTCACCTTTAGTAGAGCTTGTTGAACTTGAAGAAGACTCAACGTTACTAGTAGAAGATTCCTGAACATCTTCCGCTGCACGGTTCAATTCCGCTTTTTCAGCAGCTTTGCGTTCTTCTTCCTTTTTAATGTTTTCACGAATCGTTGCTAATTTCGCTTCTAAATCCGCGTCTTCATTCTCTAAGTCCTTTTTAAGCGCTTCTGTTTCAAGCTGTTTCTTTTCAAACTTTTCCTTCATTTTTAAGCTAGCTGCTTTTTGTTCCTTAATTTGCGCTTTCATGCCTTCAAGGTCAACTTGCATATCTTTAAGGCTCTTTAATTTCTTCTCTACGGATTCTTGTTTTTCTACTAGCTCAGCTTTATCCGCTTCTTGCTGGCTAAGAATCTCTTGATCCGCTTCAACAATAGCTGCAACTGCTCCAACACGGTCAACAAGGTCACGAAAACTAGTAGAACCTAAAACCACTTCCAGATAATTAACGTCCCCGCCGCTCTCTTGGAATGAAAGAGCACGTTCTTTAAGGATTTCTTCGCGTTTAGCGATTCTTTCCTCTAAAACAGTAATTTCTTTCTTCAAAGCATCAATGTCTTTTTCCGTTTCGGTTACTTCTTTTTTTGTTTTTTTAATTTTTTTATCGTTTTCTTTCATCGCTTTAACGATTTCATTTATTCGAGTATCCATTTTTGATTGCTCATTCTGCAATTCCTGGATTACTTTTTCTGCATCTGAAATATCAGACTGAATTCCAGCACGTTCTGACTGAATATCTGAAATCGATTCAGCTTTAACCATTGGCGAGGCAAAAATGCTCCCTAAACCGAGCATTATAGTTGTATTTAATACGAGTAACTTTTTCTTCAAACTTATTTCCCCTACTTTCTTCCCTAGCAATTCTATTGACCCATTTCTTTTTATCTAAGAAAATAGCAATCAATTTTATTACAGGAATCTCTTCTCTATTTTTAAAAGCCATTATGTATATTTCTAAGATTGATGTAAGATTACATAAAATACAGATTTTTACTAAGCTACTTACCTAATACGTAGTATATCATCGGTTTTTGTCAATTACGTAATAGCAATATTACAATTACATTTCATTTTTAACATTAAACATTTATTTTCGACATTTCTTCGAGATATACAAACCATTTTTTGACAATGCCCTTCTGGTAATCGATAAATCTCAACAAGATAATCTATCCAATTGTTAGTTAGGAAGAACTACAACTTATGATAGTTACAGAATTTACCCACTTCAGAAAAAGAACACCGATGACAAAGGAAGATATCCAGTGTGTTAGAAGCGAAATAATGCATAATAAAAAACCGCACGGGCGGTTTTTTATTATGCATTATTTGAACTTTAAATTCCTGCCATATAGTCAACGAAGACTTTCAACTCTTTCGGACGAACAAAGACGATATCTCCCTTTTTCAAGGAAAGCTGATGGAATTGGTCTTTTGTAAGTTCGATTTCAAGCGGTTCATTAATGTCCTGACGAATCACCTCAATGCGGACAATTGGTCCGATTGCATGAATATGATCGATGACGGATTCAATAGAATCTACATCGGATGGTCCTTTCTCGATAATGAAATTATGTGACCTTACGTACCCTGTACTCTCTCCATCCTCGCTGTCTGGAACATGAATTTCCACATTGCCCGTTGCCAGCTTCCCTTGATGAACCTTTCCTTTGAATAGATTGACGCTGCCAAGAAAATCGTAAACAAATGGATTCTTTGGATGTTCGTATACTTCATCTGGTGTTCCAATCTGTTCTATTTTCCCCTCATTCATGATGACGACACGATCAGCGACATCCATCGCTTCTTCCTGATCATGTGTTACAAAGACACTCGTGACTTGGAATTCATCATGAAGCTTTCTTAACCATCGCCTAAGTTCTTTGCGGACTTTGGCATCCAGTGCCCCAAATGGTTCATCAAGTAAAAGAATATTCGGCTCTACGGCAAGGGCCCTGGCCAATGCGACACGCTGGCGCTGACCACCTGATAATTGAGATGGGTAACGATCTTTATATCCTTCCAACTTGACGAGTTGAAGTAACTCGGTAACTTTTTCTTCTATCGCTTTTTTGCTAGGTCTTATTTTCCTAGGGCGTACCTTTAATCCGTATGCAACATTATCGAAAATGGTCATATTTCGGAAAAGGGCATAATGCTGAAAAACAAAACCGACATTCCTATCCTTCACGTGCTTATTTGTGTAATCCTCTTCATTAAATAATATATGTCCGTTTTCCGCCTGTTCAAGACCGGCTATGATGCGCAGCAAGGATGTTTTTCCCGAACCCGAGGGACCAAGCAATGCCACGAGCTCGCCACTTTTTATTTCTAGATTGATATCTTGGAGAGCTTGGAACGATTCATAATATTTTGTGACGTTTTTGATGATGATGCTCATTTTAAATCCCCCTACCTGGATTTTGTGGATTTAATGTCCGTTTTCCATTCTATTAAACTCTTTAAAATCAATGTTATAATCGCAAAAATGGACATTAACGACGCTACGGCAAAAGCAGCTGAAAATTGATATTCATTGTATAAGATTTCAATATGAAGGGGCATCGTATTCGTCATGCCGCGTATATGGCCTGATACGACTGAAACGGCCCCAAATTCCCCGATTGTCCTCGCATTACATAAAATGATTCCATATAACAATCCCCATTTAATATTAGGCAACGTTACATACCAGAAGGTCTTGAATCCTCCCGCTCCAAGTGTCAGGGAGGCCTCTTCTTCAGAAGTTCCCTGGCTTTGCATCAGTGGAATTAATTCACGTGCAATGAATGGAAAGGTAATGAATAGGGAGGCAATGACAATGCCTGGAATGGAAAAAATCACTTTAATATCGTACGCCTGCAAAAATGAACCAAGCGCTCCATGCAGACCAAATAATAGAACAAAAATCAAACCGGCAATGACCGGCGAAACGGAAAAGGGAAGATCAATCATCGTTACTAAAAAGTTTTTCCCCTTAAAATCATATTTTGTGATTGTCCATGCCGCCACTACCCCGAATAGGGCATTCAGAGGTAATGTGATAAGGACAACGATTAACGTCAATTTAATAGCAGCTAAAGAATCTGGATGAGCAATTGCCGCGAAATAGGCATCCGCACCCTTTTCAAAGGCTTTTACAAAGATCGCAATTAGTGGAACGACTAAAAATAAAGTCAAAAATAGCAGAACAATGGAAATGAGTGTCCATTGGATATATTTTGGCTCCTTCGTCGCATTTATTGTTAAATTGACTGGTTTATTTGTTGTAACCACAGGATTATGATTGGTCAACATGCTCCCTCCTATTTCGCTGAATATCTTCTACTGGTCCACCATTGCAAGATATTAATGGTGAGCAGAATCAAAAATGTAATCACTAGCATAACCGTCGCGACAGCCGTTGCCCCTTCATAGTCATACTGTTCAAGCTTTGTCATGATGATCAGGGGGGAAATCTCTGTCTTAAAAGGCATATTGCCGGCAATGAACACAACCGATCCATACTCCCCAAGTGCCCTCGCAAAGGATAGGGCAAATCCCGTCAATATAGCAGGGACCAATTCAGGAAATATTATTTTAATAAATGTCTGCATTCGGTTAGCCCCTAGTGAAGCAGATGCTTCTTCCATCCCCTTTTCTATATTTTCAAGCACGGGTTGAACCATTCTTACAACGAAGGGAAGACCGATAAAAATGAGGGCAATGATAATCCCGATAGGTGTAAAGGCAATCTTGAATCCAAAAAACTGTCCAATCCACCCGTTCGGTGAGTATAAAGTGGTTAATGTAATGCCTGCAACTGCCGTTGGAAGGGCAAAAGGCAAATCGACCAGACCATCGATGATCCGTTTTCCTGGAAACTCATACCTTGTCAAGACCCAGGCAATTAAAACGCCAAAAACCGCATTCACAAAGGCTGCAGTTAGGGCTGTCAAAAAGCTTAATCGATAGGAAGCAACGACCCTGGGTTCAGTGATGGTCTCCCAAAAGTCCTTTAATCCCATTGAAAATGTATTCAAAAAAATCATGGATAGGGGAATTAATACGATAACGGATAAATACAGCAAAGTTAATCCCATCGTCAGCCCAAAACCAGGTATCGTTCTTTTTTTCTTCCGCTTAATTTCAGTCGCTACATTCATGGTATCTCCCCAGCTCTTTCTGCTTAATTAGTGAAGGAGAAGAGGTGAAAAAATCACATCTTCTCCTTTCACTCTTATTTTGGTTGATAGATTTCGTCAAATGTCCCACCATCATTGAAATGCGTTTTCTGGGCTTTACTCCAGCCACCGAACTTCTCGTCAACCGTTACCATATCAATGTCGGCAAACTGTTCTTTGTATTTCGCCAGAATCTTTTCATCCCTTGGACGATAGAAATTCTTGGCGGCTATTTCCTGACCTTCATCCGTATATAAGTATTCTAAATAGGCTTCCGCAACTTTCTTCGTTCCTTTTTTCTCGACCACTTTATCCACGACCGCAACTGGAGGTTCAGCTAAAATACTGATCGAGGGATTCACGATTTCATACTTATCATCACCGAATTCCTTCAGTGTTAGATACGCTTCATTTTCCCAAGCAATTAACACGTCACCGATTTCCCGTTCCACGAATGTAGTCGTCGCACCCCTGGCCCCGGAATCCAAAACTTCAACATTTTGATAAAGTTTTTTCATGAAATCCTTTACTTTGGCTTCGTTATTATTGAACTTCTTCTCAGCAAAAGCCCAAGCGGCCAAGTAATTCCACCTTGCCCCACCACTCGTCTTAGGGTTCGGGGTAATGACAGAAACATCCTTCTTAATCAAGTCATCCCAGTCTTTAATAGCTTTCGGGTTATCTTTTTTCACTAAGAACACGATGGTTGACGTGTAAGGCGTCGAATTTTCCGGTAAGCGTGTTTGCCAATCTTTTGCTAAAAGGTTACTAGCTTCATGAATGGCATCGATATCGTAGGCCAACGCAAGAGTTACGACATCCGCTTCCAATCCATCAATGACCGCTCTCGCTTGTTTACCTGATCCGCCATGCGATTGCTGAATCGTAACATCCTGACCGGATTCTTCCTTCCAATGTTTCGCGAATGATTTATTGTATTCTTGGTACAATTCACGAGTGGGATCATAGGACACATTCAATAATTCAACTGATTTTGGCTTCCCATCTTTTCCTTCAGTCTTTTCAGAGTTACAACCGGCAAGCACACCAAATGCTAAAACCAAGCTTGAAAATGCCAAGATTTTTTTCATAAGTTTTCCCCCTGTTTTTCAACTTTCTTTAAACAAAATAGGCATACTATTCCCTCTTTAAAATCAGGAGATAGTATGCCTTCAGTTTACTGATCAGCAAATATTCTGTTTTCCATTTTTATGTATCATTACCATAAAACAAAGTATCCCAAGTTGTCAACTATGTTTTTTTCTTCACTCTCCTCTTATCTAGTTCATTCAAATGATCCATCATACTGTTAAACCCTTTCCCACAGGGATTTCAGCCTCCACTATAATTTAAATTTTTCTTCATATTTTTTAAAAAATTGCGACTAATCTTTTATGCTCCAAAAATAATCTACATATGAAAAGAACCCATATCACATGAGCGAATGGGTTCTTGCTTTGATTATACTGTATGAGTTTTTTTATATAACTCGTTTTCTATAATATACCGATAACAAAGATCCGGCAGTAAATACCTTGGCTCTCCACCCATACTGAACTCATCTCTTATATATGTTGAACTGATTTCCATGGAGAGGCCTTTATCGATAAAGTGAAAAGTATTGCCATCATCATAGTTTCTCAGCAAAGGGCTCTTGGAGATGACTTTCAGCATATCTATTCCCTCTCGTGCCATGACAATGAATTTATGATTCGCAATCAACTTTTCTCTGAATTTCCAACGGAGATGCACCGGTAATTCCTGATTATCAATATCTTCAAGCAAGTCGGCACCCATGATGAAATAAACCTCATCATCCGGATACTGGGCTTTAAAGTATTCCATCGTATACCACGTATACTGTTTGCTCGTCCCAGCTCGTTCGTTTATCTCATAATCACTCACTTCGAATAGCGGGTTGTCCTTAATGGCCAAGCCTAGCATATTCCAGCGGTGTTCATTGCTTGTTTTCATCTGTTTATCAACCCGGTTATTGGCGCAAGGTAAAAAAATGACCTTATCCAGCTTGGCACGATGAGCGATGGTCGAAGCCGTCCACAAATGTACATTGGTGACAGGATCGAATGAAGATCCATAAATTCCAATCTTGCTCATTTAACCCCTCCTCCCTTAGTCCTTCCTTTTCAACACCGCTCTGACCGGACTGCCATCTCCTTTTTCCAAAGCAAGCGGTAGTGCAATCAAGTCATATAGGCCCGTCTCTACACTTTCTAGAACTAAGCCTTCCAAAATGTGAATGCCAACACTTCCTAAGGCAAGATGCGCAGGTAAGTCTTTACTATCCAGAAAATCCACAGAAGGAAGATCCAACCCTAGCAACTTCACTCCTTTGTCAGCAAGATAAGGTGCTAAATCCGGATCGATCGCTGGAATCTCCATTGGAAAGTGCCTGCGATCCTTCCATTTCCCTGTAGCAAGTATTAATCTTTCAATCCCATTCAGGTCGATGTCAACTAAAGCCTCCACTCCTATGCTTTTATCAACATCGACATGAACAACAAGTGCTGGCCCAATATATAACTCCAAATCGAGCTCGATGATTTTTTTACCTTCATTATCAAAATGAAAAGGGGCGTCAATATGTGTTCCTAAATGTGTACTCATCCTAATTTCCCCAACATTTACTGAGGAACCCATGGTTATTTCGGCATTCAAATGGTAGGAGTAGGGCGTATCTCCTGGCCAACATTGCGTGTGTTCATTCAGCACCTGAGAAATATCTATCCATTTATTCATCCGTTATCTCTCCCATCATTTTACTTACAATTTTGTTCGAAGTGTCCAAAGTTCAGGGAAGAATGGCTGTTCCACCACTTTTTTCAAATAATTTACACCAGTAGAACCCCCTGTTCCCATTCTTTGTCCAATAATCCGCTCTACCGTGCTCATATGATTAAAACGCCAAAACTGCTGCTGGCTGCCTATATCCACTAGTTTTTCAGCCAATTCATATAAATCCCAATATTGGTGCACATCTCGGTATACCGCCAACCAAGCTTGCTCGACACTTTCATTTTCCAAGTAAGGCTCTGACCAATCTCTTTTCAGTATGGATTCATCAATAGAAAGACCCCTCGCAGCTAGTGCTCCAATTGCCGCGTCATAAATACTAGGCTTATTCAAGCTAGCCATTACTGATTCATAAAGGGCAGGCTGATGGCGAAACACGGCCAAGATTCGCTTGTTTTTTTGTCCCATGGCACATTCAATCATTCGGTTTTGAAAGGATTGAAAACCGGATGAGTTACCAAGCTTATCCCTGAATTCCATGTAATCCGATGGGGTCAAGGTGGAGAGCACATTCCATGACTGAACAAGTTGCTGTTGAATTCTTGAAATCCGCGATAACATCTTGAATGAAGGCTCCAACCTTCCCTCCTTGATAAGCTCTGTAGCCGCTGTCAATTCATGAAGAATCAACTTCATCCATAATTCGCTGGTTTGGTGGATAACGATGAATAGCATTTCGTCATGATGTCCGGAAAGCAACCTCTGGCTAGCTAGTACTTGATCCAATTGCAGATAGTCCCCATAGGACATCTCTTTTTCAAAATCCGTAACCATTCCTTCTTCCAAGCGACTCTCTTCCATTGAATCCTTATCCATATAAGCGCCACTCCCCTTACGTTCTTTTTACCTTCATCATCAACATGTAAGTGACACAAAGAAAAATCAACCAAGGAATTCCAAACTGCAGAACGATTTTAAACGATTCAGTGAACCAAGTTGTTATCGTTAAAGCCAATAGTAAAATCGCTCCAAGTATCGTTAAATAAGGATAGCCGTACATTTTCACAGGTAATTGACGCCCTCCTGCTTTTTCCCAGTTTCTCCTGAAAACCAAATGAGAAATGAACACCATGAACCAAGTAAAAATGGCTCCGAACATTGAAATCCCCATCATGAACGCATAGGACGTATCCGGAAGGATGACTTTTATCCCCGCAGCCAGGAAAATGCCCAAAGTCGAGATGAGCAGTGCGCGCACAGGGACCCCTTTTCGGCTTACTTTCCTAAAGAATGCCGGTGCCTGTTTTTGTTCAGATAATGAAAAGACCATTCTTGTGGAGGCATATAACTGACTATTCATCGCCGATAATGCTGCCGTCAAAATGATGAAATTCATGATTCCCGAAGCTCCGGGAATATTTAATATCTCCATGACTTTCACGAACGGACTTACATCCACCCCCGCTTCTTGCCACGGTACGATCATTAACATAAGTCCGATTGTCAGTACATAAAAGGTGGCTAACCTGAAGACGGTTGCCTTTAGAGCCCTTGGTACAGCGACATCCGGGTCTTTCGCTTCTCCTGCCGTTACTGCAATCATTTCTGTTCCTAAAAAGCTGAAGAGCGAGATGAAGATCGCTATCCAGAGACCCCAAAACCCGAATGGCATGAATCCACCGGCATTGACATAGTTCTCCACACCGATACTGGACGCCGGTTCCGCACCAATTACTACGTTTGCTCCAAGTAAGATAAAAATGACGATGGCGCTGACTTTAATCATGGAAAATATATATTCAAAATTCCCAAAAGTATTTACACTCGTCGCATTTACATAGATGAGCAAGGCGGCAAAAATAAAAATCCATACAATCCCTGGCACATCAGGGAACCAGTATTTCATATACACCGCGATGGCGCTGACTTCGACTCCTATGGCAAGGACATTGGCTATCCAATATGAATACCGTACAAGAAAACCTGCAAGTGGACTGATGTACTTCTCGGCAATCGTTCCAAAAGATCCTGAGGTTGGGTAAGCCACTGTTATTTCGGCCAAGCATCCCATCAGTAGCAAAACAATGAACGCACCAACCGCATAGCTAATCAGTACGCTTGGGCCGGCTAATGATATGGCTAGACCGCTTCCTAAAAACAATCCGGTCCCAATGGCACAACCCATTGCAATCATTGTGATTTGATTGGTTGATAACTCTCTTTTCAATTTATTATTTTCCATTTTTTCTTTCCAGACTAGGCGATGATTCCCCGTATATTTTCATAACTCTCATATAACTTCCCTTGCATAATTTTTTTAAGTATCTGTACCGTTTCCCACACTTCCCGATAAGAGGTATAGAGGGAGACAGGCGCGAGACGGATCATGTTCGGTTCGCGGTAATCCGGGATGACACCCTCTTTTTTCAGTGCTTTACATATCCTTGCTGATTCTTGATGCTCGAGGATAATATGGCCACCTCTTTGCTGGTCATCACGAGGGCTGCCTAGTGTAAATCCGTACTCAACCAGTTCGGAATCAATCAAGTCCATCAAATATTGCGTCAAACGTAATGATTTCTTCCGAACCTGTTCGATACCCACTTCGGCAAACATTTCAAGCGAGCCGGCAAGCGGGGCCATGCTTAATATATGTGGAGTTCCAATTTGAAAAGCTCCTGCTGTCTCTGCCTTCGAGAAAGAGTGCAACATATCGAACTGCTTATCCTTTTTTGACCCGAACCAACCAGTCAACCCTGGTCTCTTTTCAAAGTGCTTTCGATTCACATACAAACCGGCGACGCTTCCCGGGCCACCATTCACATGCTTGTAATTACACCAAAATGCAAAGTCGACCTCCCACTCATCAAATTGGTGCGGAACAGCACCAACCGAATGGCAGCCATCAAATCCAATGATGATTCCTCGAGCATGTGCTTCCTTTGTTAATCGTGCCATATCCAGAATCTGCCCGCTGCGATACAAAACCGTCGGCAACACGATCAAAGCTATTTCCTCAGACATTGCAGAGATGATGTCTTCTTCCATAAGAAGTTTACCATCACGGCTCTTTACCTGCACTAAATGTGTTTCTGGATCAAGGCCGTGTAGCAATAGCTGACTTTGAAGCGCATAAATATCACTTGGAAACGTCAGCTCATCCGCCAATATCTTGTTCCTTCCCTCCATTGGTTCAAAAAAAGTTGCCACAAGCTGATGAAGGTTACTAGTCGTCGAACCAGTCAGAATCACTTCATCACTTGCTGCCCCTACCAAAGGAGCACTTAATTCTCCTAATCTCTCAGAGAAATAAAACCAAGGTTCCTCGCCTTCCGTCCAACCCTCGATTCCGTAACTCTTCCAATCTTCCAATGATTTCAATAAACTTTTCTCCGCTCGCTTCGACAATAGCCCTAATGAATTTCCATCCATATAGATTTTCCCAGGATTCAAGTAAAATTCCTCCCGATAATTGGCTAAAGCGTCACCATGGTCCAAATCCCCTGCAAATTCTTTCGTTGATTGAAAATGATATGTACTCATATTTTTCCCCTTTTCTTCCATAAAGATTTTCTTTCATTTATACATCCCTACACCCTCCCAAGCCAAACGAATCATTCTATTGGGATCTTTCTCTATATAATCCCGCTTATTAAAAATCATCGTATAATGATTGATTTCGTCATATTTGGGCCAGATTTCTCCTTCTGGCGGATTGGGGTTTCCATATTTCGCAAAATTAATCCAATGACCTTGAATTCTCTGTGACACTTTCAAGGCTGCACGCTTACCACCGAAAGCAGTCATTCGTTTCCCTAATGCCGAATCAAATGTCTGGAAGACGTATAAAATATCCATTCCATGCGTCGCACCTAGTTTACTAGCTTTTAGAGCAGGGGTTTGGTAATCAAAACGATACATCCATGTTTTATCTTGACGACTATATGCCTCAGCATACCAAACCGAAGGCATATGAAATATGGCATCACGTCCCATACCAAGTGTCGCTTCTTTTTTTGGATAGGATAGATAAGCGCTGGTAATTCTCTCCTCAGCTTCAGGATCTGTATTTTCAAACATTTTATGAATCAATTCTCTGGTTGTAGGAATTAATGGGGGATCCACTTGGTCAAACAAAGTCGCTTCATCCTTGTTTGTACCAATAAGAAGGGGAATACCTGTAGTTGCGCCCGAACGAATCATTTCCAAAGGATAATCGGGTAGAAAATCACCATCAACTACCGGACCAAAGGAGAGCGAGCCAGGGATATCTTGTGAGTTTTGCTGCAATAGAGTATATGAAGCTGCCACAATTTCATGAACAGGAAGTGTTTTTAGAGCGTCTATTTCATTCTCCCCGATACCGAGGATATCAAGAAACTTTTGGCTGAACTGTCGTGCGAAGTCTTTTCCATAAACGGAAGTTGGGGCAGAGCTTTCCACGATAGCCTGTTTAAAAAGCCCTCTTGCAGAAGGTACAGTGAGTAATGTCGTAACGGCATTCCCCCCAGCTGATTCTCCGAATACCGTAACATTGTCCGGGTCCCCTCCAAACGCTTCTATATTCTCCTTTACCCATTTCAGCGCAGCGACTTGATCCCGTAAACCTAAGTTTGATTCAAATGCCCCATCACCTTCAGTCCACTCCGTAAAATCCAAATATCCTAATGCACCTAACCGATAATTGATGCTTACTACCACGATGTCTCCATTTCCAGCTAATATATGTCCATTGTACATATCGATGGATCCCGCCCCCGTAATATAGGCTCCTCCTGGAATCCATACCATGACCGGCCGCTTCTGATTGTCCGCATTAGGAGACCATATATTCAGGAATAAACAATCCTCCTCCATTTTTTCATTGCCTGTCATTCCCAACCGGACAGCACGTTCCATCGGTTGTGGCGGAACTGCACCGTAATCGGTTGCATCCAACACTCCATTCCATTTCTCCACCGGTTCCGGGGAACGAAAACGTAATCCATCGATTGGAGCTTTTGCATACCTGACGCCTCTCCAAACACTTATACCATTTTCGACAGTTCCTTGAAGATGTCCTTTTGTCGTCGTTACAATTGAACCAATCATCCACTCACCCCTTCTAATCGTATACTTATAGTTCTTCTTTTCTCATTCCCTTATCTCCTTCCATTTTGTCGAAAAAAGTTTTCATGGATGCTACGTGAAACACAAAAAAGACCAAAATGGTCTTTTTTGTACAAGGAATAGCGCTTGTTTAAGTAAGCATACTCATGATGCTTAACAAAGATCCTCCTCTAATAGAAAGCTGCCCAACGGCAAATTTCAACTGCTGCTCATCCAGCTTGTCCAAGAGCGGCTTCAATTCAAGAATATCCCGCTCCAAATCTTCTAGGTTTGATGATATCTTTTCGATTTTTGCTAATACCTCTCCCGAATCGACAGATATACCCGACCAGATATGCAGCCGTTCCTTGATTTCGGTAAGGGGCATATTCTGTTCTTTATATCGTTCTATCATACTAAGTCGTTCGAGCGCATCCTCCGTATAATATCGATACCTAGATCCGGTTTTTTCATAGGTAAGCATTCCCAAGTTCGTGTAATAGTCAATGGTTCTCCTTGAAACATTAGCAAGTTCAGCAAGCTGGCCAATCCGATATAACTTCATCCAGACAGTCACCTTCTTTTATAATCTCCTACTACGGTAACTATACCATAATAAACCAAAAAGGTGACTTTAGGTTTAAAGCTATGAGACTACATGATCTGATTTTACATCTACCTGTTGCTTGGCAAAATATAAGGCTTCTTCCTTCGATTTAAAGAAATGCTTTTTTTCTATTTTATGATATAACCCAGTACGGATTAGCAAGTCCTTAGGTTGTTGCTGAATTCCCGAAATCACTAGTTTTCCTTTGTATTTCCTAATGCGATCAACAACGGCTAAAAGTGCGGCCTCGGCTGAGGTATCCATATAGGAAACCCTTCGCATACTCAATACCAAGACGCTCGTCTTATTATCCAGGTTTTCCAATATATTAGATTCCAGTACATCAATGGATCCAAAGAATAAAGGACCTTCCAAATTATAAACATCTATTCTTGATTTCGTACTACCACTAGGAATGATCTCCGGATAAACCTCATGACTTCTTTCTCTGATTTTTAACGAGTGGCTCATCTTGATGATAAAGGTGACAAAGGCAATGACCAATCCGATACCAACGCCCATGATGAGATCGGTTAAAACAGTGACCAGGAATGTCACCAATAATACAATCGAATCAGCCGATTTCGTCTTCAATACATGAGCAAATTCCTTCCGTTCGCTCATGTTCCAAGCAACAAACATCAGTATTGGCGCCATGCTGGCTAAAGGTATATGTGTGGCATAAGGAGATAAGACGAGCAGGACCATCAAGACCACGATGCCATGGATAATCCCTGACATTGGTGAAACAGCTCCAGTCTTGATGTTTGTAGCCGTCCTGGCAATGGCACCTGTAGCCGGGATTCCACCAAAGAATGGTGTAGCCATGTTTGCTATACCTTGACCGACTAATTCCTTATTGCTATCGTGTTTTGAACCACCCATGTTATCTGCCACGGTTGCTGATAACAGAGACTCAATTCCTCCTAATAATGCTATGGTAAGCGCCACCGGGAGAAGATTGATAATGATTTCCACCGAAACCTCTGGCACTTTAAATTCAGGAAAACCTCTTGGAATCGCTCCATATGTCGATCCAATCGTAGCCACTTTATTGGGGAAGAAATAGAAGCTGACTATTGTAGATACAAGTAACCCTAGAAGCGGTCCAGGCACTTTTGGAAGTATTTTCGGTCCAAATAGGATGACGATAAAGCATATAAGGGCTACTCCTATGCTATAAACATTAATCGTTTCCGCTTTAACCACCAGTTCTTTCATATTAGCTAAGAACGCTTCATGTTTCTCCACCTTCATCCCGAAGAAGTTAGCAATTTGCCCAGAAAAGATTATGATTGCAATCCCTGTAGTAAAACCAATAATAACCGGGCGGGGAATGAACTTCATCAGATTCCCCAATCTTAGCAACCCCATCACCACCAGCATAATGCCGGCTAGGAACCCGGCAATGAGTAGACTCTCATATCCATATTGCATAACGATTCCAAATAGCAACGGAACAAAAGCTCCAGTTGGACCGCCGATTTGATACTTTGATCCACCTAAAAGCGAAATCAGAATGCCTGCAAAGATTGTTGTATATAATCCATATATAGGTTCAACTCCTGATGCAATGGAAAAAGCTAGTCCCAGAGGGATGGCTACCACTCCCACCACTAGACCTGCCGTAAGGTCCTTTTGAAAACCTTTCATGTTATATCCTTTAAATCTATTATCCTTTATCATATAACTCACTCACATCCTCTATTTTTTTAGTCATACTATAAATGAAAACGATTATTGAAGATTGTTTTTTACGTATTTGAGGTAGCGTTTTAGTTTCGTATCTTAGAAAAAGAAATAGTGTGAGGGGAGCCTTGAATATTTCCTGTTTACTGTAACCCTATGGGGATTTGATAGATTGAAAGAAGTAACTGTCATACGTAGTCTCCTTTGCCGTGTTTTTTCATGGCTTTAACCATGTTCCAAACATTATATAGTAAAACGTTAAACTGTACATTACATACATTGTAAACATTTTTTTACATTTCATTACGTTTTCATGACAAAATGGGACCATGTTTCTACACTAGTAAATTAGGTGTCGGACATCATAACCAGTTTTAGGAAGATTGAATACGAGACCATATACCTGAACAGATTATCCATTTAAAAACCAGATGAAATGATCGATGTTTTTTGTCTTCTAATGTGGATTGTGTGTCTCCCTTTTCTAAGCTTACCTGTTGAACTTAACTGGTAAGTAACAACAGATGAAAATAAGAAGGATTTTCCAAATGTATGCCGAATATTTAACACAAACCATGGGAGATGATGACTTATAAATGAAAAATGAACTGACATTCAAACGACCTTATTTAATTCTTATCGGACTTGAAATCATCACATTACTTTTTGTATCAATAGGAGCTGCAATCACTGAAATAACAAAAATAAGCAACCCTATTGCGCCATTTATGGGCTTCATTCCGCTAGCACTCCTCTTGATTCTATATTTCACCATAAAAAAGCAATGGCGAACTTTTTATTTTCATTCACTCAGGGATTTAAGGATTCAAGAATGGGTTTTATATGCACCCTTACTCTTCTTCTTGATACTTCTTGTCGTCTTCAACAATGGAATATCTGTTCCATCCTCTTCCTATTTGCTCTTCCTAAGCATGGGCATTATCATGAATGCCTTTGTCGAGGAATCGGTATTTCGCGGCTTGATGATTAAGATTCTTCTGCCAAAGGGAGAAATCAAGGCTATCATCGTTTCAAGTTTATTCTTCGGCTTCGGACACCTTGCCCAAGCATTTCAAAATCCGTCCTTTTCTGTTTTTATACAAGTGTTCTACGCGTTACTGGTAGGTCTGGTTCTAGCCTTATTAGTCGTTCAAACACGATCAATCATCATCCCGATCATCTTTCACTTTCTTCATAACTTTTTGCAATATACCGGACAGAACGTATCGGACGTAGCCACCATACGAATGAACGATTTGATTTTGATCGCCATACTCATTATGTATATAATCGCTTTGCTTATATTTAGGAAAAAGAATATAGGGTCCCATTCTTCCGTTACACTCGATCGATAAGTTTTATCCATAAAAAAAACCCGTCCAGCAACAGGACGGGTTACACGATTATTCACACTCAGTCTACGACTGGAAGCCAGCCTTTAACATTCACCAGTTTCTCCCAAAGCGGATCTGGAATGACTAATTCCTCTTGATCCTTTTTCGAAAGGGTCGTACGGATTTCCTTTTCTTTACCAGACTTGATTTTCTCAATCCAGTATGGTTCCATAAGCAGTTCCCTGCCTAATGCAATGAATGGAACCCCTGTTTCCATGGCTTCTGCCACTTCTTCAGGTGTATGAAGGGCACCTACTCCGACCACTGGAATCCGATTGCCCACTTTTTCATAAATTTTAACGATTCTTGATTCTGTTCTATCACTCTCACGGAATGAGCCGTTCCAGAAATGGCCTACCGATACATGGATATAATCCAGGTTTTGGTTTGCAAGTCGATCGACGAATTGAAGCGTATCATCCAAAGTGATGCCGGGCTCACTGCCCTCTTCAGGCGAAATGCGATAGCCGATAACAAACGGGCTTTTCGCATGTTCTGCCACTGTTTTTTCTACTTCATTAACGATGGAAAGCGGGAAAATCATTCGTTTTCCAAGTGTTCCTCCCCATTTATCTGTGCGACGGTTAGAATGAGGTGAGAAAAATTGCTGCAATAAATACGTATTGGCACCATGTATCTCGACGCCGTCAAAGCCCGCTTCAATGGCTCTTCTCGTTGCTTCACCAAACGCTTTAATCACTTCTTGAATTTCGGCTTCCGTCATTTCACGAGGTACAGGAGCTCCTTCGCTCGAAGCAACGCTGCTTGCAGAAACAGGTTGTTTATCCGGCAATAAATCAGGTGGGCTTTGTCGACCACCATGATAGATTTGCAAAATGGCCTTGGCCCCTTTGCCTTGAATGGTTTCTGCCACTTTTCGGAGAGAAGGGATGAATGCATCGTCATCCGCACTGAATTGCCCCGGGAAGCCTTTTCCACCGGCTATTACATAAGCACATGCCGTAATGACCGTACCGACGCCTGCTGAACGTTCTCCATAATAAGCCAATTCCTCTTCCGTGACGTACCCTTGATCATCTGATGAATAATGAGTCATCGGTGCCAACATGATCCGATTTTTCACTTCAACACCAGAAGAAAATTTATATGGTTGAAAAAGTTTTTCATATAATTCTGTCATGCTTATTTTCCCCCTAAACTATTAATGGTGGTGATGGCCTTGAGGTTCTTTCAACGGATTGGTAATTTCGAACCCTTCTTCCGGCACGTAGAAATATTTGATCCAAATCCCGTCTAAGAATTCTTCACGTGAATCCAGCAATATATCGATGTCCTTATCCGTTTTGACAATTTCATCATGCTCGGTCGGAACGTCAAGCTTCATTTCATAGTGTGCATGATCTCCATGCATATGCGAGATATAGACGCGGATCATTTTTCCTTCTGCGTCTTCGCTACTCAACATATTTTTTAAAACCTTTGCCGCATTTCGGTTAATCTTGCATTGCATATTAATTCCTCCACCAAATGAAATTTCTATGTACTAAAATCCTACCCATTAATAGGTATTCTGTAACATCCATTTATACGCTTTTTCTTGAGTCATGTCTAATATAATGCTTAGTTTCGGTCAGCAGGAAAAACTATGCCTATCTGTTTCCTGGCTTCATCCATGATTTCCATCGTTAATAAAGAATTTGCAAATGAATTCTGTTTCGATTCCGTTTGCCCTTGCTGAATCAGTTCAACAAATTCCTTCGTTTCATAATACATCGGGGGCAAATCCTGTTTAACGGAAAGGCTTTCCCCTGTCCCATCACGATACGTGATGTCGACTGCTTCGGGACTGGATATCTTGTCAATGAGTATGGTGCCTAATTCTCCCTGTATTTCAGAAGGTTGATTGGACTCAGTGATCTTGGAAAATCTCACTGTGGCTTCCATCTCATCGTAGGAAAGCAAAATGGTGCCCTGGCCGTCCACTCCTGATTCTAATAATGTACCAGAGGCCTGGATTTTATTCGGTCTACCAAAAAGAACGACAAGCGGATAAATGGCGTAGATCCCCAAATCCATCAGGGAGCCGCTGGAAAATTCCGGATTGAACGCATTTAGTATCGTTCCCTCTTTATAAGCGTCGTAACGGGAGGAATATTGACAATAGCCTCCTTGGTAACGGCGGACTTTACCGATTTTACCGATGTTTTTCTCGAGGCTTTTGAAACTCGGCATCAGTGTTGATTTCATTGCTTCCATAAGAAGCACTTCATTTTGTTGTGCTGCCTGTATCATTTCCTTCACTTCTGCCACATTCGAAGCTAATGGCTTTTCACATAAAACATGTTTTTTATGCTGTAAAAATAACACCGCTTGTTGGCTATGATGAGAATTGGGACTGGCGATATAGACCGCATCAATTTCAGAGCTGCTCGCCATTTGCTCCAAGTCTGTAAATGTATGTCGGACCCCATACTTTTCCGCAAATTCCTTAGCCTTTTCTTCTGTACGTGAATAGACGGCAGCCAAAGAAAAATCTTCCACGTGTCTTGCCGCATTCAAAAAACGCTCTGTAATCCAATTGGTACCGATAATCCCAAACCGTATCATTGTTGGTTCCCCCTATAAAAAAACTGACTTTGTCCTCAATATAACGATACTATAATAAAAAATAAAGAGAAATGCTATATATTATGGGTTTTAATTGGATTTTTCAGTCTATTTTCCTTTATACTCGTTCTATGACTACTGCCATGATGTTTCTGCATACTACCTTACCGAAAGTAAACTAAAAAAGGAGATTGTGAAATCAATGACAGATCTGATGAAGAATAAAGTAGCGATCATCACAGGTGGCGGATCGGGAATAGGCCGAGGTGCAGCCCTAAAGCTTGCAGAAAATGGTGCGAATATTGTGTTTTTTGACCGTACAGTTGAAAATGCCCAAAAGGTTAAGGAAGAAGTGGAAAACCTCGGAAGTGAGGCGTTAATCATCAAAACGGATGTTTCTCAACCCGAACAGGTCGAGAAGGCTTTCCAGGCTGCCTTCGAACATTTTGGCAAAATCGATTTCGTTTTTGCCAATGCTGGCATCAACGGGGTGATTGCGCCCATTGAAGATATCAAGCCTGAAGATTGGGATCAAACACTCAGCATCAACCTGAAAGGCACCTTCCTTACCATTAAGTACGCCATTCCCTATATGAAGGAAACTGGCGGCAGTATCACCATTAACAGTTCCATTAACGGGAACCGCTTCTTCAAGAACTTCGGCTTCTCTGCATATAGTTCATCCAAAGCAGGTCAGGTCGCTTTTGGCAAGATGGCGGCACTCGAATTGGCCAAGTATAAAATTCGCGTCAATATCATCTGCCCAGGCTCCATCGATACGAACATCCACGACAATACTTATCCGGAAGATGAAAACTTGGAAAAAATCAAAATCCCGATTGAATACCCTGAAGGTTCTCAGCCACTCGCCAGGAAAGCTGGTACTATCGAACAAGCAGGTGACCTTGTTTTATTTCTTGCGTCAGACATGTCCTCCCACGTTACAGGAACCGAAGTGTATATTGACGGAGCGGAATCCCTATTATAAGAAACGAATAAATAGAGAGGCAGATACGTTGATTTTTATAACGTGCCTGCCTCTTCATTTTTGTGTGATTATAGAGTAATATCCGAAAAAAAAGATAATATATTCCCGTAGCAGTCTTTATTCTTCAACCGCTTTTCTCATGCCCCCTCTTGCAATGAATAGATAAGAAGACATTGCGATAACGTGACAACTCACCATCACAATCCCCATCGGCAGAGGTGAATCATCTCCGCCAATTCCGACTAAGGGGGCCATGAACGAACCTAGTACAAATGGGAAAAGACCTATTAAAGCTGAAGCACTTCCAGCTGTTTTCTTCTGATCCTGCATCGCTAATGCAAAACTGGTTGTTCCCACTATTCCAACGCTGGAAACGGATAGAAATAAAGCTATTAAAATTCCTGCATTCCCCACTCCTAGAATGATAGAGACGAGTAGGAATATCCCTCCAAATAATGCAAGGCATAACCCTATCTGAAGGAGTCTTTCTTCTTTTATCTTCCCAGCCAGTCTACCAGTCACCTGGGAAGCAATGATGATTCCCATCCCATTTATCGCAAAAATCACGCTGAATGTTTGCGGGGTGATATCATAGATATTTTGGAGTATAAAAGGGGAGCCTGAGATATACGCAAACATAGCAGCCGTAACAAATCCTTGAGAAAAGGCATATCCCATAAACACACGATTTTTCAATAAATCTCCGAAAGTTCGCATTGTATTGGTTACTCCCCCAACACTCCGCAAATCTTCCGAGAGCGTTTCCTTTATTCCCCAAAAAGCAGCAGCAACCATAAGAACACTTAGCGCACAAATGACGACGAAAACGCCTCGCCAAGATGTGAACTGTAGCAGCTGCC
This sequence comes from Peribacillus sp. NPDC097675, assembly GCF_050277655.1. NCBI lineage: Bacteria > Bacillati > Bacillota > Bacilli > Caryophanales > Bacillaceae > Peribacillus > Peribacillus sp. NPDC097675. Next base: position 172,474 of record NZ_JBNNSK010000003.1, on the reverse strand, counting down.
CACCGAAAACAGGTGCCAAAATCGGTGCTGCCCCGTTAACTAGCATTAACATTGAAAAGAACTTGGTCAAATCCGTACCAGAAAAAAGATCACGGACATTGGCCCGGGAAATGACAATTCCTCCTGCACCGGCAGTCCCCTGGATAAACCGTAATAATAAAAGTATTTCAATAGAAGGAGAAAAAGCGCAAAGCAGTGAAGATACGCTATAAACCGACAAGGAAATAATTAATGGTATCCGTCTTCCCTTCGCATCACTAAGAGGGCCTAAATATATCTGACCTAATGCCAAGCCTAATAAACAAGCGGTCAAGCTGAGCTGAGCCAAAGACGTAGTGCTTTTAAGATCATTTGCAAGCGTAGGCAGACCTGGCAAATACATATCAAGTGATAATGGGCCGATTGCTGCAAAGGAACCGAGCATGAGTGCCAACCATAACTTTTTAGTTGTCTTCATCTTGTTATTTTCGTAAATTGCATCTCGCAATTCCATTAAAATTACCCGTTCCCTTTCAACATGGTCAAAATCTCTGGATTCACTAGATTGCCAGGAGTGTCTCCCGTTAGGCCGGCCAGCAAATTATCCGCAGCAAGAGAAGCCATTTTCATCCTTGTTGCAATGCTTGCACTCCCGATATGAGGTAGAGTCACAACATTGGGCAGGGTCAAAAGAGGGTGATCTAGTGGAACAGGTTCATCCTCGAACACATCCAACCCGGCTGCCCAAATTTCATGGTTTACTAAAGCCTGATACAGTGCGTGTTCATCCACGATGTCACCCCTTGCCGTATTAATGAGTACGGACGTTTCTTTCATTAAAGCTAATTGCTCTGCACCGATCATGTAGCTAGTTTGGGAGGTAAGTGGCACCATGACACAGACAAAATCCGACTTCTTAAGAAGCTCTTCGAGTGAAACAAATTCGATTCCTAACTCTTTTTCCTCATCATATTTACGGCTCCGATTATAGTAAAGAAGATTCATATCAAATCCTTTTGCCCTTTTTGCCAATGCTTTTCCGATCCTACCTAATCCGATGATTCCCAACGTTGCATCGTGTACATCCTGTCCTGTCAACTGCATGGGGGACCATGATTTCCATTGACCGTTTTTGAGATAGTCCGTTGCCTCTATCAGCCTTCTAGCCGTTGCAAGCAGCAAGCCAAATGTTAAGTCTGCTGTCGTTTCCGTCAGTACCCCCGGCGTATTTGTGACCATGATTCCTTTATCTGTAGCACTTTGTAAATCAATATTGTTATAGCCCACTGCCATATTCGCAATGATTTTCAAGTTGGTTGCCTTCTCTATCAGAGATTCATCTATTTGTTCCGTCAACATACAAAAGAGACCATCCACCTCTTCTATTTCTTTTTCCAGTACCTCTCTCGGGACCGGAATCGCTTCATCCTCCCACATCGATATATCAAGCTTTTGTCTTAGGTCATTCACGATTTGTTCTGGCAATTTTCTCGTTATATACACTTTAGGCTTCATAAATAGCCCCCCTACTTACAGATTGATAGTTATGTACTTTTTACTTCTACAAATAACCATTTCGATATGGAACGCCAATATCCTTCTATTATTAATCATCTCACTAAAGAGAAAAATTTAACAGAAGTGCAATTCTATTCATCTAGTAGACGAAACCATTCACTTTCTCTTAACCTGGAACAGCCCGTTTCCTGACATCTATTTTGACTGTAAACGTAAAAAGGGCTGTTCCGACAAAAGCGGAAGCAACCCTTTCTATATTTTACTTTCTATCCGAGTACATTCAAACTTGCAACGCTAAGAAATCTTGTAGCTGGTCTTTATCCGGATAAGAGGTTTGGGTACCACGTTTTGTCACGCTTAAAGCAGAGAAACCAGTAGCCATCTTGATGGCATGAAGAACGTCTCCATTTTTGACAAAGAAGTGGGCGAAGCACCCAATGAATGAATCTCCCGCTCCTGTAGTATCAATGGCATCTACTTTGTACGCATTGATTCGTTCCACGTGTTCTTCAGTCACCCACATTACCCCACGGCTTCCCATTGTCACGATAACGTTTTTCACCCCTTGTTCGATAAGAGATAAAGCTGCCTCATGAACTTGTTGATCCGTTTCTACTGGCATCTGAGTTAGAATTTCCAATTCGGTTTCATTAGGTATGAAGAAATCACACTTGCAAACATATTCAAAGTCTAGCTCTTTTGAAGCAGGAGCAGGGTTCAATACAACAGGTATTTGATTTTCTTTACCAAAGTCTATGGCCCGATATATAGTCGGTAAAGGAATTTCCAATTGAAGAATGATTAAAGAGCATTTCTTAAGCTTATCAGCCGCTTTGTCAATATCCTCTGGTAGAAGATATTCATTTGCTCCTTTGATGATCAATATCCGGTTCCTTGATTGAGGATCGACAAAAATGGGTGCGACACCGCTTGATGTTCCCGGAACCTTGCTTGTGAATTCCGTATCGATTCCATAACGTTCCAAATTACTGATTGTATTATCTGCAAAAAGATCGTCTCCGACCTTAGTGAGCATCATGACCTTAGAGCCCATTTTAGCTGCGGCCACGGCCTGATTGGCACCTTTTCCTCCACATCCGATTTCAAAACTTGGTGCCTCGAGGGTTTCCCCTTCCTTTGGCATTTGATCAATGTATGAAATTAAATCCACCATATTGGATCCGATAACTGCTATATCCATTTCTAATTCCTCCTTATTTCTTGCCCGTTAGGACTGTAAATGATCTTTCCTCACCTGAATTCAACATGATTAAACTGCCTGTTTTTTCAGCAGCCATGAATCCTTCAGGCCTGCAGGTAGCAGGCAACACAAATGCTCCAACCTGTTGGTCTTCATTAAACAGTAACCACCGAGTAGCATAATTAAATTCATCCGTAGAGAACTTGGTGAAAAATGTAGTTCCGTTTGGTGAAGTCATTTCAAAGCTTGCTTCTTTTTGATGATCCTTCAATCCATCCATGAAGAATACAATTTCCGGGTCATACATATCCGGACGGTCTAAAACTGATATCGGTTTTTTACCTGCAAGGATCTCTTCATTGTACTCCAACCATTTTTATGTAGGATGAACATGATCGGGAATAGATTCACGTAACTCGAACGCGCCATCGGGAATGTTTTGCTTCATCACAGCATTTTTCAAATAAGCATAGTTGGTATGACACATGTATTGTAAAGGCATTTCTGCTCCCGATAAGTTTTTCACATACATGCCCATTTCGATGTGAGCTTCTCCCCTATACATCTCTACAATAGGTTTAGCGATGTAATGGTGTCCGAACCCTTTTACATATTCAGTTGACCCACCAATTTTCACAGCATTTTCTGTAATCTCTATCCAGGCACGATCCATATTGGCACATGCCATCTCACCATGTAAGAGATGATTGTCATTAGGTCCTGGACAACCATTGCTTAGCAAACCGGAATGAAAAGCAAAACATCCATATGTATCAACAATTTCATTTACTTGTTTCGGTTGAGAGAACATATTTTTCATCTTAAGATCAATTCCGTCAAAGACTAAATCCCACACGATTTGTCCTAAATAAGGCAGAACCACCATCTTCCCACGGGAGTTTCTTAGTTCTATCGCTTCCACTCCAGATGGATAACGAAACAAAGTAACAGTAAACTCAGCATTTCTATAAAATACTGTAGGGTTTTCTTTGAAGAACCCTCTTTGTAGTTCAATCGTTCCTATCATACTATTCTTCCTCCCCTTCGAACAACAGCTAACAGGGTCTCCCTTAGGAAACCCTGTTGCCCCTTGCGTTCCCTGCCTCATTTTATACGTAGGTATGTACTCATTTAAGCAATATTTTCACCTGTTTGTTCCGAAACTTTCTTCATTTTGGCATTCCTTTTCATTTCTTTGAAAAAGTGAACCCCTATATATACAAAGCATAACATCGAAACAACGAAGGCATATTGCATGGAGCCTACGCTATCGGACACCAACCCTTGAAGAGCTGGTATGACCGCTCCACCCACAATGGACATAACCAAGATGGCACCAGCTGTTTCTGTATATTTCTTATCAACAACCGCAAGCGTTTCAGCAAAAATCGTCGCCCAGCATGGTCCAAAGAGCATACTAACAATAATGGCGGCATATACAGCAGTCATATTCGGTACGAGTGCTACGTAAGCCAACAAAACTGAACCGATTACAGAATAGACAACCAAGATCTTTGATGATGAGAATCGAGCTAACAAGAAGTTTGCAATGAACTTTCCAATAAAGAATCCTATAAAACTATAAATCATAAAGTTCGAAGCTGTTCTTTCATTAATATTGGGATTTAAATGTAAGGCCAACCTAATCGTGAAAGCCCAAACCGTTGTTTGCATCCCTACATATAAGAACTGTGCGATGATCCCATTTCGAAATCTTTTATTTCCAGCCAAGTACTTCAAGGCCTTTAAACCGTTAGGAGACCGTTTAGTGGAATCTTTTATGCTTTCTTCCGGTTTGCATGTTGGAAATTTAGTGACAAGGAAGAGCACCAGCACTCCGACCAATATGAAAATCATATATTTATATGGCTCTAATGTATGCTGCAACATCTCAATTCCAAACGCCTGTGCATCGGCAGGAGACATTTTAGACATTTGAACATGAAGGCTTTCACCTTCCTGGAAAACCAGATATTTCCCGAGTAAAATCCCCAAAATGGATCCTACCGGATAAAAGGTTTGGCTAATATTCAAACGGAGTGTAGAATATTGCTTCGGACCTATCATGGAACTATAGGTGTTGGCTGCTGTTTCAAGGAAACCCAAACCGATCGCTATAGCAAAAAGTGCAAACAAGAACATCGTATAGGTCGCCAAGTGTGACGCTGGGAAGAATAGAGAACACCCAACGATATAGAAGCATAGCCCAGTTATGATGGCAATCTTATAATTCGTCTTCTTAATGACCATCGATGCTGGAATGGCTACCAAGAAATAGCCTCCGTAAAAAGCACTCTGCACTAAAGCGCTGGCGAAATCGCTTAATTCGAACACACTTTTGAATTGAGTAATCAATATATCATTCAAACTAGCCGCTACGGCCCACATGGAAAAGAGTGTGGACAACAGGATGAATTGTAGAATAGGAGTCCGATTAAGGTATCCATCCGACATTTGAATTATTTTTGTTTTTGCCATATTTTAATCTCCTTATTCAAGTAAGAACCCCTACTGATATTTTCTCGTTGTGTTCAAATGCATCAGTTCCCTAACGATGATAAAGATTGGATAGCCTAGATTAATAGCCTCCGTTCACTACTTCCCCTTGCATGATCTTCACTCCGGAACTTGCACCAATACGGGTAGCGCCAGCCAGCTCCATATTTTCTAAGTCTTTTTTATCTCGGATTCCCCCAGAAGCCTTTACACCTAAGTTCGGTCCAACCACTTTTCTCATTAATGTAACGTCTTCGACAGTGGCTCCACCCGTTGAAAATCCGGTTGATGTTTTAACGAAATCAGCACCCGCATTTACAGCCAATTGACAAGCACGAACCTTTTCTTCTTCTGTTAACAAGCATGTTTCAATGATTACTTTTAGAAGAGCTTTACCATGGGCAGCCTTAGCAACCGCTTTCATATCAGCTTCAACAGCTTCGTCGTTTCCAGATTTCAATAGCCCTATATTGATTACCATATCTACTTCTTCCGCTCCGTTTGAAATCGCGTCTTGCGTTTCAAAAACTTTAACGGCTGTAGTGGACGCCCCTAAAGGAAAGCCAATAACCGTACATACCTTTACTTCACTTCCTTTTAATTCTTTCGCTGCAAGTGATACCCATTGCGGATTCACACAGACAGATGCAAAACCATATTCCTTTGCTTCTTCTGCTAATCTAACAATTTCCTTTTCTGTTGCTTCCGGTTTCAGTAAAGTGTGATCAATTAATTTAGCTTTATTCATTTTTAATGGCCCCTCATTCTATTATTTTTTAACTATCAAATTTTTCATATTCTTTTAATTTTTCAATAAGAAAAGCGCTTTCACAACCAAATAGTACCATGAACTGGAACATATGTAAATTTTAATTTGAAATTTTGTTCAATTATTTTTTCAAACCCTTTGGATAACGAATGGTTATAGACATAAAAAAAAGATAAGGACAGCGCATAGTAGCCGCGCCAGCCATTATCCTTTTCATTACTCTATTAAAGCTTTCGCCGTGAATTGATCGGTAATTAAGGTATTAGCATATTTACCTATCAAAGCAGCCTGGATGGCTTTGATCTTGCCTTCACCCCCGGCAACTAAAATACTTCTTTCTTTCTTTTGCAATTCTTCCAAATCGATGCCCACTGTGCGGCTATTAATGACTTCATTACAGATGTTTCCCTCTTCGTCAAAAAAACGGGAACATATATCACCGACTGCTGTACGTTGGAGTTCAGCTTTTTCTCGTTCATCTAAATAACCCAGTTTGAAGAGTAAAGCATCATCCTTTACCGTACCGACTGTAAATAACGCAATATTCGCTTTTCTCCCCATATCAATAATCTGTTCTATATGCTGATCCTTCTCGACCATCTGCTTAAGTTCTGGCTTGTCAAAAATAACAGGTAAAGGTAAATACCGGGTGACCGTATAATAAGCTTCAGCGAATAGATTGGCAATTTCATCTGCATAGGTGAGACTATATGAATGACTGACGCCTCCTTTAAGCTGAACTACTTCAACACCTTTCACTCGCTTGTTATTAAGCTGTGATGCTATAGATAACATCGTGGTCCCCCATGTGATACCTATAATATCCCCGTCTTTAACAATCTTGTGTAAAAACTCGGCCGCAGTCCGTCCAATATGCTTAGTTATCTCATCATACTCATTAAGCGGAGAATATGAAACGCTTACATGTTTCAACCCATACCGCTCTTTTATTCGCCTCGATAGTTCATCCACATCTTCTAACGGATCCTTAATTTGAATTCTGACATAACCCTGGTCTTTCGCATATTGCAATAATCTTGATACCGTCGGTCGCGAAACACCAAGCCGGGTGCATATCTCTTGTTGACTATAATCCGATTCATAGTAAAGTCTTGCAGCCGCTATACTGAGCCTTTGTTTGTCTTGATCCATACATTCATGCCCTCTCTTCTTCTATCGTTCATGAAAGACTATCAACATTTTTGACCATTCTCCCTATACATAGTAAAACGATCATAGAACTATATTTAACCATATACTATAATTTGCATGGCGAGAAGGTTAATTAATGTAAAAGTATAAAAAAGGTAAATTTAGAAATCCTTATCGACTTCATAACAAAGGAAAAGAGCTATCAAATGATAAATGTCCCACTTTTCAGAATTTACTTTAATTAGGACAAATAGTAAGCTAAAGGTATAAGAAAAAATATGTGAAGATATTGATTCTTTAAAGGTGATTTAACCATTTACAAACTTAACAGCTACCTTCACATTCTTTCATTCATTTCAGGAGGATAGGGGATGTTCATGAAAAAACAGACAACACTTGAAATTTATCCAATTATAGCTCCAAGTGAACGCGCATTGAAAAGTATAAACTTTTATTTAGTGAAACAGGAAAAGTCCCTTACATTGGTCGATGCTGGCATGAATGATGATGTTTGCTGGGATGCTTTACAAAGAACATTGAAGGAACATGAGCTTACCCTTACAAATCTGACAGAAATCCTCCTGACCCACCATCACGGGGATCATGTCGGGCTCGTTAACCGCATCACTGCGCTCCATCCGATTCCAGTGTATGCTCATTCTAAATCCATTCCACGTTTGAAGCGAGACCCGGATTTTCTGAACATGAGGATCGAGTTCTATAAACAGCTTTACGTTCAAATGGGCTGTGGGGAGCTTGGAGATAAGCAGGTGGCCTATTTATTCAATGCAGTGGATAATAATAAAGATCAAAAAATCAATTGTGACATCAAGGAGATAACGAAAAACCAGTTGGTGAATTTTGATGTGATTCATTTTCCCGGTCATGCGCCAGACCAGGTCGCCTTTCTTGATAAAAAGCAGGGTCTGCTCCTTGCTGGGGACTTATTGATTGAACACATCTCCAGTAATGCCTTGGTCGAGCCAGACGAGAATGGCAACAGAATCCGCACCCTAGTAGACCACATCGATTCTTTAAACCGATGTCTAGCATTACGCGCTAATACCGTATACCCTGGTCATGGTAACATCATCTATCAACCTGGACCATTAATAGAAAAAAGGCTCCACAGCATTGAAACGAAATCACAAAAAATCTTTGCTTTAATAGAATCCGGGATAACAACAGGTAACGAACTTGCCATGACCTTTTATAAAGGCAAGTATAATAAAGAGTTCCCGCTTGTCATGTCGGAGATTATCGGTCATTTAGATTACTTAGACTACAAAGGGAAAATCAACAAACATTATCGGAATAATGTGGTCCATTTTACGGCTAGATGATTCAGCAGTCGGCCTCGACCATGGCAGGATAGTACGTTAGAACAAAACAAAAATGACCGAGAAGCAAAGGGCTTCCGGTCGTTTTTCTTGATATAAATGGCAAAGGTTAAAATACCACCCGTTAAGCGCCATATCTTTGTCCAACATTCAATTACCCCTTAGACACATACAACAATTTGCCTAGAAAATACACCTTTTTTCGCTAGACAACGATCCACAATTTCAAAGCCCGCTTCATGAATCATATCATCCATCGTGTCGATGGTTACTACAACTACTTTATCTGCAAAGCTCCGAGCATGTTTAAGGATTGAAAGTTGATCTTCCGGTGTTGCATGCGTATATAGATTATACGGCATATCTATGATGGCTACATCAAAATGTTCCGTAACCTCTGAAATCGGGCCTGTCGTTACATCACCTTCTAATCCGAAATAGGCAATATTTTCCCTCGATCCATCTGTGACTAGAGGGTTAATGTCACGGCCAACAATATCGATTCCCATGGATAATGCCTCTACCAATACCGTCCCGATTCCGCAACATGGATCAATGGCTTTTACTCCCTCTGGATGTGGTACGGCAATGTTAGCAATCGCTCTTGCGACCCGGGTACTAAGAGCGGTTGAATACTCACGGGGCTTCTTCAAATGATGCAACCAAACAGGTTCCGGTTTGACGAATTCCCCAAAGAACCAACGTCCTTCGAATGGGACAATGCCATAAATTTGATCCGGATTGCGCACATCTGCCTTACTCTTAATATGCCAACCAATTTCCCTCTCGATTGCCCGTTGTCCATCATAATCGATTTTGTCTTCTATACTCAAATCATTTATCTTAATAAATAGCACTTTAAATGTTGAATCGGTGATTGGAAGTTGTTTAACCTGTTCAACGATTTCAGTAATGCTGTCCCCTTCGAACATGATATCGACCCGTCCTTTTATAAAAGGACTCCTGCTCGGATCGATTTTAAGGTTACTTTTTAAAATATTCATTTCAGTCTCATAACCAAAGAGCGAGCGCGTTTCCATATCACATAATGAACGTTCGTCCGGGGTACACGTAAAAGTATAAATATAAGCCGGTATGCAGCTTTCTTTGTTCAAACTATTCCCATCCTTCATTACTTCAGATTATATCTTTCTATCAAACATAGCCGTAAGTGGATAGAAATGCAACTGAAAAAAATAGCAGGAATACTGAGATTTCAGTATTCCTGCTATTTTAACTTGCTTTCACAACGAATGGGCTAACTGACCATTCATTCTAACTTATACAATTGACTATGAATGAATTTTGCCCGGGCTTCTATATATTTCAAGATATATTCAGGTTCGTTCTCAAATACTTCAATATTCTCCCTTACATATCGATCTTTTGGAATATACGGCTTAATGAGGCTATGCATTTCCTGAACGATTGGTTCCATATACCTGACGTTAAATTGATTGTTCATAATCTCTTTTAAAAGGCTTTGGTAGCGTTTACGGAATGTCGTTATATCAAGGATTCTTGCAGTCAATGTATTGAAGCCTTTGATTCCAACATAGTCTTCTTCCATCACTTTTCCATTGACATCTCTTCCCCATGTCGCATCGTAATCCCAAGGAATGATTTCAAACAGCCCCGATTCCCCATTACGGTATAAAGCATAATTATGGACAAACCCATCATAATTTTGTGTGAATACGACGCCTGCCAGCCAGCGGAGGTACTTTTCTACATTCACGTATTTTACGATTTCTTTTTCGAAGTCCACTCTTGGTATCGTATTGATATTTATGATTAAGTCGTGTAAGTACTTGTCATCAAGATCTGTTCCGCATTTTCTTTCGTATCCTATTTCAAGAGATTTCTTGACTCCTTTATCCAAATCACTCATCAATGAAAAGTTTGCATCACCATCGACTGCATAAAATATGGATCCATCAGGCAAATTACTATTCCTCAAAAAATGTTCATCCACCGATTCCAGTTCTAAATAAATCCCCTCATCCTTACCATTTAGATTGAGGAAAATGAATTGGGACCTCGGCGATAAGGTTCCTATATCTGCAAAAAAATCTAAAGATAATTTATTTCTCAGTAAAGACTTATCCTTATATTCAGCATTTAGATGAACTTCTTTTGCCTTTCGATACGTACTCGGTTTATAAAAGGCTACGTTATATGACTTTTTCCGGAAACCTCGGATATGTGAGCCACGATAAACGATATCAATATCCAATTTTTTCTTTTCAATCGATAATTTTGCGGTTACCGGATCATTACTCCAAATGTCTCTACGGAGCTCGATTAAATTTACAGGAGGAATAAAAAGATGATATATAGGTAGTTTCTTATCTGTATTCATAAAAACCCTTCCCTTTCATTTTCATTTTAATTTATGAAATAAAGCCAAAAATGTCACTAAAGAGACCATTTATTCGGAAGGCTGTGTGTTTACCATAAGCACTTTACGTACAAGCAGCATACTTTAGCTAGTGAAAAGGGGGAATGAATGTATGTCAAACATGATTAAAGACATTCAAAAAGCGGTGGAGAGGGCAAATTCATTTGGATTAAATGAATTTCTATTCCAAGACCCACGGTCAAAAAACCGTTCATCTCGGAAAAAGAATAAGAAAAACAAAAAAAATAATAAAAAACGTTGTACCCGCCAATCTTCAAGAGATAGTAGAAAACGTTCTACTTGCAGCACTCAACGTCGCACTAGCCGGAACCGCTCTACTTGCAGCACTCAACGTCGCACTAGCCGGAACCGCTCTACTTGTGGCACTCAACGTCGCACTAGCCGAAATCGTTCTACTTGTGGCACTCAACGTCGCACTAGCCGAAATCGTTCTACTTGTGGCACTCAACGTCGCACTAGCCGGAACCGCTCTACTTGCGGCACTCAACGCCGTACTAGCCGGAACCGCTCTACTTGTGGTTCTCGTCGTCGCACTAGCCGGAAACGTCGCTCCACATGTAATCGCCATAGATTCCAAGGAAAAGCTGGGTTTGATTTCCATAAGAACTGGAAATGGAACTTCTGATCATCTAGGCAATATAAACAAGTGCAATTCCAGGTCATTGGTCTCTAATTGACCTTTTTGAGAGGTGATTGTGTATTTATCACCTCTTTTTCATATCTTGTTATCTATACATATGTGGACATGCAACAAGGTAGTTCGCTATCTTGCAACGATTAAATTCAACCTACCGATATCGATAAGTTTATTTATAAAGATTTAGATTTCTTGCTTCTTTTTATTTCTGTCTATAAAATTTAAAGATAAACGACAAGTCCATTAATCGCAAAGGGGGGATTTGTAATGGCAGATATAACAAAAGAAATAGTTGAAGCTATCAAGCAATATTCAACGATCATCATTCATCGTCATGTTAATCCAGATCCGGACGCCTTGGGGTCACAAAGCGGACTTCAACATGTGATAAAGCATTCCCTTCCAACTAAATTCGTTTATGCAGTAGGAGAAGAAGTAAATCGGCTACAGTTTATTAGTAGGATGGATATAATCCCCGATGATGCTTATAGAGAGGCATTAGTGATTGTGTGCGATACCGCTAATCTTTCACGTATTAGTGATTCTCGATATAAACTGGGGAAGAAGTTGATAAAGATCGACCACCATCCCGACTATGAATCCTTCGGTGTTCTTTCGTGGGTAGATTCCTCTTATAGCTCAGCCAGTGAAATGCTCGTTGACCTGTGCTTGGATTATCCCGATGACCTCAAACTGAACAAGGACGCGGCAAGATCATTTTATACCGGCATCATTGGTGATACCGGTAATTTTCAGAAAGGCACCATCTCTCCTGGGACTTTAAAAACCGCCGCGATTTTACGTTCGTATAATTTTCAGCCCGAAAGAATTCACAACCTCTTGAATATGAAAACCAAACATTCTTCCTTGCTTCAAAATGATATACTGATGAGCTATTTAAGAACCGACAAAGGAGTAGCCTACTTTGTCATGACTGAGGATATGTTAAATAAGTATGGGATTGATCGAATAGAGGCTGCGAACTTGGTTAACACCCTTGCCACATTAAGAGGAGTCAAGATTTGGGTGTTCTTCATTGAATATCCTAAGGAAATCCGGGTCAGGATCCGTTCGAGAAATATTCCGATTGATTCAGTTGCACGCAAGTTCAATGGGGGAGGACATCCCTTTGCTTCAGGGGCGACCATCGGCTCTTGGGAGGAAGTGGATGAGGTCATTCAACACCTGGACCAAGTTTGTCCATAGGTTACTTCTATGAATTACAAAAATAATGCCCGAGCCAAATGGCCCGGGCGTTATTTCTTTATTTCGTTACTTCTTCAAGCGTAGATAAATCGATCAACCCTTTAATATCAGCGCTAGGAATGTAACCAGCTTCTTTGCTTATATCTGCCATTTCCTGAATGACTTCTTCATTAATATTCGTTGTCACTTCCAAGCGCGAAAAGGCAGCGGCCACCTCTTCCTTGCTTAATTCTTTACCTGTCAAATCCTTAAGGTGTTTAATGACGATTTCTTGGCTTTCTTCCGGATTGTTCTGAATGAAATCAACCGCTTTTTTGTGAGCTTTTAAATAAGAAGCGGAAAACCCTTTTTTATCCAAGAACTTCTGACTCGCAGCCACGACGGTGTTTGGTGAATCTTTACCCCAAGCGAAATCATCCCAATTAAGTAACAGCTTCCCTTTTGCTTGGTTTTCCAAGACATATCCCCAAGGTTCCTGGGTAGCAGCGGCGTCCACTTGTTTTTGGACAAAAAGAGCTGCAGTGTCAGCAGGCGCTGACGCGAATAATTCTACTGTACCACCATTAGTAGTCGGCTTAAGGCCAACTTCTTTCAGTGCTTTTCTAAGCATCACGTCCTGCGTGCTTCCGATGACAGGTATGGCCACTTTCTTACCATCTAGATCTTTTAAATCCGAAATTTTGCTGCTTCCTGCCGAAACAAGAACGGCACCACCATTAACAGCTCCTGAGATCAAATGGTATTCCTTATTTTTCACATAAAAGTTAAGTAACGGACCAGGTCCTGTTGTACCGACATCGATGGCTTTTGTAGCCATAGCTTCCATGAATAGCCCACCATTGGCTACAGTTTTCGTTTCAATCTTAACATCCTTACCAAATTCTTCTTCAAAGTACCCCTTTTCAAGGGCGATGATTGTTGCACTGTGAGTCAAATTTGGAAAATAACCGATTTTCACGGTTTGCTTTCCTGAATCTTTCCCCTCTTCTTTACCTGAAGATTCTGAACATCCACTTACTATTCCAATGAAAAATACGGACATAATAAGGGCAAATAATGATTTTTTCAGCATCTGTCTCTCTCCTCTTAAACTATTATTTTATTAACCTATCGTTGGTTTACTCCCCACTTAACCTGAACGTTACGCTCCAAACGGGAGAAAACAACGTTATCTACAATGGTCCCAATGATTGCAATGATAATCATGACGGAAATGACAAGGTCCATTTGACCGAGCGATCTTCCCATTTCCAGCAGCTGTCCGAGCCCTCCACCTCCGCCTAGTAATTCACCTGCCATTAATGCGCGCCAAGAGAATGCCCAAGCAATACGTAGACCGGATATGATTTGTGGAACGGATGCAGGCAGGATCACGGTCCGTAAGAAATGAAACCCGGTCGAACCGTAAGTTTTAGCCACCCTCTGATACAACTGGGGAACGTTCTTGAACCCGCTTGTTGCATTAACTGTCATCGTCCAGGTCGCACCAATCGTAACGATGAAGAGAATGGAAAAATCATTCAGTCCAAACCAAATGATCGCTAACGGAAACCACACGATACTTGGTATTGACTGCAAGGCTGTTACAACAAAACCAAGCGTATCTTCAACAAGCTTATAACGCCAAATGAAATATCCTAAAATTAGACCGATAATGATAGCGATGATGAATCCAATCAAGATACGCCCCATGCTTTTACCGATGGCGTCAATGATTTGTCCACTCATTATTCCATTAATTAATGTTTCAAGCACTTGCGTGAGACTTGGAAACATGAAATCAGGAAGGCTGGAAAGTCTAGATGTGACTTCCCATATCCCCGCTATCATCGCGATGAATATGATTCGTCTTAAAGCTGTAATCATTCCCCATTTCCTCCTTCAGCACTTTTTCAATTTCCTCCTGTAAAATTGATAACACCCTTTGTTCGGTATTCAACGTTACACTGTCCGGCATTACCCCATCTTTCATAGAAGGAACGGAAATGGTTTCTTTGATTTTTCCAGGACGGGTTGCAAAGACAATGATTTTCTCAGAAAGCTGAACCGCTTCCCGGATATTATGTGTAACAAAAAAGATCGTCACTTTTGTTTTTCTCCAGATATCGAGCAATTCCTTATGTAAAACCATTCTCGTTTGCTCATCAAGTGCCGAAAATGGCTCATCCATCAATAATATATCCGGTTCCATGACAAGTGCTCTTGCGATGGCAACCCGCTGCTTCATTCCTCCTGAAAGCTGATGTGGATAGGAATCTACATAGCGGCTAAGATGAACCATTTTTAAAATATCCAATGCCTTAGCTTTTGCCTCTTCTTTAGGCATCTTCTTCAATTTCAATCCGTACGTAACATTTTCAAGTACCGTCAACCAGGGGAATAATCCTGCTTCTTGAAACACGACTACCCGTTCAGGTCCCGGCTTCGACACTTTTTTTCCTGCCACCCGGATTTCACCTGTATCCGCTTTATCAAGTCCGGCTATTAAATAGAGGAGTGTCGATTTACCACAACCTGAAGGTCCCACGATTGAAACAAAGCTTCCCTTTTCGACCTCTATATTTATGTTATCAAGTACTTTTATTCTTTCTTTCTTTTCATTCATGAAGCTTTTTTCAATTCCGTCTACTGTTAAATACACTGAAGACACCCCACTTTTTAAATCACTGAATGATGTAACATTATTCCTTAATAATGATTAATCCAATCGTTTTTGTCAACAATAAAAATGCAATAATTCTAACTTATTTGTAATTTGCTGACATGGGACTATAACTGGATATATACTACAATATTACGTATATAGTAAAAACCTGAACTTTCTTTTGACCAACAATGAAAAACCAACCTGAACATGAAAAAAGAGAGCATAAAAATATTTCAATATCATTTTTTCAACAAATAAAGAAAGAAAAGGTTTCTGAACTCGATAAACCTTTTCTTTCTTTAGGTGATAAGCTTGATTTAAAATAGTCTGCTTCCATATAATTTGTCTTTCATTTTTTGCGTCCTACGATGAAATGGCTTCTTCAGGATCACACCAAGAAAGAGGGTAATCACAATAAAGAGGAACAAAATCACAATATCCTTTGTGGCAGTGGACCAGGTGATTCCTCCGACCGCTTCACGAAGTAAACTAACGGCATACGTAAATGGCAAGAAAGGATTGATATGTTGAAAAAATGGGGGAGTCACTTGAACGGGGAAGGTCCCACCGGAACTTGAAATCTGCAGAACCATCAAGATTACACTTATTCCTTTTCCCACATTTCCAAGAACGGAGACAAACGTGTATACCACAAGCGTGAATACTGTACTAATCAAGACCGAAAACAAAATATATTCCAACTTATCCGCAACATACACATCTAGCAGTAGTATATTGCCTATGGAAACGATTAATGCCTGCATACATCCAATAATCAAGAAAATCAGGTATCGGCCTATATAAATTTTATAAGGGCTATGGACTTTCTGGGAAACATCCACACTTAGTATGGAAATTAATACGGTACCCCCTACCCAAAGAGAAAGTGCTGTGAAAAAGGGCGACATGGCCGATCCATAGTTGGGTATTGGAAAAAGAGAATGTTGCTTGAGAAGCACCGGTTCTGAAAAAAAGTCGCTTTCTTTCTCCATATCATTTCGTAAAAAACGAATGACATCCTGCATATTATAACTCTTGTCTATCTCTCTCATTTTATTAGCAAGAGTTCGAATTTTATATTCCACATCTGGAAACTTATCTTGTAAGTTGCTGATATCTTCAAATCGGGTCAATACAGTTTGATTGCTATCTTCTAATAATGCGTTAACTTCTGGTAGGGCTTGTCCCCCTTCCTGTAGGGTTACTTGTACTTTATCTAAAAGTGCATAGGTTTCATCAGCTAATTTGCCCAATTTCACTCCTGTATCATTGGAATAATCCCTTTGCAATTCGGTCAATATGCTACTGTTACTTTCACCATAATCAGTAAGTGAATCAAAGGATTGAGCATTCAATGCCTGTAATTGTTTTGACGTATTTTCACGCAACTCTTTTAGAGATTTTATTTCGGGCTGCAATAAATCCTGATCATTGAATTGATTGACCCTTTCCAATAGATTTTGCATACTCTCTAATACGTATATTTCTTTTTCGGCCCTACTTCTCCCTTGGTCAAGTAGTTGATTCACCTCATTGTTTGATAGCTCCTGGTTTTTCAAGCGGTCAGCTATTCCTATAAGTGAGTCATTATCACTCTTCACTAAAGTAAGGTCCTCTTCCAAACGCGGATTGAGGGCATCGAACGCCTGATGGACGGAATCAAGATAAATGGAAACATCGGATACCAATTGATCTTTCTGCGTTGTAATATTTCCAACCTCTTTCAACCCTTCATGAACCTTTAATATGATATCCTCAGCATGTGTCATGTGATTTTGAACCGTATTCATACTTTGTTCAAGTTCTGGTAGCTGTCCTTCTAAAAAATACACCATATTCTTCATTTTCTGTATCGTCGGCAGCTCATTCTGTAATGTGATCCCCAGTTCGTTAAAGACAGAGAGTATACTTCCACTAGCCGTTTTGACGAAGCTTTTGCTTACATTGTCCACGATGCTATTGGCCCCTGCAGCCGTCATTTTCGGAGCGATGCTATTGATTTTTTCGTTTACATAATAATCCATTTCGGCCTTAGTGGGATCCTCTGTCATGATTGTCGCAATGCGTTCTGAAAAGTTTTCCGGAATAATGATTGAAGCGTAATAATCACCCTTATTTACTTTTGAAATCGCCTCATCCTCTGTCGTGAATTGCCAGCCTAAGTCTGAATTTCCCTTCAACCCTCGAATCACTTCTTCACCAATATTAAGCGAATGACCGTTCAACTCCGCTCCTTTATCCTTATTGGAAACACCAACAAGGATCCCTCCCGTATTCGCATAAGGATCCCAGGAAGCAAGGATATTAAACCAAGCATAAATGGAGGGAATCAATATCAGAAAGATAACAATGATGCATACAAATAAATTTTTATAAATACTTTTTACGTCATCTATGAAAATTCCCCAAATCTTTAACAAGGCAGACCTCCGCACACTAATTTTCCCATAGTATGAGGGAATGAAGGTCTTTCGATACTAGTAAACATATCCATCGTTACAGATCATAAAAAAATAGCTATCAAATGACAGCTACTTTTTACTTCTCTTCTATTAAAGCAAACGTATACTTCGTCCTCGTAGAATATACTTCATTTGCTTTCAATATGGCAGAGGGGAATCCGGGAGTATTTATCATGTTTGGTGGCGCCTGTGTTTCCAAACATATGCCTAAATGCTTTTGTGATTGTACTCCCCTTATCTGAAAATCAGTTTCAAGTGAATTGCCGGAATAAACCACAACACATGGTTCATCCGTTTCCACTTGAAGCATCCTGCCGCTTTCCGGATCCCGTAAACAAATCTCATTTTGGTTGTTGGTTGTTAAAAGGAAAGGATGGTCGTAGCCTCCACCAACCAGTTCGATTTGTGGATCATTGGAATCTATACCATGCCCAACTTCCTGACTTTTCCTGAAATCAAAAACGGTATTTTCTACAGGAATCGTCTTTCCAGTTGGAATAAAAGAAGAATCAAGTTCTAGGAATCGATCGCTTTTCACCCGTAACTCATGTGAAAGAACCGTTCTTTTTAAGTTACCGCTTAAATTGAAATAGGAATGATTGGTTACATTGACTACTGTCTTCTTATCGGACATACCCCGATACGAAATAATAAGCTCATTCGCATCATTGATCGTATATATAACTTGCATGTCGAGTTCACCTGGAAATCCCTCTTCGCCATCCGGACTTTTATAGGTGAAAGTGATACGGGCTCCACTCGAGTTACTTTCATAACTAGAGTCCCATACTAGGTTGTGAAAGCCATCAATCCCACCATGAAGAGAATTCCCACCTTCATTTTTGGCTAATGTATATGCCTTTCCGTCCAGAGTGAATGCGGCATTTTTAATCCTGCCACTTGTGCGCCCTATCACGGCGCCAAAGTACTGGGAATGGTCCTTATATTCCTCAATCGTATCAAAGCCTAACACAACGTTTTCCTTCACTCCATCTTTATCGGGGACAATGATTTTTGTAATGATACAACCATACTCAATACATGTAAATTCCATCCCCGCCCCATTCTTGACAGTATAGGACTTGACCATCTTTCCATCGATTTCCCCAAAGACATCCTCGATTACTTCCATTTTCGTCCCCCCTTTCACAAACAGTTCATTTTTCTAATTATCTCGGAAAATTTTCAGCTCTTCGTTCAGTTCCTTTGTTTGTCCATACACCTTTTTGTATACGTCAAATAACCGGGCATATTTTTCAACATTAGCGGCTATTGGCTCATAGGTTTTATCCACCGAAGTGAAGACCTCCGCACATGCCTGTAAGGAACCATACCAGCCGCTTCCATAAGCGGCAAGCATTGCAGCACCCACTGCCGGCCCTTGCTCGCTTGATAATTTATCTATCGTCGCATTGAAAACATCAGCCTGCATCTGAAGCCAAGCTTCGTTCCTCGCCCCTCCACCGATGGAAATGACCGTATCGATCACCTTTCCGCTTTTCCGGAAAATGTCGATGGATTCATTCAATGAAAAAGTAATGCCTTCAAGCACGGACCTGGCAAAATCAATTCGTTTGTGAGAAGAATCCATGCCGATAAAGCTTCCGCGAATGACGGCATCTGCATAAGGTGTTCTCTCACCCAAAAGATATGGAGTGAACAAGAGGCCTTTTGAGCCGATTGGAACGTTATTAAGACCCTCCAGAACCGTATCAAACTCTTCCCCGTTGGCAAAAGTCTCCTTAAACCAGCTTAAGCTATGACCTGCAGACAGAGTTACACCCATTGTGTAAAAAGCATTTTCCTCTCCATGATTAAAGTAATGCACTTTTCCTTCAAAATCACGATCACCTTTTTCTTCATAGGAAAGGACCACACCGGAAGTACCGATGCTGCAAAGCGTTTTACCTTCGGAAAGAATTCCCGAACCAATTGCACCGCAGGCATTGTCAGCTCCTCCAGCGAATACTTTGGTCGTTTTCGCCAAACCTGTTTGGCCTGAAAAATCTGCCGTGATTTCACCGACACACTCACTTGATTCCACCAAAGGAGGACAAAGCATTTCGTCTACACCGACAAGTGCACACATTTCACCGCTCCACCGTTTTTCTGCTACATCCAAAAGAAGCGTTCCGGCAGCATCCGAGTATTCACTATGAATCTTTCCTGTCATAACATAGCGGACATAGTCTTTTGGCAGCAAGAAGACAGCTGCCTGATGATAGATTTCCGGTTCATACTGCTTAACCCAAAGCAATTTCGGAAGCGTGAATCCTTCAAGCGCCTGATTCTTTGTAATTTCCAGGAGCCTTTCTTCCCCGACACTTTCATAGATTCGATGGCATTGTTCCGTCGTTCTTGTATCATTCCAAAGAATCGCATTTCGAAGGACATCCCCCTTTTGGTCCAATAAGACAAGACCGTGCATTTGTCCGGAAAAACTAATTCCTTCGATGTCCGCTACATCCCCGTCAAATTTCTCCACTAACTCTCTAAGCGCTTCTGTCGTCTTGACCACCCATTCCATAGGGTTTTGTTCACTGAACCCAGACCGTAACTGGATAAGAGGATAAGACTTCGAAATCTCCTTACATACCTCCCCTTCTTTGTTCATCAAAAGAACCTTGACCGCACTCGTCCCCAAATCCACACCGATGACATATTTCATGCTCCACCATCCTTCATCCATTTTAGAAAAATGTGCTGGAAATCCTATATGGATTCAGCACATAAATGAAATGTTTACTTCTATATAATCAAGCCGATTTCATTTCAGATATTTTCCATCCTCCAACCATCGTCTTTCTTTTCATTTCCGGTATGAACTCTTCATTCACCTTTTATTCGGCAATTGCCTTAAGAATGTATTTGTTCAATATGGCTTTTAAGTATTCTTGTCTGCCCGATTTATTTTGGATTTCACCAAGACCAAGTGCATAGTCTTCCAACTTATGAAAATCTGTTTTTCCTTCAACAATCTCCAAGCCGATTCCAGCGGTATAGCTGCTGTAACGGTCAGCAATGAAATCTTCCAACACTTTGTCTTCAAGTAACTTTTTCGCTACCTTAGTACCAATCGCAAAGCTATCCATCCCGGCAATATGGGCGTGGAATAAGTCTTCATACTCGAAGGAACCACGTCTTACTTTCGCATCGAAATTCAGGCCGCCCGTTCCAAGTCCATCATTTTTCAGGATTTCATACATCGCCAAAGTCGTAGAATACAGGTCGGTCGGGAATTCATCCGTATCCCATCCAAGTAGCGAATCCCCTTGGTTCGCATCGACGGAACCAAGCATGCCGTGAGTACGGGCAACATGCAATTCATGTTCGAATGTATGTCCTGCCAGTATTGCATGGTTCGCTTCGATATTGAATTTGAAATGATCCTTCAAGCCATACGTCTGTAAAAAGGCAAGACCCGTCGCAACATCAAAGTCATATTGGTGCTTTGTCGGTTCCTTTGGTTTTGGCTCAATCAAGAACTGCGCATCAAAACCAATCTCTTTGGAGTAATCCAAGGCCATATGGAAGAAACGGGCCAAATTATCCAATTCTAACTTCATATTCGTGTTAAGCAGCGTATCGTAGCCTTCACGTCCGCCCCAGAATACATAGTTTTCCGAACCTAATTCCTTTCCTACTTCCAATCCCTTTTTCACTTTCGCTGCCGCATAGGCAAATACATCCGCATTCGGTGAAGTGGCTGCACCGTGAACCCAGCGGGGATTAGAGAACATATTCGCCGTATTCCAAAGTAATTTAGTCTTGCTAGTCTTCAAGTATTCCTTGATCATGGCCACAATTTCATCCATGTTCTTATTTGTCTCCCTCAATGTGTCTCCTTCAGGGGCGACATCGACATCATGGAAACAGAAGAATGGGACATTCATTTTATCGAAAAATTCAAAGGAAGCTTCCACACGTGCCTTGGCAAGGTCCATTCCCGTAAATTTATTATATGGGCGAAGCATTGTTGGTTGTCCAAATGGATCTGTACCATCTGCAGTGAATGTATGCCAGTATGAAACAGCAAAACGCAAAAACTCTTCCATTGTCTTTCCGTTAATCATTTCTTTAGGATTATAATATTTAAAGGCAAAAGGGTTTGAAGATTCTGAACCTTCGTATTTTACTTGATTAATAGTTTCGAAATAACTCATATCAGTATTTCCTCCTCAGATAAAATAAATTTGAAATCGCTTTCATTACTTATAAAAATAATCATACCAGCAACAACTTAGTTTGTCTAATGGATATACTAAGTTTTTTCCATTTTTTTTGTTATAATAAAACTTACCAAAAATTCATTATTATTATTAGGGGGTAGAAAGATGACCTGGAATCAACAACTAATGAAAGTGAATAACAAGCAGGCCATTTTAGAAACTATCCTGGAACGTGCACCGATATCTCGGGCGGACATTTCGCAGCATCTCGGACTTACGAAAGGGACTGTATCTTCACTCGTCAATGAACTGTTGGAAGCTAACCTTTGTATTGAGTCAGGTCCTGGAGTGTCCAGCGGTGGAAGACGCCCAGTAATCTTATTGTTTCAAGAGAAAGCCGGTTACTCAATTGGGATTGATTTGGGAGTAAATTATATATTAGGTATCCTTACTGATCTCAATGGTGACATTGTAAGTGAAATTAGTAGAAATACGAATAACGCAAACTACCAAGAAACTTTTGAGCGCATGAAAGAAATGATTCATTCTTTAATAAAAGCTGCCCCCGAAAGCCATTACGGAGTGGTCGGAATCGGTATTGGCATTCCTGGAATCGTTGACAACAATGGGGAAATTCTTCTTGCCCCGAATTTAGGTTGGAAGAATGTTAATCTAAAGAAAGACATGGAAGAAGAGTTTGGTCTACCTGTGATAGTAGAGAATGAAGCTAATGCGGGGGCCTATGGAGAGAAGAAATTCGGGGCCGGCAAAGACCATGAACATCTCGTTTACGTAAGCGCAGGTATGGGCATCGGGGTAGGCATCATCCTGAAAAACGAACTGTACCGCGGAGCGAATGGTTTTTCCGGAGAAATGGGCCACATGATCATTGACGTCCATGGAAAGCCCTGCAAGTGCGGAAGCAAGGGTTGCTGGGAATTATACGCATCCGAAAAAGCATTGGTTGATCGGGCATCTGAAATCATCCATCCAGAAGGGATCACGCTCGAATCATTAATTGAACAGGCAAGTCATAATGAAGAAATCAGTGAGCTTTTCAAAGAAATTGGACATTATCTCGGAATTGGCATCAGTAATATTTCCAATACGTTTAACCCACAACAGATTATCATTGGAAATCGTCTGGCCATGGCAAAGGAATGGCTGAGGGAACCCATTGTCAAGGTTGTCGAAAATCATGCACTCAAGTTCAATCAAGATGAATTACATATCAGCTTTTCCGTTTTGTCTTCCTATTCCCCTTCATTAGGGGTTTCTGCTCATGTGATTGAAAATTTCCTAAAAACCAATTTGAACCAAAAATATCAATAAGTTATATGAAACAAAAAAAAGTGATTTCTCCACTAGGAAAAACCACTTTTTTGTTTCATTCTTGTTCAATCACGCGAATCAATTCTCTTAAATAATCGGGAAGATCAGGAGGACGTCTGCTCGATACCAGGTTGCCGTCCACCACAACAGGCTCATCCAGCCAAATCGCTCCAGCGTTCTCCATATCATCTTTAATGCCGGGTGTACTGGTCACATTCTTACCTTTCAATATCCCTGCTGAAATCAAGACCCAGCCTGCATGACAAATTTGGCCGATGGGCTTCTTGCTTTCTTCCATCCTTCGAATCAGCGAAATCACCTCAGGGAACCGACGGATCTTATCAGGTGCCCACCCTCCTGGAACAAGGATGGCATCATAGTCATCAGCTTTAACGCTGCCATAATCAACATCCGAATCAGCAGGTACACCATACTTTCCAACATACGTTTCTTTTGCCTTTTCACCGGCAAGCTGGACAATAGCCCCTTCTTCTCTTAAACGTAAGATGGGATACCAAAGCTCCAAATCCTCGAAATCATGATGCACAAGGCTGATGATTTTCTTTCCCTTTAAGCGCATAATTCCCTCTCCTCCTTTATAAGTTCATTTGTTACCTATATTGAATCCTTCCCTTTTCTACTATCTTGTACACTTTTAAATCATTTATCTACGTATGTATACATAATCGACATATGTTCCGATGTATCCATCCTCACGGCTTCCTTAACATGTTTTCCATATGAAAATTGTTAGATCCTATAACAAAACCCGGCCCCATAAAATTAGGAACCGAGCCTTATATTAGATATTTTCCTTTTGATGATGATTACCCTATTCTTTTGTTTGTTCAACATATCTTATTTCTAAATGCCTACTTTTTTTCTCAGCTAATTTTGGATTTTTCCATTAATGACCACACTTTTCCCATTTGTAGGTTGCTTCACCATCTTTCCATCTTTGATGTGTACAGTGTAAGTATTGTTGACGTTAGCATCTAACTTTGCTAGATCTGCTGTTCTTGCTATGATATTTTTGACACTTTCCTTTCTCAAATTATTCTTAATTTGCTTTTTCCAATGTTCCCGCTTGTTAGCTCGATTTTCTTTTTCAACCATGAGGATTCCACCCTTCTTATTTGATTTATTCTTCTTTCTAATATCAGAGTATTAAATTCTTAATCATTCTGTTACCCATAGGCTTATCCTTATTATTTTTTGTTTTGATTTTTTTGGTTTGTCATCGCATGGTCACAACTAAAGCGGAAAAATCAAGGTAGCCTTTAATAAACAAGACCACTTTTAGGCAAAATAAAAAACGGTGGAAACATTGTTTCTACAATGCTTCCACCGTTCTGACGACCTGTAAGGGTTTGAACAAATGCAGAAAATAAGATAATGAAGCCAAAACCCCTCCTATGGCATATGTAAAGCTAAACACAATTGCCTTCTTATTTATTCTCCATTTATTCTATAAAAGATATGTATACTTACACCTATGATAAAAACCAGGATAAAAAATAGCCATTTGGTATAATACCAGCCCTTTACTCGATCAATCATTTCTAAAAAAGTAAACATAAGAGTAACCACGCCCAAGGATACGCTTATTGTAAGCCATATGTTCTTAAATGGGCTAGAAAGTAATTCGTTTGGTAAAGAAAAATAAATTCCTAAAAAGAACAATAATTGCGGAGGTTGCTTTCGTTTATATGTTTCCGTTCGTAATTCCATAATAAGACCCCTTTTGCATAGATGTACCTTTCATGAACTCAATGGACCCGAAGATTGATTGATTAATTCGGTTACTCTCTAGAACAAAAAAAGACTTCCACTTTATTATATTAAGCGAAAGTCTTTTTAAAGGATTAATCTTCTCCGATTATTTTCACTTCGGTTTCAAGTTCTACATCAAATTTGCGTTTAACGGTATTTTGAACGTATTGTATGAGTTCCAAGTAATCGGTCGCTGTAGCGGATCCTACATTCACAATGAATCCAGCGTGTTTAGTGGAAACCTGAGCTCCTCCAATTTGCTTACCTTGTAACCCGCTATCTTGAATTAGTTTACCGGCAAAATGACCAGGCGGCCGTTTGAAGACACTTCCGCAAGACGGGAACTCAAGTGGTTGTTTAGATTCCCTCTGGAAGGTTAGTTCATCCATTTTACTTTTGATGTCTTCATATTCACCTTTCTGTAATAAGAAAGTAGCTTCTAGGACGAGTAATTTTTCTTTTGAGAAGCGGCTAGATCGATAACCCAATTCTAGCTCATCCTTATGTAAGGTCTTTAATTCTCCCGTATGCGTAATAACGAGAGCATCTTTGAGAACATCAGCTATTTCTCCACCGTATGCTCCTGCATTCATATAGAGAGCTCCACCAACCGATCCAGGTATCCCACAAGCAAATTCCAACCCTGTAAGATGATTTTCTAAGGCATATCGGGAAGCTTGAATAATAGCTGCTCCACTTTGAACGGTCAGTTGCTCACCGTTTGTATGCATACTTGCTAGATGAATAAGGGTCATTACAATACCCCGGATGCCTCCATCTTTAATAATCATATTCGAACCGTTACCTACGATTGTTAGCGGTATATGATGGTTGTCTGCATAGGCATAAATGGCTTGGACCTCTTGATAACTTTTAGGTGTGACGAAGTAGTCCGCCCTACCGCCTGTTTTAGTAAACGTATAGTTATGTAGCGGTTCATTTATTTTCACATTACTTGGATGTACAATCTTCTGAAGGTCTGAAAACGTTTGTGTACTCATTTATATAAACTCCCATTTAAATTTTTTAGAAAAAAAGAACCGAATGCTTCAGTTCCTCTTTGTAAAACTAATATGTTAGATGTTTAATTATATTCTTGGTATGTAGGGAAAACAATGATTAAGTTTTAGTTTTGCCCTGCTAATAACAAAAAAACAGAAAAACATTGAAGAAATAACTATGTAACTATTATATAAATTTTCAATTTTTATTAACTTATTAAATTATAAGAATGTTTTATTCACTTCAGATTTAAGTAATTGCTTTTTAATCGTCCTTAAGCATTCGCTAGGTCTATCTATATACATATCATGCGTCGTATCCTCTAGGAAAAAGCTTTTCACTTTAGGATTATGAATACGTGCTACAGCTTTTCTTCTAATTTCATTAGCTTCAACTGGTAGCGTACTAATTAAAAGGCTTGTGTTAACATCAGTTTTGTTAAGATTTTTAAAGCCTGGATGACGATAAAAAGTTTCGGCGTAGCCTTTAACATCCTTTATTCCCATCTTCAACTTTATCTTGCCATCTTTAGATACCATCTTATTGATAGAAAACTGTTCTATTTTTGAGTTCCATCTTCTGTAATCTTGTTTTTCAGAATATAAAAATTCGTCCCAGTCATTAAATTGATATGTTTCTAGATAACTTTCGGCATTCATATTTACATCCTCTAAAGGAGTGTTAAAATCTAACTCTTCAGATAAATATCCACCATCAAGTAGAATCATTTGTGAAATAAAACTTTTTGAAGCAAAATTACTCTGATAGTTTAAAAATAAATCGCATCCTATTGAATGTGCGATTACATACAATTTTTGATTATTAAATATTGATTTCAGAAAAAAATTTGTCCATTTATTAAAGTTTTCAATTGTATACTCTCTTAACGGAGTTGTTTGACCATGAGCTGGTAAGTCTACTGCAACTACGTAAAAGTAATTCGATAATTGCTCTGCTAATTCTATCCAAGATTCACTTGTACTACCAAGGCCATGGAACATCACTAGGTTTGGTTTATCTTTTTCTCCCCAAATTCGATATTGCATATTACCATACTTATTTGAATTTAATTTTTTTATAATCATACACTCTTCCGCTCCCCTTCTCCAAATGTATGAATTTCCAATGATGGTTTACCCAAAGAAACCATTTCCCAATTGTTAAAACATAAAAAACTAGTTTATATAGAGAAATTAGAAATGTGTGAAGATCAAGACAAAGACTTTGATTTAGTGGTATGTACTGAAACTGGAACACCAAGCAATAAAAACAACATTCGTCGTTCATTAAAGCAATAATAAAAAAAGCACAACTACCTAAGATTCCATGATATGCGTCATACACATGCCACCTTATTATTATTGCAAGGTGTAAAACCTAAAATAGTTTCAGAACGACTTGGACACGCTGATGTAAGAATTACACTAGATACATACAGTCTACTACCAAGTATGCAAAAAGACACAGCAATTAAATTCGGTAAAACGTTTTAACGAAGCATTAGATATAAAAAAGAGTCGATTCAATCATTCCATAGGTAAATACCTAA
Source organism: Peribacillus sp. NPDC097675 (assembly GCF_050277655.1). Taxonomy (NCBI): domain Bacteria; kingdom Bacillati; phylum Bacillota; class Bacilli; order Caryophanales; family Bacillaceae; genus Peribacillus; species Peribacillus sp. NPDC097675. The sequence continues at coordinate 144,820 of NZ_JBNNSK010000003.1, read as the reverse complement.
AAATACAAGAAAAAAGCCACTAAGACCATATCCAATTAAATATGGATAAATCTTAGTGGCATTTAAATTCTTGGATTAGACGTGAAGCCATTTCATATTACACTAGTTACAAAAGACAAAAATAAATAAAAAAACAGTAATTGACCAAATCTTGACCGCCAGATAGTTTTTATACTTTTTTAATCCCATAAAACTCCTTAAACACAACAAAAAAACGGCAAAAACATTGTCTCTACAATGCTTCCACCGTTCTGATGACCTGTGAGGGATTCGAACCCACGACCCCTTCCCTGTCAAGGAAGTGCTCTCCCACTGAGCTAACAAGTCGTATGTAAAATGGGCTTGCTCTATTACTTAAGTACATAATTTATTATAAGTTTTTTTCATCAAAAGTCAACGAATTATTTTGAAAAAGTTTTTCTTTCTCTTTTATCGAACCAAAAAATATAAATAAAGAACAAACGTTCGTTTATTTCTTGCATAACAAACAAACGTTCGCATATAATATAAACAAGAAAAAATGGAATGGAGGTCAACGGAATGAACTATATCATTCAAAAGCATATGGACGAAGAAATTCCTATGGAAATCATTTACCTTTCGGAAAGCGGGAAGATCACACAGCGAAGAATTGAAGTACTTGAATTATACCCTGGTTATATTCGTGCCTTTTGTTTCCTGCGGCGGACAAAACGAACATTTAAAATGGATAATATTCTTTCTGCCCGCCTTATTAAGTCCAGGTACGGGAAGTCAGGTTAATTTTAACTCCTGACTCGCTTCAGGTTCAAGATTATCCGATTAGCTCCTCTTCTTCCTGGATATCCTTTTCTTGTTCCGTTAAAGACTCTTCATCATCTCTTAGACGGTGAGCCAATCTTGATGCGGCACTTGCGGCTATGCTTGCAACAATATCATCAAGGAAGGTATGCACCACTCCCTCTTGCTTCTTATCTAATTCATGAATGACACCGATTTTATTTTTATCCAAATGACCAAAAGTTGTGACGGCGATGCTACCGTAACCCAGTACCGCACCAAATGCAATCGTTTCATCCACACCAAACAGGCCTTCATCAGATTCAACAATGGACTGTAACGGTTCCGATAGCTTCTTTTGTTCTGCCAGTTTATCCAGTTCAACACCGACTAATATAGCATGCTGAATTTCTCTTTTTAGAAGCACCCGCTCGACACTTTTAATGCATTCCTCCAATTTCAAATCAGCCTTGTATGGGAATTGCAATTCATAGACAATATCCGCAATAGCTTCCACACTGACACCCCGGTCTATTAATGTTTGCTTAGCCGCTCTTGTAACCTCTCTGCTATGGACGCGTGCATCTGCCATTTTATCTGCCTCCCCTTTTACTATTTTTATATCTTTACATTATACCACCTTATATTTTTAATATTTAGAAAATAAAACAAAAATTTACTTTTCCCTATCCTTCATAGGGGAAAAAGGATCGTGGCTATGCTAAAATAACTAAGTAAGTTAATTTTCAATATTGAGGTGCGGGAAATGAGTTTACGCAAAGGCACGATAAAAGAATATAAGTTTAGAAGTGAAGCATTATCTGAGGAATTAGAGCTACTTGTATATTTACCGGCTAATTTTTCACCACTTTATAAATATACGCTTGTCATTGCTCAAGATGGTCGCGATTACTTCCAAATGGGCAGAATTGGTCGTGTAACGGATGAACTATTAGGAAACGAAGAAATTGAGAATGTTATCATCGTTGGTATCCCTTATAAAGATCGGTTTGACCGCAGAAGGAAATATCATCCTGATGGAGAACAACACGACGCCTACATACGTTTCCTAGCCCACGAACTTGTTCCGTTTTTAGATGAGGAATTTCCAACCTATCAAATGGGACATGGCCGGGCATTGATAGGGGATTCGCTTGGCGGTACTGTTTCTTTACTGACCGCACTTAAATACCCTCATACATTTGGGAAGTGCATCATGCAGTCTCCACTTGCCAATGAAGTTGTTATGGATGCCGTCCGTACTTTTGAGGAGCCTCATCTACTTGAACTTTATCATGTGATTGGAACCGAAGAGACCGACGTTCCCACAACAGACGGGAATCGGGAAAACTTCATAGAGCCCAATCGTGAATTGCATAATTTACTTAATCAAAAAGGGTTTACTTGTTTCTATGAGGAATTTAAAGGGAATCATACTTGGAAGTTTTGGCAGGCAGATTTAAAAAGAGCCCTTTTAGAAATGTTCTAAGGTATTTCAATAGGCTATAAGGACAAGATCCTCAACCTAAATATTCTAAAGATTAAATCATAATTCTAGGAGGTCACAATATGAAATATGGTGTTGCAATTTTCCCTTCAAAAAAACTTCAAGATTTAGCTAACTCCTACCGAAAACGGTATGATACGAAGTACGCTTTTATTCCGCCACATCTAACACTTAAACAACCGTTTGAAGCGACTGAAACGGAAATTACCGCAATTGCAGAACGATTAGAAGACATTGCACGGAAGTTCCAGCCTTTCACCTTGAATGTGACGAAAGCGAAATCTTTCCAACCCGTCAGTAACACCATTTATTTTAAGGTAGAGATGTCCAAGGAACTTGAAGGGTTACATGAAGTCCTTCATGATGAAAGGTTTTTGAAAACTGACTCGGAACAAGCTTTTATTCCACATATAACGATTGCTCAAGATTTATCTGATAATGAACATTCTGATGTCTTAGGCCAATTGAGCATGCTGGATGTAAGCCATGAAGAGGAAGTCAAAAGGATTCATTTATTATATCAACTGGAAGATGGTACGTGGACCGTATATGAAACATTTCGTTTAGGAGCTGAGTAATTTCGTGTTTGTAAAAATTGTCGAGAACGATCAAGAACGTGAGTATGCTTATACCATTAGAAAAAAAGTTTTTGTAGAAGAACAACATGTCCCACTTGAAGAAGAGATTGATCAATATGAAGAAGATTCCATTCATTTCGTTTTATATAACGATGAAGACCACCCTGTCGGTGCAGGTAGATTTCGGATCATAAATGGCATTGGTAAGGTTCAACGCATTTGCGTACTTCCAAAGGCCCGCAAGACCGGGGCAGGTGCCATGGTCATGAATGCCATTGAACAATATGCAGGTTCACAAAACATCACTCAACTGAAGCTAGATGCTCAATTGCATGCCATCCCCTTTTACTCAAAGTTAGGTTATGAGATCATTTCCGAGGAATTTATGGATGCTGGCATTGCACATAAGACAATGATAAAAAAGATTTCATAATAAGAAACGCTGTTCCCTTAGTTTTTGCCAAGGGAACAGCGTTTTTTTTTCACCTATTCATTTATTATAAAAAAAAAGTTCCGTGCTATGTCAATCTCTGCAAATGAACATAGTCTATATATAGAAAGTAAGAAGGAGGGAAAATTTCATGAGTAATGAATTTAACTTGGAGGAATCTCAAAAAAGGCTAATGGAATTACTTGTTTCACGGACTATGAGGAAACATGGTTTTAAAAAAGATAAGGTCGATTTGACAGAAAAAGAGAGAAACAACCTTAAAGAGACCGTTCGCTATTTACAAGAACAGTCTCAAATTCTCATTAATCAAGATAAAAAAATCACCGAACATGATGTCAACCCAGTCACGAATTCCTATCAAACTAAGTATAAAGATTCCAAAGAACAATAATTTCATTGTTCTTCATCTAAAAACCTTACTTGTCGATAAGATAGGACAAATAAAACAGGACTTAGCAGCTCTTACAATTCATCCCTAACATATTAGCTTCGTAAAAAGTTACTTTCACAAAACTTAAAATTTTCCTTACTCACAAAAAAATAAACGATTGAAATGATTTATTCGTCCAACCAGATTTATCATCTAAGCATATTTTAATAGGGAGTATATATCCTAAGGAGGAAAAATGACATGAACCAAAATGTATATCGTAGCAATTGTAATACACACGAAGGCTCTGACAGATCATGGTCAGCCCTAGATTCTAATTCCAACCATCCATTAACTGGATTTTGCAATAATGAAGACACACAGGCCGACCAAGAGGCACAACAGGATAATTCACAAATCCAGCTTTCTGAAGAACTCATTTACATTAAAGATTCTTGTAATGTAAATGTCACTTCTACAGATGTTAAAGCTGCACTTTCTTTACAAGCGGCCCTCCAAGCTGCAATCGCAGTAATTGTCAGCATTTCCATTGCAGATGCCGATAACGCTGATCGGATTACCCAAGAGTTAATCCAATCTTCTAATGTAAAACAAATTACTCGCCAAAAAACAATTGTAGAAAACAGCCGTGATATTGATGTGACAACAACTGATGCTCAAATCGCTCTTAACATTCAACTTTTACTACAATTGCTACTAGCCCTAATTGTTGAAATCGACATTCTTTAAAAGAAAACACAAAAAGGACACTCTTCGTGTCCTTTTGTATTTTTATGTGAAATTCAAGCCATTTCGTTTACATATCCACCCTTACCTGTCATTTCCACCTGGATTTCTTCGTGAGCCTTCATTATTAAATGATTCTTATACCTACCTGTTCCTGAAGACACATCCTGGTTCATGTTCGTGAATTGGTCAAATTTTTCGGACCTTTTCGTTTCGTCTTCTAGTACTTGATCAAAACGAATTAGCTGAATGGGTGTCGTTCCATCAACGATTCTTGGTTTCCTCTCCGCTTCAATTGTCCGGTTAGCGTACTGAATATATTCGAATTGTGTTATTGGCGCTATGTATCCCATTTATTAACCCTCCTCACGTTAAAAGATTCTCTTGCTTTCACTTACCCCGTCCAGAATAATTTGAAACATTTATTTGATATTCTTTTTTTCTATTTCTCTGGTAAAATGGAGATTGCCGATATTTTTAATAGATTTGAGGTATCCATTTATATGAAACAAGCTAAATCAGGAAATGAAATCGTACATCTACTTACTGTTTCGGCTAGTGAGCTGCAGACACTTTTTGAAAAAGGAAAACGTGATCAGCTTTCTTGTGTCATATGTGATAAACCCGTGAAATTATTCATTGGAATTCATGAAACACCTTATTTTTATCACAGTGACCCTTCACGAACTGCTTGTGAAATGCCAAGTTTTACACAAAAAAATGAAACGAAACCTTTAGAATACATGGAACAAAACGGATTCAAGATACCTAAATCACGAACGATTACAGAAACAAAGCCAGTCATCGAACCATTTCTAAAAAGTAGGACCATTACAGGTAATCCTCCCTTTTTAAAGAAAACATCCATCAGCACTGAACAAAAGGACCCCTACTTTCAGGAACTATTTTCTAGTGGGGTCATACTGGATGATGAACAGTTAAAGGCGGCAAAAACGATTGAAGGACCCGTTCTTGTTTTATCCGGGGCAGGAAGCGGTAAGACTAGAGTGTTGACGGTACGGACTGCCTATATGATAACTGTCGAAAAAATTAATCCTAAAAGCATTATGCTTGTAACCTTTACAGCCAAATCTGCCAAGGAAATGCAAAAACGCCTAATAAGCTATCCTTATATGACCCCTTCCCTCGTCTCTCAAATTGTTAGTGGTACTTTCCACAGCATCTTTTATAAAATCCTGATCTTTCATGAACCCGCAAAATGGCAAAGGGAATTCTTGTTAAAGTGGAATTGGGAAAAAGAAAAAATATTGAAACAAGCCGGTCGGGAATTGGAGCTTGATGAAAAGGAATTTGCCTATGATCAGGCACTTCAGCAGATCGGACTTTGGAAAAACTCCTTGATTTTTCCTGATGATGTCAAACCGAATGATGATTGGGAGAAATCCTGCCTATTCTTATATAAAAAATATGAAGCCTATAAAGAACAAACAAGCAAATACGATTTCGATGACATGCTAGTGGGTTGTTATGTTTTTTTAAAAAGCCATCCTGAATTGTTACTAAAATATCAGCAACGGTTCCGCTATTTTTTAGTGGACGAGTTCCAGGATATTAATAAAGTTCAATATGAGTTGATAAAACTCCTTTCAGCGGAAACAAAAAATGTTTGTGCCGTTGGCGATGACGACCAAGCCATCTATTCATTCCGTGGAAGTGATCCAAAATACATTCTGAATTTCAACCACGATTTCCCTGGTTCCCAAATCGTGAAGTTGACCGAAAATTACCGTTCTTCCCATGAAATTGTTGCTACGGCAAACAAATTGATAAAACGAAATCAGCATAGGATGGATAAAACGATGCGGGCCCAGCATAATCAGGGAAATCCAGCTGTTTTATTCTATCCGCATGATGAAGAGCTCGAAGCAACAATGATCGTAACCGACATTCAAGAAAAGATTTCCAAAGGTGCCAACCCTGGTGATTTTGCCATCCTTTATAGAACGCATACGATGTCGCGTGCCATTTTTGAAAGGTTAGCTTCCTCTAATCTGCCCTTCGTGATTGAAAAGGATGCCGATTCCTTTTATCAACGGCGGGTCATCCAGGGCATGCTTGCTTTCATGCGGTTAAGCCTCCACCCTCAGGATAGCAAGGCGGCTTCTGACGTCCTTTCTTCCTTATTTTTAAGGCAGGGAGTTTTACAGGAATTAAAAGCCCAAACCATTCTGCAAGATTGTGATTTCATTGACGCATTTGCCTTTGTGAAAACAGGACATGCCTTTCAAGAACGAAAGTTAAAAGCGATACCTGCGCAAATCCGCTCAATTAAAACCATGTCTCCACTTGTAGCCATAGAAATCATCGAGAAGGACTTGGGCTATCAGGAGTATGTAAAAAAACGGGGAAATGAAGCAAATCTTGAAAAGGGTTCGGATGATATTCGTGATTTGAAGGTGGCCGCAAATCGGTTTCCAACCGTCGCTGCCTTCCTGGACCATGTCGATCATATGACTGCCATGGTTCAGGAAGTAAAACAACTGTCCAAGCACTTTAAAGATGCCATACAGCTTACGACGATTCACCGTTCTAAGGGACTGGAATATCAGTCCGTTTATGTCCTGGCCGCTGTTGATGGCAGCATCCCTCATGATTTTGCCTTGGATTCATACCGCAAGGGTGAACTTGGCCCACTTGAAGAGGAAAGGAGATTACTTTATGTGGCCGCGACCCGGGCCAAAAAGAATCTTTATCTCTCTATACCGCAAACGAGACGTGGACGGACCGCCCATCCGTCACGGTTCTTGAATTTTTAGAGATGCCCAAGAAAACAGGAGCCTGCATTTTACTTTAGGCTCCTGTTTTTCTTGCTATTTTTTATTTATCATATTGGAAATTGTCCCGAAATCCAGTTTGTTTCCCTCTGCAACGATAGAATGTACGATTTTGTCTTCCGTTTCCTTATTGACTGGTTTATTAGCGATTTGAGAAACCCGTTTAATTACATTCCTTACAGTCGCTTCATCTTTAAAATTGGCACCCTGTAGTGAGTTTGCCAATTCCATTACATCTTTCATGTTTACTCCCGTTTTTCCTTCTATGTTTTTAAACAAATTATTATCCATGCATAAGCCCCTCCTTTTCTGTATCTATCTTATGGGTTAATCAGGGATTTGTGCACGGACCAAAAAAAAGAAAGGCTTAAGCCTTTCCCTTTTTTACTTCTAACAGAAAGAAGCACCTACGATAACTAAAAGGATAAATAATACAACGATCAAGACGAACGTGGAGCCATAACCGCCGCCACTGTATCCGCCCCCGCCATATCCATAGCCTTCATTACAACCGCCACATCCGTAGCCACCATAACCAAACATACACTATCACCTCGCTATCATATTGAGCTCACTGATAATATATGTAGGGTGGGACAATATGTATAGGCCATGCCCTAATCGTCATGCCTATTTATTATCAATGGTTTATCCTTTCGGCCTGAAGACCAAAGCCCCGATAAATCCAAAGATGATTGCTGCTGATATCCCCGAACTTGTGATTTCAAACATGCCTGTAAGGACGCCCACAATTCCATGCTTTTCAGCTTCTAACATCGCCCCGTTCACAAGGGAATTCCCAAAGGAAACAATAGGAATGGTCGCTCCAGCACCTGCAAAGTCTACAAGTGGTTCATACAATTCAAACCCGCCCAATACGGCTCCTATGACTACAAATAAGCTTAAAGTATGTGCTGGTGTCAGCTTAGCCACATCGAATAAGAGCTGACCGATGACACAAATTAAGCCACCGATGACAAAGGCCCAAAAAAACATTGCTAACATCTATATCTCTCCTTTTTTCAAGCATTCGTCCCATACTCAATGGCCACCGCATGAGCAATGCATGGAATGGTTTCTTTTTGCTGAACAGTCAACGGTGATAATAATGCCCCTGTCGCAACCATCAGAATTCGTTTATATTTCCCCTGACTCATCTCATTTAACAAATGCCCATATAACACTACGGCGGAGCATCCAGCACCACTGCCGCCTGCTAAAACAGGCTGATCCTCTTTAAATACTATCAGTCCGCAATCCTTGAATTTTTCCTGGTTGATCCTACATCCTTTTGCCGCCAACAAATCCAAGGCCGTCGACCTTCCTATCTTTCCTAAGTCTCCGGTGACGATTAAATCGTAATCATCAGGAGTTAGCCCCGTATCCTCAAGATGAGATAAAATAGTATCTACTGCAGCTGGAGCCATGGCTCCACCCATATTGAAAGGATCCTTTAACCCCATATCAATGACCTTCCCAATGGTGGCGGAAACGATATGAGGGTATGCCTCCTGCCTTGTACCACTTGGAGTCACCAAGGCCACTCCAGCACCCGTAATCGTCCATTGAGCAGTAGGAGGTTTTTGTCCCCCATACTCCGTCGGATAACGGAATTGCTTCTCGACAGCGGCATTATGGCTCGAAGCACCCGTCAGAATATAGTCTGCTCCGCCATAATTTGTGATGAAAGCAGCCAGTGCAAGCCCCTCCATAGAGGTAGAGCAGGCACCAAACAGACCAAAGTACGGTATCCCATTGCTTCTGGCAGCTAAGCTGGTGGGGGTAAGTTGGTTAATTAAATCGCCTGCCAAGAGAAATTGTACATCTTCCTTTTTTATTTTCCCTTTTTCCAATGCAATTTCCATTGCTTTTTCCAACAGATGACGATGAGCTTTCTCATACGAATCCTGCTCCATCCATAAATCGCTATACAGGATATCAAAGTCACCGGGAATGTCGCCGTTCGCTTCAAAAGGTCCGCCTGTTACCCCCGTACCCAAGATGATAGGTTTATTAGCGAACGTCCACGTTTGCTTACCCTTTAACATTGGTCATCCTCCTATCGTCTGTAAAATCGTTTTGATTAAAGCCACGACAAAAGCGGAAAATACACCAAATAGAATGACGGATCCTGCCAATTTAAACATATTGGCTCCAACGCCGAGGACAAATCCCTCAGTACGGTGCTCAATGGCTGCTGAGATGACGGCGTTTCCAAAACCTGTAACAGGTACGGCACTTCCAGCTCCTGCAAACTGTCCGATTCGGTCGTAAAATCCGAAGCCCGTCATTAAAAGGGCAAGAAACACCATAGTTGCAGTAGTAGGACTTCCCACTGTCTGTTCCGTAAAATTAAAGAAGTAGATATAGAAATAAGAAATGGCTTGTCCCACTGCACAGAAAATGCCGCCTACAAAAAAAGCTTTTAGACAATTTGTAAAGACAGGTCTTTTTATTTCATGCTTTTCTTGAAGTTGTTGATATTCATCCTGTTGAGGGGTCGTCTTTTCCTTGCCGCTCATAATCTTTGACCTCACCTTCTTAAATTAGTTCTTTATGAAGCTCCACTATTTCCTTGAACTTCTTTTTCGCCTTTTTTTCTGGTACATCTTTTTCTTTAAGCAGTTCGTTCAATCTTACTGATTCGAGAAAGATTTTATAATCGCTGGAAATGATGAATGTATACTTTGGATACTTATCTTCCAATTTTTTTGTTACGTTTTTATCGATTTTCTTCATATGAAAGCGCTGTAGATGCTTAACTTTATAAGCTACGATGATTTTCTTTCCATTTTTCACCACAATCACATCGTAAATGGCATCTTCTGAACTCACCATCTCCTTGACTTTTGAAATGACACCTCTCTCATCTTCTTGGTCTTCCCCATGGATGATGTCCATCGGTTCAGGATTCGTCCGCTTAATTAAAGCTAATCCTTCAGTTTTCCCATCTTCTTTACTACTGCAGCCTGTTAATAACAACAAAGCGGTTAAAAAAGCCATGCAGCTTACATGTATAATTCTTCGTTTTCTGAACATAGAATCACATCCTAATTTAACGGTCTACTATTATCTTCTTGTTTTATCCTATTTTTATGAATGGTAGGATTAGGAAATAAAAAAACCTTTCCAGATTGGAAAGGTTTCTTTACTTAATAAGCTCTATTATTTTTAATTTTGTTACTTTTATTGCAGCCACAGTCTTTCTTAATTTTAATCGGCTGGTCTTTCTTAATTGGTTTAACAGCATACTGCCATGGGTTCTGTTTGTTATTCATATGTGACCCTCCTTTACCATCTATACCTTACTATATGATAAAAAAGACAAGTTGTACTCCGTCAAATATCCATAATTTTACTGATTATTACCTCGATTATGGACCCAACAGCCGCTACGGCAAGGATTAGGATCAGCACTTCCCCAATGAATACATGTTCTAGATATAGAACGACCAAAAAAAGACTCGACCAAACACCCACACACCAAAAACAACTTAGCAATTGTCCTACCCAGCCACGCAGTCCTTTTTCTTGTGGAACTAAATAGATTTCCGAGATTCCTTCTTCATTCTTTTCTTCTATTTCTTTATAAAAAGGCCGGCGTAAAGGCTCGGTTATTTTATCAAAAACGATTAATCGGGTCAGCCTGAATGAAGCTAAACCTAAGAGAAGTACGATTGTAAACTCAGACTGCGAGAGAAACATGTGTATTCTGCTCCTTCACTAATTGGAATCTTCGATAATTTTAACATTTAGGATATCCGGCAACCTGACAAAGCGAATATGGTTTCCCCTTTTGATTTTTACTGATTCCCCCCTCATTCCCATCACTTGAAACCTGACCGTTTCACCATGTATGACTGCCTCGCAAACAGGCTTTGGATACCCTTTAATATGGGAAAGACGCGTAATGATTTCACTTGTCGAAACTTTTTCCACCTTTTTTTTCTTTTTTATTTTTTTCTTCTCCTGTGCAGGAAGCTCGGGAGGTTCTTCGAAATGTTCTTCGGAATGTTCTACGGGGGCTTGTTCTGGTGAATATTGATTCGTGAGTTTTTTTATTTCGCTTATTTCCGATTCTATTTCTTTCATCGCATCGTATACACCAAATTCATGTTTAATTTTTTCAATCTTCTCCGTCTTTTCTGTCGGTTCGACCTTTTGGTTATCTTCCATCAACTCAGTTTTTTTTGATTCCGCATTTTTTCTTTTTTTCGTACGGTAATCACTTTGCATATTCCCTCTTTGTGCCTTCACTTCCACCTGGTCAACATATAATAGAGGTTTTGATTTTTTATCATTTATATTATCTGACATGCAAATCCTCCTTAATACTTCAGGATATCCACGGACTGAAGCTGCTCTATATGATATTTGACGACCTTTTTACCAAATTTATGCCTGATAAACAGATTGGTTTCTTGTTTATGCTCCAACTTCCCGAAAAGAGTCTGGCCATCAATGATGAATTTACAAACCGGTTTTGGAGCAAAGGCAGGCAGACGCCCCAATAACTCAACCTTTTCCTTTGTACTGTAAAAGCTGCTTCCACTTTTGCAGATATGGTTTAAATCCTCGACTGGAGTGGTTTGTTTGGTTTGTATCCCATCGGTATAAGAAAGACGCAGTTTTTTAACGTCCATAATTCCTCTCCCCTTTCAATCATTTAACCAATCGATTCCACAGAGGTTTCTGCCACTATTTCAATATCCGCTCTATGTATCATTTATATGAAATACGTTTTTTTTTATGCTTGTGCTATATCGTTCTTAAAAAATAGGATAATGATTTGCCATTGGATAATAAGGGATGAAATGGAGATAACTAAACGAATATTGATAGGTAAAGGAGTATATGCAGATGAGAAAAAACGGAAAAATATCTACCGTGCAATTATCTTTGATCATCATGACGGCAGTCGGTTTAAAAAATCATGTAACGATCCTTCCTCATTTATTACCGGCCGCTAAGAGGGATGGCTGGATTACTGTTCTCATTTCCTTTTTCCTCATCTTGGGTTGGTGTGTGCTTTTGTACTATATTCATAAAGCCACTGCCCATGAGAACATTTCCAAATGGGTCGAAATGAACGTGGGCAAGATTCCCGGGAAGGTCTTCTCCATCTCTCTAAGCTCTCTATTCGTCATATTGGCGGCAGTCTCATTAAAAGAGATGGTGGTATGGACAAAAGTATCCTACTTGCCGATTACCCCGCCAATTATTGAGATCATCCTATTCACGGGATTATGCTTTTTTCTAGCAAATACAAACATACAGACAATCGCCATCGTCAATACCTTCGTTTTAACAGCAGTCATTGTGTTCGGATTATTTGTAGCGTTCACGAACATTCAATTTAAAGATTATTCGCTATTAAGACCTGTTCTTGAACATGGGTGGAAGCCTGTTTTTTCCGGCATTATCTATCCTTTATCCGGTCTTATAGAAATGATCGTCCTTTTGTTTATGCAACAAAAAATTCATGGTCCGTTAAGATTCAAGGTTTTTGCCTTCAATGCTCTGATACTTACATTACTCATACTAGGACCTCTCATTGGATCAATTACTGAGTTTGGACCGAAGGAAGCTGCCAGGCAAAAATACCCCGCATTCGAGCAATGGGGGTTAGTCACCTTAGGGCGCTTCATTGAGCATGTTGACTTCCTGTCCATTTATCAATGGTTAACAGGTGCTTTTGTAAGGGTTTCCTTTTTACTGTTTCTGGCGCTTGAAGTACTTTCCATTAAAAAGAAACGGAATAAAACGATTCTACTTCTCATTTTTTCCCTGATATTAATCATTTCCAATTTATATAGGATCAGTGATATCAATCTATACTTCATCATTAAAACCTTTGTCATGCCTGGAACTTTCTATTATTTTTTTACGGTATCCATTCTACTGAGCCTGTTCATTTTTTTCAAAAACCGAAGAAAAAGGAGGACCACATCAGATGTTCAACAAAAAGAAGAAGCAACCGTCCAATCCGACTAACCAAGTCTCGGTTACCCACGAACCACTTCGTACAGATGAAGAATACTTGAAAGAGGTTTTCCGTAATTCTGAGGATGTTTTTTTTCAATCTACTTTCTATCGCGACGATGTACCTTTAAAAGTCACATTGATTGGTTGTGAGGGGCTAATTGATAATGAATTATTGAATAACCTCGTATTCGAGAGATTAACTCTTTTTTTTAAGAAATTCCCAAAGGGGAAAATTACCGTTGAGGACTTAAAGTCTTGCCTTCACCTCCCTCAACTAACGGAGCTAAATACGAAGGAACAGTTATTCGCCGACATTTACTCGGGAAAATTAATCATCCATGTCTTAGGTACCAACCGATTATTATCTTCAAATATTTCCAATCGGCCACAACGCAGTCCCGAGGAAACTTCGGCAGAAGTCACCATTAAAGGACCACGAGATAATTTCATTGAAGACTTATCCATCAATGTTGCTTTGATACGAAAGCGGATGCGGACCAATTCCTTAAGTGTGAAGCACTTTGAAGTCGGTAGACGTACGCGGACCAAAATAGCCCTTTTATACATGGAGGATATTTCAGACCCCGATATGGTCAATCAGCTTTCCAAGAATATCGAATCTCTTGATGTAGATGGAATCTATAGTGGCAATCAATTTATGGAATTGATAGAAGAAAAACCCGCTATCCTTTTTCCGAGGCATCACTATTCAGGGAAGCCTGATTTTGCGGTACAGTGCCTGTTAAAAGGGAGAATATTATTGCTCATTGATGGGGTTGCGTACACCATGATCACCCCTATTAACCTTTTCATTATTTTAAAGACCTCGGAAGATAACGAATATACGTCGACCTACGCTTCCTTTGAAAGGGGACTGCGTATCTTCGGAATCTTTATCGCTGCGCTTTTACCAGGATTTTGGGTTGCCCTAACTACGTTCCATCAAGACCAGCTTCCCTTGATCCTTCTTGCCACTGTCGTTGAATCCAGGCGGGGATTGCCGCTTCCCACAGCCTTGGAGGCTTTAATCATGGTCATTGTGTTTGAGATATTCAAAGAGGCCGGTATGCGCCTCCCAAGTTCGATTGGACCGACTTTAAGTGTGTTGGGCGCCTTGATTATCGGGGACGCAGCCATACGTTCTGGTCTAACCAGCCCGGCCATGCTGGTCGTGATTGCAGGCTCAGCCGTAGCCACCTTCACGCTTGTTAACCAATCCATTATAGGAGTCATCAGTTTGATCCGTCTTATCTCGATTGCTTCGGCGTCCTTTTTAGGGCTGTTCGCGTTTTTCCTACTCGCTCTATTTTTATGTGCTTACGTGAGTAATATACGGATTTTGGGGGTGCCATACCTGGAAGTGACCGCTAACTTGAGCCCAGCCAATATCTTTAAAACTCTTTTAAGGGTCCCCCCCTCTCTAGACAAAAGAAGGCCAACCATCATTGCTCCTAAAGATTCTACAGGGAAAGGCGATGATGAAAAAAAATGAAGTACAAGTTCATCCCAGTTCTAGTGCTTTTCCTCTTTCTATCTGGGTGTTGGGATTCCAATGAGCCCGAGCGGCTCGTTTATGCACATGGAATGGGAATCGATTATAAAGATGGCAAAGTCATCGTTCACCTTCAAATCATCAACTTGCAAGGGTTGGCTAAAACTGAGGCCGGGGGCGACCCGACCTCCCAGAATGCAAGTGATGTTGGAACCGGAACCGGGAATACACTGGAAGAAGCCATTTTCGATTTATATCATACATCAGATCGCCGCATTTATTGGGGTCATCTATCTTTTGTCATTTTTTCTGATGAAGCCATTAATGCAGGAGGTTTCAATAAGACAGTGGATTTCATTGACCGTTATCGTGAAACTCGGTATCGCATTTACTTCTATATGACGAAGGGATCCATTAAAGAAGCTATGCTGGTTTCCCCCATTGAAAATATTTCTCTGGCTTTTTCTAAATTAAGTGACCCCGTGGGGAACTATAAGCAAAGCTCTTTTATCCCCCCCATCGATTTGAGGGAACTTATCATTGATTTGGACGAACCCGCCTATTTTGTCTCCATTCCCCGATTGAAGGTGACAGAACAATGGAGCGGCCAGAAAGAAAAAAAGAAAGATTTACTGTTGGATAGCATTGCTGTCATTTCAGAGAATAAGATTAAAACCATTTTTCCTACACGTGCGATGAAAGGCGCAAGATTGGTAAATAAGAACTTTGTCCGTGATAGTGTTAAACTTTACCCAGGAACAAGGCAGGATACTTCTGTTATCGTTTATGAAAAAAAGGTTAAAATGATACCTGTTATAGAGAAAGATGGAAAGGTACGCTTTCATATAAAAATGAAACTTAAATCGAGTATTGAAACGATGAAAGTGGATTCCACCCCTCAAGAGTATGAAAGAGAACTAAAACGCATTCTCAAAAAGGAAATCAGAGAAACCTATAAATTCGCAAAAGGCAAGAAAGTCGATCTATTCAGGCTTTCCGAAACCCTCTATCGAAAAGACATTAAAAAGTGGAAGGAAATTCAAAAGAATGGAGAAATTCCGTTAGAGGATGACACGATTAAATCCATCCAAATCGAAGTGAAACTTCAAAATACCGGAAAGGATAAATTGACACCAATCTTTGAGCACCAAGAAGATAAGGGGCATAAAGATTAATAAATGTTATCCATGTTGCAAATAAAAGCAAATAAAAAACCAGAATTCCTTAAAAGGCATTCTGGTTAATGGGGGGTCAATAGATGTAATCATCTGTTTGACCGCCCTTTTTCGTCATCCAATCACATGATACCCTGAATCCACATGAATATTTTCACCAGTGATTCCGCGTGACATATCACTGAATAAGAAAACTGCAGTGTCTCCGACTTCCTCGGGCGTTGTTGTACGGCGGAGCGGTGCTTCTTCCTCAATCTTCTTCAAAATCGTATTGAAGTCACGTACACCTTTGGCTGATAGCGTACGAATCGGGCCAGCGGATATCGCATTGACGCGAATGTTATCCTTGCCTAGATCACTGGATAAGTAACGTACATTCGCTTCAAGCGATGCTTTAGCCACACCCATGACATTATAGTTCGGCATGACCCTCTCACCGCCAAGGTAGGTCATTGTGACAATGCTTCCTCCTTCTGGCATGATTTCCTTCGCCGCTTTAGCTACAGCAGTTAATGAGAATGAACTAATGTTGTGAGCAAGCAAGAACCCTTCACGGCTTGTATTGACGAAATCACCATCAAGTTCTTCCTTATTGGCAAACGCCACACAATGTGCCACACCATGAATAACGCCTACTTTTTCTTTAATGTCTGCAAAGCATTTCTCAATATCTTCGTCCTTCGTTACATCGCATTGCAGGATGATGGCGGGTTCCCCTTCCAAAGTGGAAGACAACTCCTTGACACTTTTCTCTGTACGTTCTTTCCCATATGTAAAAATAAGCTTGGCCCCTGCTTTATGTAAGGAACGGGCAACTCCCCAAGCAATACTTCTTTTATTGGCAACACCCATAATGACAAACGTTTTTCCTTCTAATGAAAAAGTCATGCTTATGTGACCTCCTAGTTTGATACAAGTTATTAGTACCTGATACTAATTTTAGTATACCAAATATCAGGATAGAAAAATACCGTTTTCTCATTTTAGAAGGAAGTAAGCGAAAGTCTTTCTCCTTCGCTTACAATAAATAGCCCATCAATAATGTGGCTAACCCGAAATAAATGAGAATACTGATTATATCGTTGATGGTTGTAATGAAAGGACCCGACGCCACGGCTGGGTCGATTTTCATTTTGTGCATAAACAGCGGAACCAATGATCCCGCTAGTGTCGCAACAATCAATGTGATGAAAATGGAAATTCCCACCAATAGCCCTAACATGAAATCGTGCTTCCAGAAGAAAACAATGGCCGTAATTACGATCCCACATGTCAATCCTGTAATGAAGCCGGTCCCTGCTTCCCGGATTATCAGTTTCCATTTACTTTCCTCTTCCAAGTCACCGGTCGCAATTCCTCTTATGGCTACCGCAAGAGCTTGTGTCCCTGTATTCCCCGCCATCCCCCCAATCAAAGGGATAAACACGGCTAGTATCGCTTTCTGGCTCAGTGTCTCTTCAAAACGCCCAATAAGGCTAGCAGTCAATAACCCGAGAAATAGAAGGATAACCAACCATGGCAACCGTTTTTTCGCAGCTGAAAAAGCACTCTTATCAACATGGTCAAGATCGGATACACCCGCTAATTTAGAGTAATCATCCGATGCTTCTTCGTCCATGACATCAATAATATCATCTACCGTAATGATTCCCAATAAACGGTTTTGGAAATCGACAACCGGTACGGCGAGAAAATTATAGTCCCTTATTTTACGGGCCACCTCTTCTTGATCCTCGGAAACAGGGACGGAAACCACCCTTTCATCCATCAAATCACCAATAAGGGCACTTTCATCTGCAATGATTAAAGTCCGGAGTGACAAAACACCCAGTAACTTTTTATCTTGATCCGTCACAAACACATAATAAATTGTCTCCGCTTGCGGTGCTTCCCTTTTTAATATCTGCATGGCAGAACGCGCCGTTTCACTAGCCTCGATAGCAATGAATTCAGTCGTCATGATGCTTCCGGCAGTCGACTCTTCATAATGAAGAAGTTCTTGAATCTCACTGGCTGCATCGTTATCCATAATCGTCAAATAACTGACGGCTTGTTCATCGTTTATCTCATTCAAAACGTCAGCCGCATCATCTGCGTACATATGGGATAGCATATCGGCTGCATAGGAAGGATTCATTTCAGCTAGCAGGTTTTCATATTCTTCTTCATCTATTTCAATGTTCTCAAAAAGATCCGCCATTTCTTCCGGTGATAAAAAACGATACACAATAGGGCGGTACTCATCCTTTAAGCCCGTATAAAATTGGGCCTGATCATATGGATGCATATCAAGGAACTCTGTACGGAATTGATCTATGTCTTCTTTTTCTAGAGCTTTAACCAACAGCTCTTTATTCTGTTTATTGGTTTCTCTATCCTGCATTTCTTCCATGGATACACCTCCTCTAACATATTTTTTTATTTTGTACTTAATATATTATTTTTTGAAATAATACTATACTAATACCATAAATATTAATAAAACAAACAAAGGACGTGAAATATGAAGATTGATATCATCGGGGACATTCACGGTTGCTTCACTGAGTTCAAGAAATTGACGATGCAAATGGGTTATAGCTGGGATAGCGGAATACCAATCCACCCCCATGGAAGAATTCTAGGATTCGTAGGTGATTTGACTGACCGTGGTCCTGAGTCTCTCCATGTCATTGAAGTCGTCTATGAATTGGTGATCATGAAAAAGATTGCTCTTTATGCACCAGGGAATCACTGTAATAAACTGTATCGGTATTTTTCAGGAAACAAGGTGCAGATATCCCACGGACTTGAGACGACTGTAGCTGAGTATCAAGCTTTGAGTAGCCGGGAACAGAAGAAAGTCCGTAAACAATTCATGGAGTTATATGAACAATCCCCACTTTATCAATTAATCGATGAAGGCCGTTTAATTATTGCCCATGCAGGCATTCGTAACGACCTTATCGGTCAATATGGGAGTAAGGTGAAAACCTTTGTCCTCTATGGAGATATCAATGGAGCCAAGCATCCAGACGGCTCACCGGTCAGAAGGGACTGGGCCCAATCCTACAAAGGAAATGCATGGATTGTATACGGTCATACACCCGTCCTTGAAGCAAGATGCGTCAATCATACATACAACATAGATACTGGTTGTGTCTTTGGTGGTAAGCTTACTGCTCTTCGGTACCCGGAATTGGAATTACAAAGCGTTCCCTCTTCATTATCTTTTATAGCCGAGAAGTTCAGGACTTCTTTTGACTAACCAAAAAAACTCGCCGGTTTGGGTGAGTTTTTATTGGTTTCATTCTCTTATTCGCAAAATACCGTTTCACTCGTTTTCCCTTCTAACAGAACCGCCATATCCAGTGGTAACCCTTCCTGGAAATTCATCGTCTTTTTAGTAAAGGGATGTAGAAATTTCAATTCATAACAATGGAGAGCCTGACGATCAATCCTATCTCGGTGTCCCCCATACAGATCATCCCCTGCAAGCGGGTGTCCGATATATGCCATATGCACCCTGATTTGATGGGTCCTGCCAGTTAAAAGTTCCAGATTAAGGACCGTGTAATCTTTAGTTCGGGCTCGTACGTCAAAAAGAGTGCAAGCATAACGACCGTCATCCCGCACTTCACGTTCAATTATACTTGTCGATTTCCGACCGATTGGCACCTCTACTTTTCCTGAACAACCAACTTGTCCTTCAGCCACAGCTTGATAGCGTCGTTTCACTTGACCCAATTTTTGCTGTTCACTTAAAAGATGATGAATATGTCTATGCTTGGCAACCAAGACCAATCCCGATGTGTCGCGATCAAGCCTTGTCACGATATGGATCGTCGCCTGTATATTCATCTTCTTATAATATCCTGCCAACGCATTGGCCAGACTGCCATTCGGATGTTCACGTGAGGGAATGGTGTTCATCGAATGAGGCTTAACTACGACTAATACAAAATCGTCTTCATAACGGATCTGAAGGGGAATATCTTCAGGCAAAAGCCCTTCACTACCTTGTTCAGGTGGAAAAATGACCGTGATGCTATCACCCATTTTTATTCGTTCCCTCACTGTCACCTCAAGACCATTGACCAGGATGTACCCGCCTTTAAATTTAATATCCGTTAACGCCCGCTTTGAGATATCGTATTTACTGAGGAACTCTCGTAATAAAGAACCAGAATCCTCTTCAGAAACCGACCAAGATAAAGAAAATTTTTGATTATACATGTCGTAATATAAGCTCCTTAATTGGCAATGAATGAATCATGAACCCTTTTCCAGAAAGGAAACGGACGAAATCTTGCGAAACGGATCTTTTCATCCGCTACACGACATTGAATGGACTTTACATCTTCTTGAAGGAGAGTTAAATGGTCAATCGTAATTTGGAAATTGACGTCATTGACAGGCCGGAACATACAAGTATGATGTCCAGGCAGCAAAAGTGGCGAGCCAACCGTCCTAAATACCCGATTATTAATCGACGCCAATTCCGTAATCTGGATGGCATCAATCGAAGGATGGACAATTGCCCCCCCAAGAGCTTTATTATAAGCGGTGCTTCCTGAAGGGGTAGCAATGCATAGTCCATCCCCACGGAATGTTTCAAAGTGCTGTCCGCGTATTTCCACATCCATGACTAACGTGCCTTCAACACTTTTGACTGTTGATTCATTCAAGGACAAAAATCTCGCTTCCCGCCCTCCATGCTGATAGCGAACAATCGTTTCCAGCAGTGGATATTCGACAACTTGAAAAGGAGTTTTTGCTAAAGCTATCACTAATTTCTCAATTTCATCTGGGGTCCAATCCGCATAAAATCCAAGGTGTCCGGTATGCACACCGACAAAGGCGGTCTTATCGAGCCGGTTCTTATAACGGTGAAAAGCATATAACAGTGTACCGTCACCGCCGACTGAAATGACAATATCCGGCTGGTCTTCATCATATTCCAATTGAAAGTCTTGGAGATACGTTCTCATCCTTTGCATTAACGTATTGGATTTTGCATCTCCCTTTGAAGTAATCGCAAATTTCATACAATACCACCTAACTCTTATTGATTTCTTCATTCTTTACCCTTAAAGAATTCATGAATCCTTTTTTCTTGAAAAAAGACGCTGTGCCTCCTGAATTTCAGTTCGGATTTGCGACATTTCTGCATCAAGCAGGAACGCAGCCTCAGCAGCACGTTTCAATCTTAATTGTATATCTTCGGGGAAAGCCCCTTTATATTTATAATTTAATGAGTGTTCAATCGTCGCCCAAAAGTTCATCGCCAAGGTCCTGATTTGAATCTCGGCTAATATATTTTTCTCGCCATGAATGGTCTGGACGGGATACCGAATTACAACATGATATGAACGGTAACCACTTGCTTTTTTATGAGAGATGTAATTTCTCTCCTCAACAATCTCGAAATCATTGCGGTTCCTCAAGAGATCAACAACCTGTGCAATATCATCGACGAACTGACACATCATCCGAAGGCCTGCGATATCCTGTATCTCAGCCCCCAACTGATCGATGGGTATGTCCTTCTGACTTGCTTTATCCAAAATGCTGTCGATTGGCTTCACCCTGCCCGTTACGAATTCTATTGGAGAATGAATGTTTTCTCTTTCAAACTGTTTCCTTAAACCCTTTAATTTAACCTTTAATTCTTCAACGGCCTGTATATAAGGCGCTAAAAAATCGTCCCAACTCTCCATTGCCACACCACCCACTTCTTTCGAAACGCCTGTTCAACTCTGGTATGGGCAGGACGATTCGAATCTTCTTATAAGATCCTCCAAGCAGTCCTGACAACTGCTTCTCCCCAGGAGTATTTATTTAATATGTATAATTTTTTTGTAGTCATAAACTGAATCAATCTATCGTGCTCAATGTTTATATTTTATCATATTCGGCAATTGATTCCTAAATAATCGAGTACGATAATGAAAAATTATTGAATTCGATTTGACAGTCGAAATGGTTCTTATATGATTAATATAAAATAATTGCTAAAGAGGGATAATCCATGAATCAACATATCGAGATTGAATTTAAAAATCTGTTGAATGAAATAGAATTCAACCAACTGATGGATCACTTTCAAATTGCCCCATCCACCTTCCATACTCAGCAAAATCATTATTTCGATACAGCTAATTTCAGTTTAAAAAGTCAAAACTCTGCCCTCCGAATTCGAGAAAAAAATGGGCAGCACGAATTAACTTTAAAACAACCGGCTAGCGAGGGCCTATTGGAAACCAATCAGACTATTTCAATGGAAATGGCCCACGCCTTTTTAAAAGAGGGAACCTTCCCTAAAGGACCTGTCCGCGATCTAATCATGGAAAGCGATTTGCATCCAGAAGATTTCACCTGTTTCGGCACGTTAAAAACGGACCGTTCGGAATTCCCGTTTCAAGGTGGTTTGCTTGTTTTAGATCATAGCTCATATATGGGCCAAGAAGATTATGAGCTCGAATATGAAGTTACCCATTTAGAAGACGGACAAAAAAAGTTTCTAAAACTACTGGAATCGCTTCAAATTCCGGTACGAGAAACCGAAAATAAAGTAAAGAGATTCTATCGGGCAAAATTCAGTGAGTAATTCCGCCCAAATCATATATGGAGGTGGAACAACGTGAAAATTCAAGACTTTAGGACATTAATGGATTTGCAAGCCATACAGCAATTCTCGACTGGCAATATCACCAATACAACTTCATCGCGGTCCATGTTCCAAGAGATGCTGACAGGACTCATGTCGAGCGATACTCTTGAAAATACGTCGCAATCATTGGGATCCCTTCTGTCCACCGTCGAAACCAAGGCACAGTCCATTCTTCAATCCAACGCTTTAACTTCACTCAATCCGTCGGTAACCGCTATCAGTACCAAACCGACAAGCGAAACTGTCACGAGTTTTGATGATATGATCAGCGAGGCTGCTAGCTTATATAACCTTCCGGAAAAACTGATTAAATCCGTGATTAAACAGGAATCTAACTTCAACCCTTCCGCCACAAGCTATGCTGGTGCAGCAGGACTCATGCAGTTAATGCCCGCTACCGCAAGAAGCCTCGGAGTGGATGATATAACCGATCCCAAGCAAAACATCATGGGCGGCAGTAAATACCTAAGCCAAATGCTCTCCCGGTATAACGGAGACATTGAAATGGCTTTGGCCGCTTATAATGCCGGACCTGGTAATGTCGATAAATATAACGGCATTCCACCTTTTTCAGAAACGCAGAATTATGTTCAAAAAGTGTTTAAGAGCTATATGAGCTAAACCCCAAGCCGACCCCCGAATCAAGTGGGTCGGCTTTTTTTTGTGAGCTCAGAATCCTTCTCATTCCCTCCATACGAAACCTTCTTTTTGTTCCTCTTTTATAATTGTGTAATAATACAGTTGTGAAGTAATATTCAAGCTAGAAATTTGTTATATGAGTAAGCGATTGTTAAAATATGATTAAATATCAAACATCTTTCTTTTAAAGGAGTAATCAACATGACGAAAGAGAACCCTACACCATATGAATCAATTGGAGAAGGGCAATTACACAGGTTAATTGATATATTTTACTCCAACGTTAGTCAACATCCGGAACTGCAACCGATTTTTCCTGACGACTTATCGGAAACGGTCCGTAAACAAAAACAGTTCATGACTCAATATTTAGGTGGGCCCTCCCTTTACACTGAGGAACACGGTCACCCTATGTTGCGGGCTCGACATATACCCTTTGAAATTACACCTGATCGTGCAAAAGCATGGCTTTCCTGCATGTATCACGCTATGGACGAAATCGGTCTTGAAGGTGAAATTCGCGAATTTTTCTATCATCGCCTCCATTTGACCGCCCAACATATGATCAATACATCCGGTATAGACGGGAAAGGAGAAGACAGTTGAGTGCACATAAACCAGTTTTCAATATTTCCGATTGGATAAAAACACAACATTGTTATGATATAGGAAAAAAACCAATAGAAATTTATGTATTTGTCGATCCGCTTTGCCCCGAATGCTGGGGGCTTGAACCAATTATAAGGAAATTGCAGGTAGAATATGGCCAATTGTTCAGCTTACGCCATGTTTTAAGCGGAAAACTAAATTCCCTTAATATGGGCAATCCAAAAAGTTATGAAAACATTGCCCAGGTTTGGGAAAAGACAGCCAGCCGTTCTGGAATGTCATGTGATGGCAGTTTATGGACCGAGAATCCCATTTCTTCACCCTATGCTCCTTCCATTGCCATTAAAGCAGCAGAACTCCAGGGTAGGAAACTGGCCATTCGTTTCTTGAGACAGCTCCAAGAATATGTATTCATCGGAAAACGAGATATTTCGGACATTAAGGTCTTAACCGAATGTGCCAGAACCGTAGGGTTAGATGTCGAAGAATTCCTTCAGGATATTAATTCTTCAAGTGCAGCCAAAGGATTCCAGTGTGACTTGAAGATCACAAGCGAAATGGAAGTCACCGAAATACCTTCCCTCGTCTTCTTCAATCAAAACATTGAAGAAGAGGGTATAAAAGTTTCTGGCGTTTATGCCTATGAGGTGTATGTTCGGATTTTAAGGGACATATTAAATGGTCTTCCTGAACCAGCTGAGCCACCTTCTCTCGAAGAATTTATGAGTTGCTTTAAATTAGTCGCCACCAAAGAAATTGAAACAGTCTACAATATGAGTAAGAATAACGTCGAGCTAGAAATGAAAAAACTCGTGTTGAAACAAGTGGCAGAAAAAATCCCTGCTAAGTACGGTACATTTTGGAGGTATATAGAGAAGTAATCGAATGCATCATAAAAAACCCGGCAAATTGGGGAATTTGCCGGGTTTTTCTTCATTCTATTTATACGAACAAAGGGGATGGGAGAAATTTCACGATCAAACAAAGGGGTATAAGTTTGGTGTGATTCACTTCATATAGTAATATAACAGATAATCCACCTTTATTTCAACCACTTTGTTCATATGTTCACAATATGTTCATATTTATCCCAGTGACAGTCTTTCATTAATTTTTTGCTCTTTCAAAATTGAACAGCTTTCTACTTTCACTTTACTAAAAAACCCGGAAAATTGGGGAATTTTCCGGGTTTTTTATATATTTATACGAACAAAGGGGATGGAGAAATCTTCACGATCAAACAAAGGGGTATAAGTTTGGTGTGATTACTTCATGTAAGTAATATAACAGAAAAGTGAACTACATTTCAACCAATTGTTCATATGTTCACAATATGTTCATATTTATCTCTGTGACAGTCTTTCATTACTTTTTTGTTTTTTCTAAAATGAAGAATTTTCTACATTCACTTTACTAAAAAACCCGAAAAATTGGGGAATTTTCCGGGTTTTTTATATATTTATACGAACAAAGGGGATGGAGAAATCTTCACGATCAAACAAAGGGGTATAAGTTTGGATGTGATTTACTTCATGTAAGTAATATAACAGAAAGGTGAACTACATTTCAACACTTTGTGTCTTATTTCACAGATTGTTCACAAGTTAAATTTTTCATGTTCTTTAATCGGTAACTCCTCTTAACAAAACCGACCATAGCCACCTTATCTAAGAGTTACTTACTTACTTAAAAACCCGGCAAATCAAGAAATTTGCCGGGTTTTATATCTATACGAATAAGGGGATGGGAGAAATTTTACAGATCAACAAAGGGGTATAAGTTGGAGTGAAAACTTCTATTTCTGTACTATATCAGAATGAACCTTAAAAGCGCAAGTAGTTTGTGCGTTATTTCACATTATCGCCATATTCTTTGAATAAACGTTACTTTTAAATCATATGATTTAAAGAGTTTACCGACATTTTCTACTGGAGGTGCCTGTAATGAAGAATACTATTTTAGTTATCCTCCTTATCGGTTCACTATTCTTCCAACTCCTTGGCATCATGCAGCTCATTCCTTTGTATTTAACCTCCCCTATCCTATTTTTCGTCTTTTTTATTATCCTTCATAGCATGAATCAGAGAAATCGATTTAAGGGATTATAGAAGTTTGCATATAATAGCCAACCAAACTTTATAACAGTTGGTTGGCTATTTTTCCATTTATTTAGTTAAAAGAGCTTCTAATTCATTTAACTTTTCTTCAAATACATTCAGCGCTTCTTGAACAGGTTCAGCTTTCGTCATATCAACGCCCGCCTTTTTTAATACTTCAATCGGGTAATCTGAGCTCCCTGATTTCAGGAATTCCAAATATCTTTCTACAGCTGGTTCTCCTTCTGTAAGGATCTGCTTGCTTAATGCAGTCGCTGCACTAATGCCTGTCGCATATTGATAAACGTAATAATTATAGTAAAAGTGTGGAATACGAGCCCATTCCAGCCCTATTTCTTCATCAATCACTACATTTTCTCCAAAATATTTCTTGTTCAATTCATAGTATTCCTTCGTCAACATTTCAGCGGTTAGCGCTTCGCCATTTTGTGCCTTCATATGAATTGTATGCTCAAATTCAGCAAACATCGTTTGACGGAAAAGCGTTCCACGGAAACCTTCTAGATAGTGATTTAACAAATAGATCCGTTTCTTTTCATCATCAATCGTATTCAACAAATAATCATTCAACAGATTTTCGTTACAGGTGGAGGCAACCTCCGCTACAAAAATGGAATAGTTTCCATACGGATACGGCTGATGTTTACGTGTATAGTAACTATGAACCGAATGACCAAATTCATGCACGAGAGTGAATAAGTTATTCACGTTATCTTGCCAATTCATCAATATATAAGGATTTGTTCCATAAGTACCTGAGGAATAGGCCCCGCTTCTTTTTCCTACATTCTCTTGCACATCCACCCAACGATTATCAAATCCTTCTTTTAAAACATTCAGATAATCTTCTCCAAGTGGAGCAAGTCCTTTAAGTACATATTCCTTAGCCTCTTCATACGTCACTTCCATTTTCACTTCTTTTACGAGTGGCGCGAATAGATCATACATATGAAGTTCGTCTAAATCGAGAACCTTTTTTCGTAACTCGAGATACCGGTGAAGTAAAGGTAGATTATCATTGACCGTTTTAACGAGGTTATCATACACACTCTCCGGGATATTGTTATTGCTTAATGCCGCCTGACGCGCAGATTCGTATTTGCGTACAGTTGCATTGAAATTATGGTTCTTCACTTCACCGGACAAGGTGGTAGCAAATGTATTGCGAAACTCTCCATACTTGCTGTAGACACCTTTAAAGGCTTCTTGGCGCACACGACGATCTTCACTCTCGAGGAATCGAATGTATCTTCCATGAGTGATCTCAACTTCATTGCCCTCTTCATCTTTGATAATGGGAAATTTCAAATCAGCATTATTCAACATGCTGAATACGTTACCGGAATTATCAAGCACTTCGGATGCCTGTGCTAGTAGTGACTCTTGCTCAGCATTTAAAATATGTGGTCTTTGAAGGTTAATTTCTTCAAGTGAATGTTTGTATAATTTCAGTTCGTCTTTTTCCTCCAAAAATTCTTGGACTCTGTTTTCATCAACGCTTAGCAGTTCAGGAACAACATATGAAAAGGCAGCAGCAGCTTGGGCGTATAGAGCCTTTGCCCTGTCTTCCATGCCTTGATAAAAAGGATTTGTCGTGTCCTGATCATTGCGCATATGAGAATAAGCATACACTTTCCCCATCTTTTCGAATACTTCATCTTGGAATTGAAGAGCAGCAAACAATTTCTCAGCACTTTCACCCAAGGTCCCTTTAAAGGCTTCCGCTTTTAAGAGATTCTCCTTTACATCTTTGAAGGCATCTTCCCAGTCTTCTTCAGTCGCGAATATATCCTCCAGTCTCCATGTATCCTCAGCTGGAATCTCACTTCTTGAAGGCAATGTATTTACTTTAGTATCCTGTGTCATAATTATTCCTCTCCATTCTAAAAAACTTACCCATGGTTACCTTTAGTTTACCCGGGCTCCAACGACTTATTTACTACTTCTAACTCTTGCATTCTAAATGTCTAAACATTTCTTCTCTTACTATTTCTCCAAAAACCATCATAATCCTGCCTTCATTCCTATTCTAAAAGGAATATGGTGGTCATATCTCATTATAATGGATATATGCCTTTTCTATCATCAACTTGCTCTTTTGATAGAAAATACTTTCGAGTGTTATACTTTCATCACTGGTGGTTGGAACTGTAAACTGACGGATAACCGTATAGGTGCCTGCTTGTTCTTCTTTTATATAACCCATTTCTTCCATGAACCGAATATACTTTTTAACTGGGTCTTCCGCATCTTTCCCCTTAAGAAGAGGTAAGGTTCGCAGTTTGATGTCCCCCGTGATGATCCGCTTCTTAAAATGCTTGAGCACTTCATTCATCACCATTTTTTCCCCAAGTTTTTTCGTTTGAAACACATCCATGTACAGCCATGCTTGCCACTCAATGGCAGGAGTTTCAATTTGGAACATCCCTTGAATCGGGATTCCGATTTCTATGGGAATCGTTGAAGGAGAAAGGTGATGTGTATAAAGTTCATAAAAGAAAGGATCACTTCTCTTGGCGGTTTTTACCCGATGAAGTCCCCAACTCTTTCGCTTTCTCCTCCAATGTAATAAAAAAGGGAATTCCATACAAATTCGAGGTGACATATGATTCGGCGATAAAAGGTTTAAAGGGGCCGATGTTAATTCTGCAAAGACCGTTCTTTTGGAAAAAGGGGTGATGTTCTTTAAGGCAGCTAGTTGATCGGTTTCCGGACAATACAACCACAGAAACGGATGCTCAAAGGTCCCATTGACAAACAGCCACTGGAAGGCCGATAAACTGAATTCATTTTTACTATTTCTTTGCAAACGTTTGGCGCCCAAAATCCAGATAGGAATGATACCCTTACTCAAGTAAGCCGTTGTTCGCTCATTAAATTCGGACTCGGAAATGAAGGCACACTGAAATTCTATCGCATAGTGCTTTTCATCGACCGTAACCAATATATCCGTCCTTTTCTTAATCTCGGGAATGTAGGCTTCTAACTTCGCTTGAAAGTTATGCGACACAAACCAGTCATACAATGATCTTTTTCCCGTTAAATGATAAGAGGATTCAGGTTCTGATGAGGCTTGACACGAAGAGTTATTCTTGTGGGCAAAATGGGGGACTTTTATCGTTCCTGCTTTGATAATCATTTCCGTTTTACAGCAGGGACAGAAATAACGTGTAGAATCTTTCAAGGTTGTCAACAGGTTTCCGGTCAGTCTTTCAGGGAGAGTGATCCAAGTTCCATCCTCCTTCATTGCGCTAAGCATATTCCTCCTCCCTTCCTAGTATATTTCATTCTCTCCTGAACCCTTGAATTCCTTCTAAAACAAAAAAAATGCCGTGATGGCATAATAGAATTCACCATTAAAGAAGTGGTGACAATAACCTACATGTCGACTCCAGTACTTTCAGCCCTAAATGACGGGTAGAGAATACTTCGTATCGTATTTCCTCCGATACCTGTAAGTCCTTCAAAAAGTCCTCTACCAGCGTCTGTGTACTCTCTGTATGGTAAAGGAAGGCATTGACCTCGAAATTCAAATGAAAGCTCCTCATGTCAATATTCGAGCTGCCAATGGAAGCCAGTTCGCTGTCCACAATGACAATCTTACTGTGCATGAAACCCTTATCATATTGAAAAATCCTGACTCCCGCTGCCAAGAGTTCCGAGAAATAGGTTCTCGATGCATGGAATACGATCCGTTTATCTGGATTCTTCGGCACCAACAGTCTCACATCCAGCCCACTCAATCCCGCCACCTTCAATGCCTGAAAAATATCATCATCGGGGATGAAATAGGGGGATGCAATCCAGATGGACTTCTCCGCTGATGTAATCATGGTGAAAAAAGATCTTTAATGACCGTTCTTCCATTATCAGGACCACCTGCTATCATTTGCACACCCCCTAGGTCACGCTGGAGTGACTGACTTGTACATAAATAGTCATCCGTTAAAAAGCTCCGATTCGTACTGTAGTACCAATCTTGTAAAAAAATGAGCTGTAGCGTTCGAACTGATTCACCTTCTACCAAAAGATGAGTATCGCGCCAGAAGCCGTAATGCTTGTTTAGTCCCAAATATTCATCTCCTATATTTAGACCGCCAATAAAACCAATAGAACCATCAATAATGATTAATTTTCGATGATTCCGAAAATTAAAGGTACTATTTAAGAAAGGGAGCTTAATAGGACCGAAGGGAACAATTTCTACGCCTCCAAGTTTCAATTCATCAATATAGGAGCGGGTTAAACCCCAACACCCCACCGCATCATATAAAAAACGAACTTGCACTCCTTCTTTTACCTTTTGAATTAAAACGTCCTTCAAAGCACCACCGACATCATCATCTCTAACAATATAATACTCCAAATGAATATGATGCTTAGCATTCTTCAGTTCCTTCAGGATATTGGAGTAGGTCTCTTTCCCATTTGTGAGAATGGTCGTTTTCGTTGCAAAAGACATGGAACAATTTCCAAGTTTTTCGGTGAGGGAGAATAACTTCTGATGCCGCATCTCCACTCCCCTATTTTTCCTGAAATCATATTTTGCATCGCCTGTACTTTTAAAAAAATCATGCTTATCCAAAAAATACTTTCTTCGAAACTTGCGCTCTTTCCGAAAATTACGTCCAACCAAAAAGTATAAGACAAAACCGATTATGGGGAAACCCCCGAATACGATGATCCACGTTAACGTTTGGGTTGGATGACGATTTTCAAGAAAAATACCACAGCCAATGATCCACAAGGATATTGTCAACAACAGACCGAAATATCCCCTGGGCCCCGCTTCTTCCAATAATAGATACCCTGTGCTACACAACATGAGGATGAATAAACTAATACCAACTTTCCCGTTCATCTATGATGACCTCCAATTAACAAAGAACAGCACACGTTAAAAAAGCTTTCATCGAGGTGAATGATACAAAAGGGTTAAAAAAAACCGATTTCTAAAGAAATCGGTCCAAATTTTTATGCGAAAAATTTATCGACTGTCGAGAATACGTCGTTATCTATGACTACTTTTCCGTATTCATCCAGCATGTGTACTGTTATTGGGGATTCCTCACTGTATTCCAACAAAAGACTTAAAACATTATCAATTTCTTCTTCGTCAATTTCAGCTTCGGAAAATTCTATATATAGATAATATTTATTTTGATAAGCATAAAGCTTCGTTGTCCAGGTATCCAAACCAGAACGCTTGCTTAATGAAATGACATCTTCAAAATCTTCGAATATCGTGATGAATTCAATCATTCCATCTTCAAATGTCATGCTGCTTTCTTCATCTTTGCCTTCAAAGTGCTGATCAAGAAGCGTATCTACCTTGTCTGTTACACTCAAATCTTTTAACTTATCATCCGATAGAGGCAATTCAAGTTTCTGACCATCTTTGGCAAGTTGGGCTTTTGTGACCAAAACTTCCAAGCCTTTTTCCAACGCCTGAACCTGAATCCATAAAGGACCTTCAATCATGAATTCTTCTTCCTGATGCACTTCATCCATCATTTCCCAAAAAAGCTCTTCACTTCTCTCGCGGCTATACCAAATCTCTTCGCGATCGAAACCTCTTTCCTCGATATCTATATAGGATATATAAAATTTTACTGTATCGTCATTAATGCGTTCGATTTCCATGATTCCCCTCTCCCTTCCTTTCTCATTTTGAAGGGATAATAACCCCCAAGCGAAAATTGCTCTTAAAAGCTCTTTACCCGTTAGTACATACCGTAAATCATGATATCCGTTAAAACAGACTATTTTACATCATTTTATGACAAAACCTTGAAGAAGGGAAATAAAATACATCAATATCAAAAAAACAATCGTTTGCCTAATATTCCATTCATTTTATAAAAAAAATCACCCATATGCAACTATCACGCTGACGGCCTGCATTTTAATTAATATTCTATATTGTATACACATCATGGGTAATTACATGCTTCTTTTATCGGTTCCCACCCATCCTCTAGTCAACGAAAGCCACGCTGCCCTGAAAAAGGGAGAATTTGCGGTTTAATCGAGAGAAAAATTAAATATGTATAAACAAAAAGCTCTGCACTATTCTCAGCAGAGCTTGGAAAACTTATTAATTGACCATACGTTGTGCTTCTAGCAACTGGAACGTACGAACTTTTCGTGGTAAGAAGCGACGAATCTCATCTTCGTTATACCCAACTTGAAGCCGTTTCTCATCAAGGATGATAGGGCGTCTTAGCAAACCTGGGTTTTCTTTAATCAATTTATATAATTCTTGTAGAGGCAGGCTCTCTAAGTTAACATTTAACTTTTGAAAGGTTTTTGATCGGGTCGAGATGATTTCATCTGTCCCATCTTCCGTCATACGTAGAATTTCTTTAATTTCCTCAATCGAAAGAGGTTCTGAAAAGATATTTCTTTCTGTATAACCAATTTCGTGTTCTTCTAACCATGCTTTTGCTTTTCTGCATGAAGTACAACTTGGGGATGTATATAATGTTACCATGTTTACCCACACTCCCTAAATATAGAATCGGTGCTCTATGAGGGGAAATCTACAAATATTCATAATTGCGATTCTAATTTAAAATAATTTTAAATAAGTATATCATATAATTAATTATACACTAATTCATTTAAAATGAATACCCTTTTTCAAAATCAAAATATCCTTTTAAACTTCTTGTTTCATCTGTATCACTGGATTATCGTTTTTTTATGTAATACATTCTAATGACTTTCCTAATTGAAAATACACACCTAGTATTCTCAATTAAACTAGAAATTACCCCTCATCTTGCTTAATTCTTTGGTTACTTTTTATTTACCCCCTTTTTTCAGATATAAACAAAATCTAAACAAAATAAGTATCATTAATAATTTCTTTAATCATCCTCTGATTCCTCCTTTCTTTATGAAAACACTCCTTTAGACTGTTTAAATCATTTATATGTAAAAAGAAACCCTCCAATTGTTCATATTCAGGACTATGTGTTCGGCATAATAAAAAAGCTGGCAAATTTGCCAGCTCAATTGGTCTCGATTGCTTATACCATATCACTTTCAACTTTTTCATCTAGATTCAATACTTCATCCACGGGTTGATAGGATTTCCCATATAAATGCTCATCTTTATGGGTATGGATTTCTGAATAGATCTTTTTCATATAATTAAATACATCTTCTTCTTCCACGGAAGGATTTGCTGGCCAATATAAGATCTCCATCGGTGTTTCTTCGTCAGTTGCCAGCGATTTTCGATTATAGGCAATGGAAGAAGCATGCTTGAATCCTTCCCTCTGATAGAATCTTAATCGTTTTGACGTGTCCTCATCCTTTTCTTGGACCGGCTCAACCTCAAGGAAAACTGTCTTTTGTTTTTCTTGCAATTGGTGAATGAGTTTTTTCCCAAGACCTTGACCCCGTGCACTCTCTGCTACGAATAAGTAATCTACGAAAATAAATTCTTTCCCTTCCACATATAGTAAAACATGGTCAGGTCCTTCATCCTTTTTGTATATATCTTGTTTGTCCTTTAATAAAATTTCTATATGTTCTTTCGATTTCATTTCTTCTATTGGAAAGTATTGATTGAGTTTTTCATACCAATTCATAATTTCATCTCCGCTTCTTCATTTTATCTTTTCTTTCTTATCGTTTACAATAGATGTAAATATCTTGAATTTCTTTATAAGGGGCTGGGCTAAACATGTTCATGTATTTTCTAGACTTGATTTTAGTTGCCGTCTGCGTTATTGGTATTACAGCCATAAATGGAGTCCTGACGAATGCCATTGGAGAAAAGTGGTTTGGTGGGAAACGCCATTCCCATATTTTCGATCAATCGAAACGCATTCAATCAGGTTGGAATCAAGTCGGTGGGAAAGATAAGCGATAATTCCTCTAGATATAGGATGACCGAACATACTCCATACCTCGGTCATCTCATTTTTATGGGGTATAGTCTACTCCTTTTGTATAACGATTCGCTGCATTCCATAATAAATATTCATCAATGCCATTCTCATTTAATGCTTTTATTTGGGCTTCCACTTGTTCCTTTCCATACTTCTGGTAATTCCCCTCACCTAAGTAAGACGCAGTGAAATCCTGTAGCCAAGGCCTAGAAGTTGGTGGTGTTTTCAACTCATTCAATTTTTTATTTTCCAATTTTGCATATTCCTGAACGAGTTCATATGGTTTTAAATCAGGTTTATCGATTCCGAAATAGGATGTCCAGTGGCTCGGATAGATCATTGAGGAGATGACATCTACGTTTTCAGATATTTTGGAGAAATTTTGCCCGATTCCAGGAGCTTCAGGTAAGGTAGCTGCATAGCCGAATATATCAACCGATACTTCCACACCATATGGTTCTAATTGTTTTTTTGCATATGCGACAAAATCGGTCACTGCTTGTACCCGCTTTTCTGTATGAGTCATTTTTCCATTTTCATACTCTCCCATATCATACTTTAGGTCATCTTCTTTATTCTCGAATCCTTCAGGAAAGCGAACATAGTCGAATTGAATTTCTTTGAACCCCATCTTTGCCGCTTCTATCGCAATACCCACATTATATTCCCATACTTCTTTCATGAATGGGTTCACGAAAGATTCTCCACGTCCATTCTTCCAGACATCATCGCCATCTTTATATGACCATTGTGGTTTTTCTTTTGCAAGGAGGGTATCCTTGAACACGACGACACGGGCAATCGGATAAATCTTCTTATCCTCAAGTTTTTTGAGCATGTTCACCGGATTTTTTATGTAATCTTTCCCAATGTTCAAATATGGAGAATTTTGATCTTCAGGTTTATAGGTTACATTCCCCCGATCATCCTTGATATCGATGACCATTGCATTCAAATCTGTTTCATCCACATATTTTATAAGTTCGTTTAATTTATTTCCGCCTGCCGCATGTCCTGTCACGTAAAGTCCTCGTACCGCATCAGGATACTCGAATTTCAAGCCGGAATCATATACGAACCTTGGGGCCATCTTTGGTATTTCCTTCTGTTCAAGCGCCACCTGCCTGCCTTGTTCGGCACTCTTCGCCCCGGCCTGATTCGGTTGCTGAATCATAAACAAACATACACCTGCCATCAAGCATTTACTTAGTGTCTTCACGCCTCCACCTCAGCATCATCATTAATTATTTTTCACAAAGAGATTCAACAGACTCCTTTGTTTAATACCACAACAACAAAGTTTTACTCCTATAAAATGAAAAATCTCAAAAAAGTGGTTGTCTACACGTTTTACCATAGGAATTCGTTGAAAAAATAACTCTTACAAATCGTTTTTGTATTCATTTCATTTATATAGATTATCTTGCCCTAAAATCGATTTCACATTGATGAATAAAAAAACCACCAAAAATGACGGATAAGGTTTTTTAATGGACGTTTATATATGAAGAGATAAGGACATGCTGTTTGGATTACATTTCTTATGAATAAATGCTAAAATACAGATATAGTGGGAAATTCGTATCTCCAGGTAAGCCTTGATCAATAAGACCTGCCTTGCAAGACATAAATGAGCTCTTATACTTCATTTACTTGAAGTAGATTCCTTCCCTATTTATCCTTACAATAATGAAGAGCGAATATCCAATGAATTAATTAAACGTATTTAGAGGAGTGACTAGCAGTTGAAAAGGATTTTCTCTGGCATTCAGCCATCTGGTTCAATTACAATAGGAAATTATATTGGTGCACTGAAACAATTTGTCAACTTACAAGATGAATATGACTGTTTCTTTTGTATCGTTGACCAACATGCAATTACAGTTCCACAAGATCGACTTAAATTAAGAAAAAACATCAAATCACTTGCCGCTTTATATTTGGCAATTGGTCTTGATCCGGAAAAGAATACGATCTTCATTCAATCGGAGGTTCCTGCACATGCACAGGCAGGCTGGATTCTACAAAGTATTGCCTATATTGGCGAACTAGAAAGAATGACCCAATTCAAAGACAAATCAGCAGGTAAAGAAGGCGTTTCTTCAGCACTACTTACCTATCCTCCATTGATGGCTGCCGACATTCTTCTTTACAACACGGATGTTGTTCCTGTTGGTGAAGATCAAAGACAGCATCTTGAATTAACCCGAGATTTGGCTGAACGATTCAACAATAAGTACAATGATATCTTCAAAATTCCTGAAATCAGCCTTCCAAAGGCTGGAGCTCGTATTATGTCTCTTCAAGAACCAACTAAGAAAATGAGCAAATCCGATCCTAACAAAAAAGCTACAATTGCCCTACTTGATGATCCTAAACAAATCGAGAAAAACATTAAGAGTGCTGTAACTGATTCTGAAGGCATCGTTCGTTATGATAAAGAGAATAAAGCGGGTGTATCGAACTTAATGTCCATCTACTCCATTTTCAGTGGAAAAACATATGCTGAAATTGAAGAGATGTATGCCGGAAAAGGATATGGCGACTTTAAAACTGATCTCGTTCAAGTGGTACTGGGAGAAATCCTACCAATTCAAGAGCGTTATTATAACTTGATTGATTCCCCTGAACTTGATGAAATTTTAGATTGCGGGGCAGAAAAAGCAAATACTGAAGCCAATAAAATGATTAGAAAAATGTATAACGGCATGGGACTTGGCAGAAAAAGATAATAGAAAAAGACGATCCGCAACGGATCGTCTTTTTTTGTGTAGCTATAATATCGAGGGACTATCGCCAGCTTCCACTTGCCAAAGCTTTTCGAAAAAAGGTTGCCCCTTCACTAAATTCTCACAGAGCTGAAGGTGCTTCTCTGACCAACCTGCTTTCATTTCCTCATATAACTCAAGCCATGCCAGTTGGAAATCCATATCCTGAATGCTCTCATACTTTTCTGGAGCCCATTCAGTATACCAGTATCGAATTTCAGCCGTATTCTTGGCAGTGAACAGCTGGTCCATGGCCATGAAAAGAAGCTGTTTCAGTTGCCTTTCTTTTCTGGTCAATCCATTCATAAATAAGGGCGACGGAGACAAAATGTGATATTCCTTCTCCGCTGCAGGATTTTCGGTAAACGTATAATCCATCTCTTCGTGATTTTCAATCATGTCATAAACAATTTGTTCCTGCCGAGGAATAATTCTGCTTTTCCTGATGGGAATATGGTACCCTATTGTATCGACAGCAAGTATTCCATGTCCATCTGTGACGATAAAACAGTAGTCAAGCTGAATCCGTTCATGATTTTTCCTGGCATATGCTTTTTGGTAGATATCATTCAATAATGCCTTTGGCAATTCAGATAGGTCATTTTCTATGTAGTGGAACAAAGTTGCTGAAACTTTTAATAGAGGAACTTGATCTAGCAGTTCAATGCCATCATCCTTCCTCCATTCATGAAAATGACATATATTATAGCCATTTTCTTCTCCTTCAAACCAATTAACCCATACATCATGAAGATATAACATCATACATCCCTCACTTAAACAAATTTCTGTTTGTCAATCAGTATAGGCAGGAACTAGACAATTTATTCCTATTTCAAAAAACAGATTTTGAAAAAAAACACGTATAAATTACCTCTTTTCTGATATGAATTCCTCTGATTGGATAATGAAAGACTTTTTAACGGAGAAATGTTTGAACCTCTTTACTAGACGATAACCACTGCAATAACCTAACATCTCCGGATACCCTTTTTTCCCTAGAAGAAGGGCATCATGAACGGGATCCGTGCGTTTCTTGTTCAAGTTTTCTATTAGATAGTTATTCCAAAATTGCTGAAGCTTTTCTTCAGAATATAATTGTGTCCACTGGGCCAAATATTGCGATCCCAAATACTTGCCGACAGTCCGCTCCGCCAGCCCCTCCATGATCATCGTATCGAGAAGGGTATAGTTTTCCTCTGGCTTTTTCAAGAGGTGCAAACGACAGACATGATGGTATTCATGAATCAGCACAGCTTCCATTTCCTTTTCGGATATTCCATTATCATAAAATAGAAATAATTTATCTTTAAAAGCCAATCCTGATTTTGACTCATTCGATTGCTTTCTCGCCGAGGCAAAAAGAGGAAAGATATAAATGGGGATATCCGGTCCTCCCCATAATTTCTGATACGTAGTAAATAAATTTTGTGTTTTGGCCCATATACTTCTTTCTTGCAAGTCTTCGAATGTCTTTTTCGTATGTTGGTTAGGCAGATACATTCCGTGGCTTTGTAAATGGCGGTAAATCGTGTCTTCTTCGACCGTTTCATTGAATTCCTCTTTCAGCCTCTCCATCATCTTTACTGGGCGGTCAAAGTCCTTCTTCATCCACTCATTCGTTGAAATAACTCCCATCCATTTCGCCCCCACATCTTTATCCTAGTTATATTGTATGTTCCATAAATGCCCAGTGATACATAATTCATACCTCATCTTCTCAACATTAAAAGAGCAAATCCTAAGATTTGCTCTTCCTCAATATCATCTGATTATTGATATTTCTTGAATAGAATGGTTGCGTTATGACCGCCAAAACCTAATGAGTTACTGATAGCGGCATTGATTTCACATTTCCTTGCTTGATTTGGCACATAATCCAAATCACACTCAGGATCTGGTGTTTCAATATTAATAGTCGGAGGCAAGATGCTATCCCTGATAGCTTGTATCGTAAAAATAGCTTCTATTCCACCTGCTGCACCCAGCATATGACCTGTCATTGATTTTGTCGAACTCAATGCTAGTTTAGAAGCATGCTCTCCAAACACTTCTTTGACAGCCATCGTTTCATATTTATCATTGTAAGGTGTACTTGTACCATGAGCATTAACATATTGGATATCCTCAGGTTTTAACCCTGCATCTTCAATCGCAATTTTCATGGCCCTAGCCCCGCCTTCACCACCAGGCGCTGGAGCTGTAATATGGAAAGCATCCCCGGTTGAACCGTATCCTGCTATTTCAGCATAAATAGTCGCTCCACGTTTTATGGCATGTTCTAAATCTTCAAGAATGATTACACCGGCACCTTCTCCGATAACAAATCCATCACGGTTTGCATCAAATGGGCGACTTGCCGTATTGGGATCCGGATTGGTGGAAAGGGCTGTGTTTGCACAGAATCCTGCAACGGCCATTTTTGTTATCGGCGCTTCTGCACCACCAGTGATCATGACATCAGCATCTCCTCGCTGAATGACTTTAAAAGCATCACCAATGGAATTCGTTCCCGTAGCACAAGCTGTGACGGTACATGAGTTAATTCCTTTGGCACCGAGTAAAATGGATACCTGGCCTGCAGCCATATCTGGTATCATCATTGGGACGAAGAACGGACTAACCCGCTTATAGCCCCTGTTCAAGAAGTTTTCATGCTGTGTTTCAAGCGTCTCAAGTCCACCGATACCAGAACCAATCCAGACTCCTACCCGAGTAGCATTTTCATCTGTAATTTCTAGCTTGCTGTCATTGAGAGCCATGACCGACGCAGCAATGGCATAATGTGTAAAACGGTCCATTTTGCGCGCTTCTTTACGATTGATATATGTTTCAATATCGAAATCCTTTATTTCAGCTGCAACTTTAGCTGGAAAATCATCTGGATTAAGACGGGTTAATGGCCCAATCCCGGATTTCCCCTCAATTATATTCTTCCATCCAGTTTCTGCATCATTCCCAACTGGAGAAATTGCTCCAAGTCCTGTAACAACAACACGGCGATTCTTCATTAAAATGGCTCCTTCCTTATTTAACGCTACCATATATTTTTTCTATCCTATTTTTTATTTCCCCCATCTTAGGGCAATGGCTCCCCAAGTGAGTCCTCCACCAAAACCAACCATGACGAGCAAGTCATCTTCTTTGATTCTACCTGCTTCCATTTCTTCCACAAGAGCAATTGGTATGGATGCTGATGAAGTGTTCCCATATTTATGAACAGTCTTTGTCATTTTTTCAACCGGTAGGCCCAAACGTTCTCTTGAAGCCTCCATAATTCGAATATTGGCTTGGTGTGGGATAAGTAAATCCACATCCTCTTTGGTCAATCCCGCTTTATCCAATACATTCAGGCTGGATTCTCCCATTTGACGGACAGCGAATTTAAATACTTCTCGTCCATTCATCGTGATGAATTCCCCATCTTGGAATAGATGCTTAGCACCAGATCCATCTGCACCTAATTCAAAGGAAAGAATTCCCCTGCCATCTGATACAGGTCCCACGACAGCAGCCCCAGCTCCATCCCCAAAAAGGACAGCCGTATTGCGATCATCCCAGTTAGTGATTTTGGATAGTTTCTCAACCCCAACAATCAATACATGCTTGTAAGCACCCGTCTTAATAAATTGCTGCGCAGTGATCATGGCATACATGAAGCCAGCACATGCTGCACTCACATCCATTGCAGCTGCCTTCGTCGCACCTAACTTTTCCTGGATCATACAGGCGATTGAAGGAAAAGGCCGATCCGGTGTAACCGTTGCGACAAGGATTAAATCTATCTCTTCAGCCGAAATGTCCGCATTTTTCAAAGCAGCTGTAGCCGCTTCATATGCCATATCGGAAGTATTTATATCATCATTGGCTATTCTTCTTTCCTCGATACCTGTACGCGTGCGAATCCACTCGTCGGAAGTGTCCATTACTTTCTCTAAGTCCGCATTTGTAACGATTTTCTCGGGTAAGTACCGACCAAGCCCCAATATACCAGCATTCATTTATGCCAACCCCTTATTCTTATATTTTAATGAGTTATTATAATCATCTATTATTACCTGGTACTAATTTTATATAAAAAAACCTCTTCTTGCAAGAGGATAGTTCCAAAGACAAAATTAATCTGCACATGAAATCGGACAAGGGCCTAACCCAACACCTTACATTAGCATACATTATAGAAAAAAGAAGGGAGGATATCACTATGGATATATTTAACCGCAATAATCAAAGAAACCAAGATCCTTTTTCCAAAATGATGTTTGGCACAGGAAAGAACGAACCTGAAAAAGAACCTGATCAAGAGGGGACCCAAATTGATTATATGCAATTGATGGCAAGCGTGGAGACATTGGTTGGTTTATATGACCAATTTAAACCTGCCATTCAGAAAGTGAATCCCATGATTACAAAAATGCTGAAAAAAGAAGAATAAATTAGAAGGCTGCCCGAATATTCCGGACAGCCTTCTCATACTTAGTTTTGGGCATCTTGTTTGCCAAGGTCATACGCTTCTTGCATAACTTTCTTAAATAAATCCATAAACGGCTCTGCCATGTCCATTGTAACAGGAATCCCACTTGCCTCTAATTTTGCTTTCGCTTCCGGGAAATACTTCATAGCAATGCCCATAAATTCAAGGGTTTTATCTGAACTCATTTTTTTGCCTCCTTACATACTTGGTTTTTGACAATACATTTACCTTTATGACTTATGGAACTTGATTTGGCCTATGGGCCCTACCCCCATTAAAACCAAAGAACAGGGTTCATTCTTATCATAATTCCCCTAAGTCCATTCGTAAAGCCAGAAACATGCATAAATAAATATTCTTAACGTTTACCGACACAATGATGGTACAAAATAATTCCACGCTACTAAGGTATATGAACCCTTTCTTGAATCATTCCCTAATCAATCAATATAAGGGGACATTCATTCTTTCTTCCATTTTTCAAGTAGATTTAGCCGCTTGTTCTGCTCGATCTGTAATTGAATGCCCTCTTCAGGACTCGTTTTATTGGGTACTTTATATATGGTACCTTTCCTAACCTTAGAAGGAGGCTGTAGGGTTAATGAGTCAATCACTTCTTGGTTGAATGCAAGCTGGGCACATTTTTTCCAATGGTCCTCTACACTACTGCAAAGGTGAATATTTCTGTCTGTCGAGGAGAGGATTCGCTGAAAATCCGCGAGAAAATCTTTGATAAAGAGTGCATCTTCCTTGAAATCCGAGGCGAGGGCAGCTTGGATGGCCGATTGTCCAAGTTGGCTTATTCCCGCTTCA
The DNA here is from genome assembly GCF_050277655.1 of Peribacillus sp. NPDC097675. NCBI lineage: Bacteria > Bacillati > Bacillota > Bacilli > Caryophanales > Bacillaceae > Peribacillus > Peribacillus sp. NPDC097675. The sequence goes on along the minus strand of NZ_JBNNSK010000003.1, from coordinate 102,985 downwards.
AAGCTCATACTCTTGGGTTGCCATGGGCCATAAACCGTCGGTAAAAATACCCTTTTAACTGATTTTATTCCCTCGCAAGCGCTTAGCACAGGCTGAAATTCATCAGTATCACCATCGATTGGCAAGATAATCATGATTTTCAAACTATTTATATGGTCATTTTTTTTGCATTTTTTCAAAAAAGAAACAATATCATCTATTTGAAGGTTGGTTAACCCTGCTGTACCTTTTTGACTATCATAAAAAGATAATATAATGGTGAATTGCTCGGAAACATCCAATAACCGAAGTTTGTTTATTTGAAAATAAGTGAAATTGGCATTACGTCCAATTTCTAGTTCCTTTTCTTCTATAATATATTGATTGGCTTTAGAATCTTCCCAATCAATTCCGATTACCTCTTCCCCTTGCCCCAACAGATATTGTGTCAAATGAAACCCTATAAATTGATAAGCCCCAACGACAATATATGTTTCCATGATACAGCCTCCCCTTATGCAATAGCACGCTTATCCGGCACCACATTTTTTAACAGATGCTGTATCGTATGCAAAGCATTTCGAAAATATATCCATTCTCATAAAGACTCTTCATTCTCTTTAAAAAACTTCTGTATTAGATAAGGGATTTTATATCGTTTTTCGGCTAATAAATATGTCAAATGCAAGTGGGCTTTCCTAGTTCTTTGGATTCTTCGATAGAAGGAGGCTTGTTCTTTACGAAAACTTCCGAAAACCAGAATTACTTTCACTGGAATGTTATGTGGAAATGCCTGCTCATGAGAATCAATTATCTCCTTTTCCATTTCGGTTGGATCCAACTCGTGAGCAGCGGCTGCTTCCGATAACCACTTTTTATAAAAAAATTTATTATCCTTTTCATTTTCCAGCTGTACTTTAAGAGATAAAATGGGATCAATGAGGACAACGGAACGAATTTGACTCCCCATCTCTTTCATTAGCTTTAATGCAAGCAGAGCCCCTGTCCCCTCTGCAAGCACATGGATTTTACGATTGACTATTTCATTTTTCATAAAGAGCATATATAAGTTCAACGAAAGAGCGAGTGCCTTCGAGCTTCCCCAATTGGCTCCGTAAAAATTCGAGGAAAAAAGAGTGTACCCGGATTGTTTCAAATACTCTAATATACGTAACCTGCCAGGATGCTGAAGCCAAAAGCTACTATCCTTATCTACAAAAGAACTGCGGTCCCCAATAACCAAGACGGAAAATCCACTAGGCTGTTCCGGATAATAGACGATATTCCATTGGTCTTCAATTTGAAAAGTTCTCTGTTCCATCTAAACTAACTCCTTTTAGGAATAAATAGTACTATTAGTTAATTTATGTTGAGACATCAAAAGGGTAAGGGGGGACGCCTATCCTCCAATCTTAAATTTATCATTCAGCAGTGATTGCGATGGGCTTGGGAGCACTCACCCATATCCTTGGCTTATTATTCCTAAACGTTCCTCCTAAGTGAAAGGGCTACGATGAATTATTTATCAGTTATTATGAAAAAGCCGTTTTAACTGTATATTAATTATGGTAAGATAAAAAAGATTGTAGTGGAATGAGGTGAAATTCGATGCGTTATGCTTGGACAATTCTTTGGACATTCTTATTAGTGCATATGCTTGTATATGTTGTTTCTTCCATGATCGGAGTTTCATACGATGCTACACAGGGAACAATTCTAGGACTTATTACAGCTGTTTTAGTTTGTATCATTCCTGCTGTTATGCCTGAAGGGCCATCAAAAGACTCACATCAACATTAAGAAGCAAAAAGAGGACATCCTTTTACTTGGATGTCCTTTTTCTATACCGTTTTCAGCCTTGGTTTAAACTACAGTAGAAAATTTACCTCAAGACCAATTCACCTTGATTATAATCAATCGTCAGGCTTTCTTGGTTCCCCATGCTTCCCGATATGATTTTGCGGGCCACTTTCGTTTCTACATGTTTTTGGATAAAGCGCTTCAAGGGTCTTGCTCCATAAACAGGATCATATCCTTGTTCAGCAATAAACTCCTTAGCCGCATCCGTTACACCAAGAGTGATATTCTGTTCAGTCAACCTTACCTGTAACTGTTGAATCATCTTTTCCACAATGCCGACGATTTCCTGTTTCGTGAGCGGTTTGAAAAGTACGATATCATCCACACGGTTCAAGAACTCAGGACGGAAATGTCCTCTTAATTCCGTGAAAACCTGTTCTTTTATCCCCTCTTCAATGGCCCCATCTTCTCGATTGGACTGTAACAAGAAATGAGAGCCAATATTGGAAGTCATGATAATGACCGTGTTTTTGCAGTTGATTGTTCTTCCTTGGGAGTCTGTAATCCTTCCATCATCAAGCATTTGCAGCAAGATATTGAAGACTTCAGGATGAGCCTTTTCAATTTCATCAAGTAATACGACTGAGTAAGGGTTTCTTCTAATCGCTTCGGTCAACTGACCGCCTTCCTCAAATCCCACATATCCCGGTGGCGCTCCCACCAAACGGGAAACCGAATGTTTCTCCATATACTCAGACATATCGATTCGTATCATATGTTCATCGCTATCAAATAACGTTTCTGCCAAGGCTTTGACCAATTCTGTTTTCCCGACCCCTGTCGGTCCTAAGAAAATAAAGGAACCTATCGGCCTATTGGGATCCTTGATACCGGCTCTAGCCCTTAAAACCGCATCCGATACAAGTTCCACCGCTTCCCCTTGACCGATTACGCGTTCATGAAGAATATCGGAAAGGCGAAGCAGTTTTTCTCTTTCGCTTTCCACTAACTTGCTTACCGGAATACCCGTCCATCTGGCGACGATCGAAGCAATTTCTTCCTCTGTCACTTCCTGACGAAGCAACCTAGATTCCTGTTTACCATTTTCCAATTCATCTTCCATGGCTTCCAAATCCTTTTGAAGCTGTGGGATTTTCCCGTGTCGAAGCTCCGCCGCACGATTCAGGTCGTAATCATTTTCCGCCTGTTCCAACTCGTGCCTTAACTTTTCAAGTTCTTCCCTCTGATCCTGAACTTTCTGAAGTGAAGATTTCTCCATTTGCCACTTGGCCTTCATGCTGGTGGCTTGATCCTGCAATTCGGAAAGTTCTTTTTGGAGCACTTCCAGTCTTGCTTTGCTTTGAGGATCCTCTTCATTTTTCAGGGCCGCTTCCTCTATTTCCAGCGTCATGACCTTCCGTGTAATTGCATCAAGTTCCGAAGGCATTGAGTCAATTTCCATCCTGATCATCGCGCATGCCTCATCCACAAGGTCTATCGCTTTATCAGGTAAGAATCTCTCCGTGATATAGCGATTCGATAGGACCGCCGCTGCAACAATGGATCGATCATGGATTCTCACCCCATGATGTATCTCAAACCGCTCCTTCAGACCACGCAAAATGGAAATTGTATCTTCTACGTCTGGCTCTGGAACAAGGACTTGCTGGAAACGGCGCTCAAGAGCAGGGTCCTTCTCAATGTACTTACGATATTCGTCGAGGGTAGTCGCACCAATGCAATGCAATTCGCCACGCGCTAACATTGGCTTCAACATATTTCCAGCATCCAATGCCCCATCCGTTTTACCTGCACCAACAATGGTATGCAATTCATCGATGAATAAAAGGATGTTCCCTTCGCTCTTTTTCACTTCATTCAGAACAGCTTTCAATCGTTCCTCAAATTCACCGCGAAACTTGGCCCCAGCAACGAGGGCACTCATATCAAGGGAGAAAACCGTTTTATCTTTAAGCCCCTCCGGTACATCTTTCCGGACAATTCTTTGTGCCAAGCCTTCGACGATGGCCGTTTTACCTACCCCTGGTTCTCCGATTAAAACAGGATTATTTTTCGTCTTACGTGATAAAATCCGAATGACATTTCGAATTTCCGTGTCACGGCCAATAACTGGATCGACGTTCCCCGCCTTAACCTCTGCTACAAGATCTCTTCCATATTTTTTTAAAACTTCATATGTGTTTTCTGGATTTTGACTAGTCACTCGCTGATTCCCCCTGATTGATTGGATAATTTGCTTCGCTTTCTCGTAGTCTATCCCATAGTCTGCAAATAGCTTTCTTATGTTCGGTTTACCTTCCTTTAACAGAGCAAGTAAAATGTGTTCAACGGAAAGATACTCATCCTCCCAGCTCTTCATTTCCTTTTCAGCCGTCAATAGAAGATTTTGAAGGGAATTAGACATATAAACTTGAGCGGCACTTCCGTTCACTTCAGGCAACTTATTTAGTTCTTGATTCAGCTCCGTTTCAAAACGAACGAGCGATTGATCTATTTCCGATAAAAGTCTTATTAGTAGGCTTTCATCCTGTGTCATGAGGGCTTTTAATAGATGAAGCTCGGTAAGTTCTGGATTCTTCTTATCTTTGGCCAGCTCCTGCCCACCTATAAATGCCTGCTGGGTTCTTTCTGTCATAGCATTAAAATCCATCATAAAACCTCCCAATCATTGTTTCCATGTACGAACTCTCATACCGTTTGACCAATTTTGACCTTTTATAATTTCATTATACTGCTTATTCTTTCCTTGTAAAGAAAAGTTATATTGTGATTCATTTTTTTCTTAAGAATGTTCATGAATTATGCCAAGCTGGAAGAACCATGAAAAAATATTTCAAGTAAAGAAGCGGAAGAGTTTTTTAGAGATGCAAAAATAATCTTCACTAAAAAAGCAGGAAAGGGTATGGGACCCTTCCTGCTTTTCATTTTTATTAGGGCTTTCTCTGATAGGTCCATATCCGGTTATGATTCGAAGTTTCAGGAAATGTGTCTCCTGCTTCAAGCTTTACCATTTGCGGATTGACTACCATACTGCCTGTTTCACCTATTTCTACATATGCCCCATTATTCGGTGCCTTTTGCCCTGGCTTGAATTGACGATTTTGCCCCATGCATTTCACCCCTTTACATGCTTTCCCTGTTATTATTGCCACCTTTTTTACTTTCATGACCGAAATTTTCATGATGAAAAAGAGCCTGAGTACAAATTAAAAGGTGCCTGCCATAAGCAGACACCTAATATATTATGAAAGTAAATCTACGAGAATCGCCTTTTGTGCATGTAGACGGTTACCCGCTTGATGGAAAACGACTGAATTCGGTCCATCGATGACTTCGGCAGTCACCTCTTCTTCTCTATGTGCAGGTAAGCAATGCATGAATAGATAATCTTTCTTTGCATGCTTAACCAGTTCAGCATTGATTTGATAGCTCTTAAACGCTTCTAAACGGATGCTGTTCTCAAGTTCTTGCCCCATGGAAGTCCAAACATCGGAATAAACGATATCTGCATCCACGATTGCTTCCACCGCTGAAGTCGTAACAACCACTTCACAGTTGTTCTCAGCTGCGATTTCCTGTGCATAAGCAACAATCTTTTCGTCCGGTTTGTAGCCTTCCGGACATCCAAGAGAGAAATTCATCCCCATTTTGGCGCAGCCAACCATCAATGAATTGGCTACATTATTTCCGTCGCCAATGTAACTCATTTTTAAGCCATTCAATTTCCCTTTCAATTCTAGGATTGTCAGGAAGTCCGCCATCACTTGGCTCGGATGAGCAAGATCAGTTAATCCATTAATGACTGGAATAGTGGCATTTTCAGCCAATCCCATGATTTTTTCATGTTCGAAAGTACGGATCATGATGCCATCGATGTACTCAGAAAGGACTTTCGCCGTATCGGAAATGGGTTCTCCACGTCCGATTTGCAAGTCATTACTACTCAAAAATAATGCATGGCCCCCTAGCTGTAGCATTCCCACCTCAAAAGAAACCCGGGTACGAGTGGATGATTTTTCAAAAATCATCCCTAATGTCTTCCCTGCTAAAGGCTTATATTCCTCGCCCGCTTGCAATGTGGCTTTTATGGTCTGTGCCAATTCTAACAATGCTGTAATTTCCTTTGATGTAGTCTCTTTCATCGTCAAGAAATCTTTTCCGTTCAAAATTTTCGAGTGCGTCTGTGCCATCAATGCATTCATACGTGTGACACCCCTTTCGAATAAGTTACAAGCCATTCCTGCAATGAGGTAACAGTCGTTTCTGCCTGGTTCAGTGATTGCAAATAAGCTTTAAATGTTTCTTCTTCCGTAAAGGCCAATAAACGATATTTGGCGGCCAATAACCTTAGTTTCTTATCTTCTTCAGTGGTTCCATAAGCAAGAACAACAGCAGCATTACCTTCCTTTAGCCATTGGTCAAAGTCCGAATTCGTTAGCTTCAAGTCGGCCTCATTGATTTGCTTAAGCAACCCTTCGCTAAGTTGGACAGTTTCAGATTGGTACACACCGGTCGTATGTTTAGCCTTTTGAGCATGAAACACTTTTGTTAGCGCTTCAGCCATGGTTTCTCCGATTGCGATGCCTTCACCTGTGGATTTCATTTCCGGACCTACTTTTGAATCAAGTCCGCTTAATGCGAAGGTTGAGAACACTGGATATTTGACGACAGAATAAGGAATATCCTCCATTAAACCTGTTTTTTCAAACATATTTGCTAATGAATATTTCCCAAGCAATATTTTTGTCGCAATTTGTACTAAAGGTACATTCGTGACTTTACTGATGATTGGAATCGTCCGGCTAGCACGCGGATTTACTTCCAGTACATACACATTACTGCCTTCAATGACGAATTGAATATTCATAAGCCCTTTATATCCAAGCTCTTTTACAAGTTTTTCTGCATACAATGTCATTTTATCTTTGACATCATCCGAGAGGGACTGTGCAGGAAGTAAAGCCATGCTGTCTCCTGAATGAACTCCTGCCTTTTCTACATGTTCGGCTACGATTGGGATATAGATCTCTTTACCATCCGCAATTAAGTCGATCTCCGCTTCCTTACCCGGAATATATGAATCAATCAGGACTGGATACACAAGTGCCACGCCATTTTCAATTCGGTTCAGCAGGCTTTCCTTTGAACGGATTATTTCCATTCCTTGACCGCCAATGACATATGAAGGTCGTAATAAGACCGGGAAGCCGATTTCTTCAGCACATTCAACTAGCTCTTCTACACTATCGGCCATTGTACCTGGTACATGGGGAATCTCCAGGTTTTGCAATAGCTGATAGAAACGATCGCGATCTTCCAGCTGGTCAAGCATGTCAAATGAAGTACCAAGCAAATTGATTCCGTAGTCTTCTAACCCTTTTGCCAGATTGATGGCAGTCTGTCCACCGAACTGGACAATCACATCCTCAATATTCTCCGCTTCAATGACATTCAAAACATATTCTAAAGTCAAAGGTTCGAAATAAAGTCGATCTGCCGTAGCAAAATCCGTACTGACCGTTTCAGGGTTATTATTAATCATGACCGTTTCCACATTTTCATCTTGAAGTGCATAAACACCATGGACGGAACAGTAATCGAATTCAATTCCTTGACCGATTCGGATTGGGCCGCTGCCAATCATCAGGACTTTCTTCTTTTCCGTTGTTTTTTGTTCATTTTCACCAAAATAAGTCGAATAATGATAGTTTGTATGTGATTCAAATTCCGCTGCACATGTATCCACCGTTTTATACACTGCTGATATTCCAAGTGACTTCCTATGTGCCCGCACGTCGATTTCACTAACATTCCACACAGAAGCAAGGTAGCGGTCAGAAAAACCCTTTTCCTTGTAAAGCTGCATTTCTTCTTTGGTGACCGATTCGATTGTCTTTGCAGAGATTTCATGTTCATTCTCAATCAACAAAGCGAAAGAGTGAAGGAAATAGTAATCAATGGCGGTGGCCTCATGGATTTCTTCAATCGTCACACCTTTGCGAAGCATTTCAAAAATGACAAAAATCCTTTCATCCGATTTCTCAGCAAGCTTTTCCCATAGCTCTGATACGGACTTATCCTTTAACGATAAAAGTTGAAGCCCATTCGTCTTTAATTCTAATGAATCAATGGCCTTTTGTACGCCGCCTTCAAAGTTACGGTGCAGCGCCATCACTTCCCCTGTCGCTTTCATCTGTGTGCCTAATTTACGGTGTGCCGTCGTGAATTTATCGAATGGCCAACGCGGGAACTTGACAGCTACATAATCCAGGGCAGGTTCGAAGCTTGTATACGTACTTTTCGTTACAGGGTTGATTAGTTCTGACAAATGATAGCCGACCGCCAGTTTTGCGGCGATTCGGGCAATCGGATAGCCAGTTGCCTTCGAAGCCAATGCAGAAGAGCGGCTGACACGCGGATTCACTTCGATTAAATAGTATTGTTTGCTGTTTGGATCGAGAGCAAACTGTATATTACATCCGCCGATGATTCCCAAAGCGGAAATGATTTTGATAGAAGCGGAACGCAGCATGTGAAACTCATCATCAGACAAAGTCTGTGATGGTGCCACAACAATGGAATCACCTGTGTGAATACCGACGGGGTCGATGTTTTCCATATTGCAGATGGTGATACACGTATTGTTCCCATCACGCATTACCTCATATTCTACCTCTTTAAAGCCTGCTATGCTTCTCTCGATTAAGCATTGCGTAATCGGGCTTTCTTGAAGTCCTCCCCGTACTAGTTCTTTAAAGGTCTCCATGGTTTCCGCAATCCCGCCGCCCGTTCCACCAAGTGTATAAGCCGGTCGAACGATGATGGGAAAGCCAATTTTGTCGGCAAAAGCTAACGCCTCTTCCAATGTATGGACGATCGTACTGTCCGGTACTGGCTCGTTAATTTCAAACATGAGCTGGCGGAACAGTTCACGATCTTCCCCCTTTTTGATGGAGTCAATCGGAGTTCCCAATAACTTGACCTTATATTTTTCAAGAATCCCAGCATCATCTAACTGGTATGCAAGATTTAATCCGGTTTGACCGCCTAAAGTGGCAAGCAAGCCGTCTGGCTTTTCCTTGGCAATAATCTTTTCCACTACATCCACTGTTAATGGCTCGAAATAGACGGCATCCGCATTCAGTTCATCCGTCATGATGGTTGCCGGATTATTATTGACAAGAATGACTCTATATCCTTCCTCTTTTAGAGCGAGGCAGGCTTGTGTTCCTGCATAATCAAATTCAGCGGCCTGACCGATGACTATTGGCCCTGACCCAATTACTAAGATTGTCTGTATCGTGTTGTCTTTAGGCATATGCTTTTTCTCTCCCGCTATAATCATTTATCATTTGTAAAAAGTCATTGAATAACAGTGAACTTTCAACCGGCCCCGGATTCGCTTCCGGATGGTATTGTGTCGTAAAAATCGGAAGGTCTTTATGCATAAGCCCCTCAACAGTATGATCATTCACATTCCGGAACCGAACTTGAAGCGATGTTCCCTCCAAACTTGGTTCATCGACTTCATAACTATGATTCTGTGAACTCATATATACCCTTTTCGTTTTCAAATCGACCACGGGCTGGTTCGCACCTCGGTGCCCAAACAGCATTTTTTTCGTATTTCCTCCAAAAGCAAGTGCGGTCAGTTGATGACCTAGGCAAATGCCCATTGTAGGAAAATGCGAAATGATTTTCTTGATATTATCCAGTAAATATTCAAGCTGTTTTGGATCCCCAGGCCCATTTGAAAGCAAAATGCCGTCCGGTTTCAATTTCGTGATCTGTTCGAATTTGGTGTCAAAAGGGACGACAGTAACGCGGCAACCTTGCTCGATCAAAGAAGTCAGAATCGATTTTTTATAACCGAAATCCATCAAAATAATATGCTTGTCGCCTTCCCCGTAACTTTCAAGCTGCTTAGTTGAAACGACTGCAACATGTGCAGCTAAACCATCTAGCTTGGATTCGAAAGTATGTTGACCTTCCGCCGTGATGGCCGCTTGCATAGAGCCTTCTTGACGGATATTCTTGACGACTGCCCTTGTATCCACATGACTCAATAGCGGGATATCCCATTTATCTAAATATTCATTAAGAGAATATTCGGCTTGAAAATGAGAATGATGCATATTACCTTCATATACAACAACGCCTGCCACGTGTGGCTTCTTACTTTCAAAATCCACTTTATTAATTCCGTAGTTTCCTACTAAAGGATACGTAAAAATGACGATTTGATCTTTATAGGAAGGGTCGGTCAATACTTCTTGATATCCGGTCATTCCGGTAAAAAAGACAATCTCCCCAGTGATTGCTTTTTTGTTCGGTTTAGTTAAAAGTTCCCCTTCAAAAACGGACCCATTTTCTAAACATAAATAGTTTTTCATGTTCTTCACCTCTTCTGAAGATGTATATTTATATAAATAGTAGCATAATTATTCATTTTATTCTATAAAAAAATCTAATAATTTAGAATATTTGTTTTGTTTTTAACACTTTCTTTATCTTCCCGATAGCCTGGTCCATTTCCGATTTATCCACTGTTAGGGGTGGCAGCAAACGAAGAACGTTCGGTCCGGCACTTAATAATAGTAGACCAGCATCTTGCATCTCCAATATAAATGTCTGAACTTCCTGTTTACACTCTATGCCAATCATCAACCCAAGACCACGAACTTCCATTACCTCTTCTACACCCTCAAACGCCTTAATCAATTCACTTTTCAGATACTCTGCTTTATCTGCTGTTTCTGCTAAGAAGCCTGGTTGGAATAATTCAGTTAAAACCGCTTCTGCAGCTGCGACGCTCACGGGGTTTCCTCCGAATGTCGAACCATGGCTACCAGGTCCAAAGAATTCTGCCAACTCCCCTTTACCGATCATCGCCCCTATAGGGAGACCATTTCCAAGCCCTTTGGCAGAAGTAAGGATATCTGGCTGGATATCGAAATGTAGGAAGGCGAATGGTTTACCTGTCCGTCCTATCCCTGTTTGAATTTCATCAACGATTAGGAGTGCTCCATGTTTTTTGCATTCAGCTGCTATTGCATCCAAATAGGATTGCTGGACAACATGAATACCACCTTCCCCTTGAATGATTTCAATCATAACTGCTGCCGTATCATCATCCACTGCGTCCGCTAAAGCTTCGTTATCATTGAATGGCACATATTCAAAAGAGCTTAACATCGGACCGAAACCCTTTTTGATTTTATCCTGACCGGTTGCTGCCATTGTTGCGAAGGTACGACCATGAAAAGACTGCAGGCATGTGACAATCTTACTTTTCCCTGTCGCTTTACGGGCAAGTTTGATTGCCGCTTCATTTGCTTCAGCGCCGCTGTTGGCAAAGAAAACCTGGTCCAATCCAGTGGCATCTGCCAGCATCTTTGCAACCTTTTCCTGTACGGAGCTCTGGAACATATTCGATACATGCCAGTATTTATTCAATTGCTCAGTAACGGCATTCTTCACTTTTTCATGACAATGGCCAAGGTTTAGCACTCCAATTCCTGATGTGAAGTCAAGATACTCTTTCCCATTCTTACTGATTAACTTCGTACCGCTCGCTGTTTCTGGTTCTATGTCCCATCTTGCATATGTTGGAAATAAAGAACTCATTTGAATACCCCTTCTTTCTGTAAAAATTTCGTACCGATGAACTGTCCATTTTCGTAGAAAAGGTCTTTTCCACTTACAATCATGACTTCTTCCACACCTTTATCCAACACGGATAATGCAGTGTTTACTTTCGGAATCATCCCACCATAAATGCTACCATCTGCAATCAATGCCTGCGTCTCCGCTTCTGACAGCTTTTCAATGATTTGATGATCCTTCATTACCCCTTTGACATCTGTTACAAATAAGCACATTTCTGCCGAAAGGGCTTTAGCCACTGAACCTGCTGCCATATCGGCATTCACATTCAGTTTGTCTCCATTAGCTGTACACGAGATAGGCGTCAATACTGGGCAGTAACCTTTTTCAAAAAGAAGTTCCAGTAATTCGGTATCGACTTGATGGATTTCACCCACCGCTCCCAGTTTCTTTTCATCTATAAAATTACCTGTCAGGATGCCCCCATCCGAGCCATTAAGGCCAACAGCCTTAATTCCGTGTTCTTCCAGCTTGTGCACAAGGCAGCGATTAGACTTACCTGCCAGCATCAGCTCAACCACTTCTAGCACATCAGCTGTCGTTTTTCTTAAACCATCTTCAAAGACTGGTTCAATTTCAAATTTCTCAAGCATCGAGTTAATATCCGGGCCGCCACCATGAACAAAGACGATTTGATACCCGCGGCTTTGTAATTCTTTTACACTTGTAAAAAACGATTCGGATAACTCGTTAATAATGCTGCCGCCACATTTGATGACTAAAATCCCCACCAATTCATCCCCCTTATGATCGATAGCTACCATTTATTTTCACATAATCATAGGTTAAATCGCAGCCCCATGCCGTTCCTGATTCGTCACCATCATGTAAAAAGACATTAATTGTAATATTTTTATTTTCTAGATAGGCCTTCGCCTCTTCTTCAGAAAACTGTACGGGTTCTCCTTCATTCAGAACAACGATGTCCCCAAAGGCAATCGTTGTTTGTGTAGGCTGAAAATCCACTCCGCTTCTTCCCATTGCCGCAATAATACGCCCCCAGTTAGCGTCCGACCCAAATGCTGCGGTCTTCACTAAATTGGAACCAACAATCGTTTTTGCCATCATCTGTGCATCTTGTTTCTTATCCATGCCATGGACATTGACTTCGATTAATTTTGTAGCGCCTTCTCCGTCTTTTGCAATCTGCTTGGCTAGACTTTCAGAAGTCTGTTTTAATAAATTCAAGAAGACTGGCCATTCCGGATGTGCTTTGGATAAAGATTCATTGCCTGCTTCTCCATTTGCCAAGACCAGGACCATATCGTTCGTGGAACTATCACCATCAACCGTGATCTGGTTGAAAGTATCGTTGGTTATTGCAGATAAGGCTTCCTGTAGAGAAGCGGGTTCTATGGCTGCATCCGTTGTAATGAATCCAAGCATCGTTGCCATGTTAGGATGGATCATTCCCGACCCTTTCGCTGCACCGCCCATCTTCACGACCTTACCGTCAATGACCGTTTCATATCCGCAACTCTTTGTAACGATATCCGTTGTCAAAATGGCTGAACCAAAGTCTTCTGCAGCCTCTGGCGTATCCGTAATCTCAATTAAATCTATGCCTTTTTTGATTTTTTCCATATCCAAGTATTCACCAATGACTCCGGTAGAAGCGACGGCGAATGCCTGGTCTTCCAACCCGAATTTTTGTGCCGTAAGCTGACGCATTTCATATGCATCCCTTAAACCTTGCTCTCCTGTACACGCATTCGCACAGGCACTATTCACAACGATTCCATGAAGTTTGCCGGTAACGGAGATGCTCTCCTTCGTCACATTTATCGGAGCGGCTTGAACGATATTTTGTGTATAAACCGCAGCCGCAGACGCTGGGACTTCTGAAAAAATAACGCCAATATCTTTTTTTGAGTAACGTAAACCTGCATGAACGCCTGACGCTTTAAATCCTTGTGGAATTAAGATGTTGCCATTTTCAATTTGTTTGATTGTTTCAACCAGCTGTAGTGTATTCATTATTTCCCTCCAAGAAATTTTATGGATAAAGCGGGGTGTTCCATAATCCTGTTGTTTCTTCCATCCCCATTACTATATTTGCATTTTGTATGGCCTGCCCTGCTGCACCTTTTACTAAATTATCAATTACGGAAACAATTGTGGCCCTTCCGGTTCTATCATCATAAGCGACACCAATATCGCAAAAATTCGAGCCATAAACTTGTTTTGTAGAAGGGAAGTGATTTAACGGCTGTATTCGGACAAATGGATGTTTTTCATAAATGGTTTCATACAAATCCCTTAATTCGGCCGTTGAAGTTTGCCGATTTAGCTTAACGTACATTGTGGTCATGATCCCTCTCGTCATCGGGACAAGATGGGTGTTGAATGAGATCGGCTGTATATCTTTCGACCATCTTCCAAGCTGTTGCTCAATTTCTGGTATATGTTGATGCTGGTTCACTTTGTATATTTTGAAATTTTCATTCATTTCACTATAATGCGTCATAACAGAAGGAGACTTTCCTGCCCCGGACACCCCTGATTTAGCATCGATAATAACATCGGACCCTGTAGCCCATCCTTCTGTAAATATAGGGGCCAGACCAAGCAATGTAGCGGTAGGATAACAACCTGGATTTGCAATGATAGTGGATTGCCTAATATCGTCGGCATTCCATTCAGCTAGCCCGTATACAGCTTTTTCTATAATTGATTGGGGTGCAGCCTCTTTTTTATACCAATGTTCGTATTCTCCTGGAGCTTGAAGCCTAAGGTCCCCTGACAAATCGATTACTTTCATATCGAGATCAGAAAATTGCGAAATCAGTTGCGAGGAAACACCTGAAGGAGTAGCAAGAAAAACAATATCAGATGTTTTTGCGATTTTTTCCGGATCAATGGCTTCTAATTTGACTTTCATATGCATCAAATGTGGATTATCTTCATGGATACTCCGACCAAATTGAGATGAAGTATGTAATGATTCTATATGTAAATGAGGATGATTATTCAGGAACCTTATTAGCTCCAAACCACCATATCCTGTAGCTCCGACAATTGAAACGTTCATAAAACCACTCCTATATTCTAGTCCCTGTCATTCTTTGATTCTACTATTATATGACTGAATAAAAATAAAATCAAATGTATTTTTATGAAATTACTAAATTGTATAAAAATTTTTGACCTTAAGGTACCAGCCACTAGGCCTTTTTCTAAGTAGTGAGTCGGATTTAACTGATCCCTTCCCGTATTAATCGCTTTCACAGCTTCCTTCAGGCACTATTCATACCTCCTTTAATAAGGACTGCCTTCTTTACAGTCGTACATTTGTTTACGTTCTTGCTGTGCAATGGGGAACCCTCCGTACTTATCCATCCTAATGTCTTGAATAAAGGATTGCATTACTTCTTATTTCATTGTATATATGCATAAAAATCGTATAAATTATTCATTCATGCCAATAAAAGCACAAAAAAAACGGAATGGCATAGTTGCCACCCCGTTGTTCTGCTTGTCCTATCAAGATTCAACGTTATCCGCCAATAAAGGACATTTCTATTTTTTCTTGTTTTTTCACAGTACCCTCTACCCGCTCATCCGAATAACGATCATCACGATGGTTCCAAATGGAAATGATATGGGCCGTTAATTCTTCATCGGTCATATCTGAGCGAACCAATGACTTTAGGTCATGCCCTTTTCCATTAAATAAACAGGTATATATGCTACCGTTTGCAGAAAGGCGTGCCCGTGTGCAACTTGAACAGAAGGACTCGGAAACAGATGTGATGAATCCTACCTCTGTGGTCGTTCCTTTATAACGATAACGTTTTGCGACTTCCCCGAAATAATCTTCCTCCACGGGTTCCAAATCGAATTCTCCCTGGAGCATTTCAAGCAACTCTTTTTTCGTTATTACGTTTTTAAGCTGCCAGCCATTTGTATGGCCAACATCCATGAATTCTATATAACGTAGTTGAATGCCCTCTTGTTTACAAAAGCGGGCCATGGGCAAGATTTGGGACTCGTTCGTTTCTTTTTTAACGACCATGTTAACCTTGACACCAAGTCCCGCTTTTTTAGCAGCCTCGATGCCTTCTAGTACTGGTTTTATCCCGATGTTCCTACCATTCATCTGCTTAAATAAATCATCATCCAGACTATCCAGGCTGATATTCACCCGCTGTAGACCGGCAGCCTTTAAACCTGCCGCATGTTTCTTCAAAAACACGCCGTTGGTGGTCAATCCTATATCTTCTATCCCTTCAATTAAGACAAGTTCAGAGATAAGTGTAGTTAAGTCTTTACGTAAAAGCGGTTCCCCGCCCGTCAGCCTTAACTTTTTCACACCTAGTTTTGCAAATATTTTTGATATCCTTATAATTTCTTCATATGATAAAAGCTCACTCTTAGGGAGGAACTGGAAATTTTCATGAAAAATTTCAGCCGGCATACAATACTGACAACGGAAGTTACAGCGGTCGATGACGGAAATCCTTAAATCTCTTAATGGCCTATCTAAAGAATCTTTAATTTGACTGGTCAATTAACCACCCCTAGCCTCGTGGATTAGAAAAAGCCAGACCAATAAAAAGCTGCTCCACAAATTGAGGATTCACCGTTTTTTGACTGGCTTTATATTTAATCTTATACACGGAAATTTATTTAATACCTAACGCAATTTTTGCATATCTGGACATGCGGTCCTTGGACCATGGTGGACTCCACACAATTTGTACGTCCGTTTCTTTTACTTCCGGAATATCTTCCAGCACTAATTTCACCTGGTCAACGATAGTTCCAGCTAATGGGCAACCCATTGCCGTCAATGTCATTTTAACAGTCGTTAGTCCTGCTTCATCCATATCCACATCATATACTAAACCTAAATTCACGATATCTATTCCAAGCTCTGGGTCAATTACCTGCTCCAAAGCTCCCATAATAATGTCTTTTGTATCTTGATCCATCTAATTCACTCCTTTTGTAATCCATATACCACGATATTTATGGTGGATGATGATAGTAAAATAGTTAACACTATCTTCATATTAGAATCATAACAGATTTTACGTGTTCATTTAAGCTTTTTGTATAGTTGGTAATAAATGTTGTTCAAACCATTTCGCCGTTTGAAGCACACCTTCCCTACTTACTTTATGAGCCGCCCTCTTATCGAGAATGAACTTTATCTTATCATCCACTTCATTATAACTTGATTTTACCTCTTCATAAAAGCGATATGCATATTGATAAGGAACAACATGATCTTTAGCACCATGCCAAAACAATAATGGCCGATTAGCTAATTTATCACGATTCAAGCTAAGGTCAAATGGCTTAAGCTGTGCAATCGATTGTGTGATTTCCTCTTCGGTAAGAGGAAATTCGATTTCTCTTTTTTTAATTTCCCCTATTTGAAGTTCCGCAAACGAAACATATGAGGGGTTACCCATCAAACTCACCCCGGCTGATAACCAATCAAAGGTAGCTAGAGCACCATGTGTCACAATACCACCCATAGAACTGCCGGCAATGCCAATTCTTGTAGGATCGATCAATTTTCGGGAAAGTAAATCATCTTTAAGTAAAGGTAATTCCTTTATGCTCTGTAATACCATTTCCCAAAAGCGTGGCATCAACTCGGATTCACTATGGCCTGCCTCTCTTTCACCATGGTAGACAACATCGGGAAGAATCACGCGAAATCCCTTCTCAGCCAACAAGTAGGCATAGTGGAGGTTATGTTCTTTTGCACTTTGAAACCCATGTATAAATATCACAAGTGGTAGTTCGTCATTAAAAGTAGACTGCTCACTAACATGCAATACAGGAATATGGCCGATTAGTTCATTTTCAATTATTACCAATTCAATCCCTCCGAATCATTTAGGAGACTCAATATAATTCCACAAAAACTTATTACGTTATTCGAAAAATAGTCCGCTATAATCCAGTGAATATTATAACCCTTAATTTAGTAATATCATACAGGAATGCATAAAGAATGAAAAAGATTTACAATTCCTTTAAACTAAGCTTAACAATATTCGCATATAATGAAATCAAAAAGAACAGAAGGTGCTTTATATGACTGAAAAACATTTAATCGTATTGGATCTTGATGGAACATTACTTACCGATAAGAAAATAATATCCCCTCGCACAAAAGAAACCCTTTTAAAATTGAAAGACGATGGGCACGAGGTCATGATTGCAACTGGCCGTCCCTTCCGCTCAAGCGAACTCTATTATCGCGAACTGGGATTGACTACACCCATCGTGAATTTCAATGGAGCTTTTGTCCACCATCCTTTGCAGACAAGCTGGGGAGTGTATCATTCACCCCTTGATATCAAGGTTGCAAAAGAAATCGTCGACGCATGTGATCAATTTAGCTATCATAACATCATCGCTGAAGTTAAAGATGATTTATATGTCCATCATCATGATGAAAAATTGATGGATATGTTCAATGTAGGAAATCCAAAAATGACAAGTGGCGACCTTAGAAATTTCCTTAAGGATTCACCTACATCGATGCTCATCCATACCGATAGTGAATATGTCGGTCAAATCCGGCAGCATTTATCGGATGTTCACGCGGAATTGGTGGATCACCGTCGTTGGGCAGAGCCCTTTCACATCATTGAAATCATTAAAAGTGGGTTAAGTAAGGCTGTTGGTCTTCAAAGGGTTTCCAATTATTTGGACATCCCAAAAAATCGGATCATTGCATTTGGGGATGAGGATAACGATTTAGAAATGCTTGATTATGCAGGAACCGGTGTCGCAATGGGGAATGCCATAGAAGTGGTCAAAACAGTTGCCAATACGACCACCTTGAGCAATGAGGAAGATGGGATTGCCATTTTTCTTGAGGAGAAGTTCAATCTGAAATAACGTCATATTTTTCCTTTATAAAATCTCTTCAACAAGCCACACTAGTAGAGACAACATCTTGAAAGTTGTTGTCAAACGCTCAGATATGGAGGAGATAATAATGGGAACTAAATCAAAACGGTTTATACAGCAAGGCAAAGAAAGTGTTGCCAAACACGCTGAAAAAATCCCTTATCACACTACGTATGCAGAGGCTGAAAAAGACAGATTAAGAATTATGTCAGAACAAAGCTATGGTGGCTTCTAATGGGAAACAAATTATTCCAGCAAGCAAGGGAATTTGTTGACGAAGCTCTCCACTCTGAGCCGGATGGCGACCAACAAAAAACTGTGGACATCGCTAAAAACGCACTTTCTTCCGCGAATGCCAATACGAATGACGCTGAAAAAGAGCAATTGCGTGAACTTCAGGAAAAGTTGGAAAACCATCTTAAATAAGTAAAGAGAAAGCCTCCAGAATTTCTGGAGGCTTTCTCTTTTACTCATTATTCCTGGCCTTGCCGCCTTTTTCACCGATTTCTTTATAAAAATCTTTACCATGGGAATCGGATGTGGCTTCCCCACCCTTTTGACCGATTTCCTGATAAAATTCTTTGTTGTGGTTATCCGATGTTGCTTCTCCGCCTTTTTGTCCAATCTCTTGGTAGAAATCTTTGTCGTGATTTTTTGAAGTGGCTTGGCCACCTTTACGTCCGGCTTCTTGCCTACTCATTTTTTCATCTTTAGCCATTGTTAATCACTCCTTATCAAGATTTGATTTTGGCGTTACGTTCCATATTTAGCCCTTTTGTACGAGCCCTAAACGTAAATTCCCCTCATCTCTCCATTTGTCACCGAAGTGTAATGACTTTGAAAAATATGGTAAATATTTTCATTCTCTTCGGAAGGTACCGACAATTCCCGATGTTTCTATGATATTCGTGAAAGCATGTGGATCGACTTCTTGAATGATTCTCTCCAGATCATATAATTCATACCGGGTGATGACAATCATCAGCATTTCCTTACTTTCATTGGTGAATGCTCCTTTTGCTGGTAGCCTTGTAATGCCTCGAACCAATTGAGCATGAATGGCTTCCTTCAGTTCTTCACTTTGCTTAGTAATGATCATGGCCGTTAGCTTTTCATGGCGTGTATGTATGGCATCCACCACTCGAGTTGATGTATATAGTGTAACAAGCGTATATAAAGCCTTTTCTGGTCCATATATCGCTCCTGCAGATAGGATGATTATGCCATTCAGAAGAAATAAATAAGTTCCGACAGGCTTATCTTTTTTACGTGATAAAAGCATGGCGATAATATCCATACCACCTGTTGATGCCCCATATTTCAAGGTAATCCCTACTCCCACAGCCGCTATCACACCACCAAATACCGCATTTAACAAAATGTCGGGTGACCATCGTGTAAGTGGAATGATTTCCATGAATAAACTCATCAAAATAACACTAAAGAAGCTATAAAAAGTAAAGGACTTCCCAACTTTTTTCCAGGCAATTATTGTGACGGGAATATTTAATAGAAAGAGTAAAATACCCGTAGAAACATTAAATGGAGCAAAAGATCCTACAATACTTGATAGGAGCTGGGCCACCCCCGTAAATCCACTTGCATAGACATTGGCTGGAATCAGAAAGAAGTTCATTGCAACAGCATTTAAGAATGCACCAATTATGACTACTAAAATTTTCTTTACTTCGTTACCGTACAACCAAAAAACCTCCTAATATATTCTATTTCTAGTATCCAATACCCCTTATTTTCTCTTTCTACAAACGTAGAGATTGAATTTTTACCGTTACGTGCTAAACTAAAAAGAGTAAAAAACACATTTACTAAATTTTGTAAAAGAGAAAGCAGGTGTATTATGGCTATCACGATTCTTGCGGATAGTGCATGTGATTTGCCATTGTCTTTCTATAGAGAAAACAATGTATCATTGATCCCTTTACAGGTTCATTTGGATGGGCAAAATTATGAAGATATCCTTACCATTAATTCAAAGGAAATCTTCCAAGCCATGCTTAATGGTAAAGCTCCCAAGACTTCGCAAGTTTCTCCTGAACATTTCCTGGAGGTTTTCACGGAATTTGCCAAGGAGAAAAAACAAGGCATTTACATAGCCTTTTCTTCTGAATTATCCGGAACTTACCAAACAGCCGTTATGATTCATAACCAGGTTAAAGAAGAGTACCCTGATTTGGACATAGAGATCATCAACACAAAATGTGCTTCATTGGGTATAGGCATGATTGTAGAACAAGCTGCCCAGTTAGCAACGGACGGAGCTACCAAAGAAGAAATTTTAGCACATATAGATTTCCTCATCAAGCATATGGAGCACCTATTCACGGTAGGTGACCTTGAATACTTGGCGCGAGGTGGCCGTATCTCCAAAACATCTGCCCTTGTTGGGGGATTATTAAACATTAAACCGCTACTCAACGTAGAGGATGGAAAGCTTGTTCCACTTGAGAAGATACGTGGCAAAAAGAAATTGGTGAAAAGAATGATGGATTTAATGCATGAGCGAGGCAAAAACCTGTCTACTCAAACGATTGGCATTTGTCACGGTGATGACGAAGAATCAGCATTAGAATGGAAAGAAGCCATTCAAAATGAATTTGGAACGACAAATTTCATAATTCACTCAATCGGTTCGGTAATTGGGGCACATACTGGCCCAGGTACAATTGGTATCTTCTTCTTAAACGATACCCCTGCGAAATCATAAATATGCATACTCCCTCTTATAATTGTGAATAATACTATTAATCATGATTATGAAGGGAGTTTTATTATGTCAAAAACCAAAGATAACAATAAAAGACCCGAAGATAACCAAGCAAGAAATGCTGAAAAAAATATAGCATACCAAGAAAATCTCAAAGCTGGAAAACACTCTTTTTCCAAAAAAACGGATCATAAATGAAGCGAGGGGTATCACCCTCGTTTTTTCTTTACACATTTTCTCCCCCCACCTACCACCTACTCCACAGACTGAATGTCTTGTCTTCCTTACCTATCTTCTCTATAATAAAAGAAATAAAACCTGCTGGAGGTAAGTAATGGCAAAGGAAAATTCATTCGATATCGTATCCAAAGTAGATTTCCCTGAAGTAATAAATGCTGTAACCATGGCAATGAAAGAAATACAAACACGTTATGACTTCAAAGGAAGCTTAAGCAATATCACCATCGACAAAGAAGACCTTGTTTTGGTTTCTGACGATGAATATAAACTTGATCAATTAAAAGATGTTTTAATCAGTAAGCTTGTAAAACGTGGGGTTCCTATTAAAAACCTGGATTACGGCAAAATTGAAGGAGCTTCTGGTGGAACGGTCCGCCAACGGGCTAAACTCATTCAAGGCATCGACAAAGAGCAAGCAAAAAAAATCAATACCATCATTAAAAACAGCGGACTCAAGGTCAAGAGTCAAATTCAAGATGATCAGATCCGCGTTACCGGTAAAAACAGGGATGACCTGCAAGGCATCATTTCAGCCATCCGTGGCGCTGACTTATCCATCGAAGTACAATTTTTAAATTACCGTTAAAGGCAAGCTCACCCGTTATGGGTGGGCTTTTTTTATTCTAAGACCTTTTACACCAGCTTTCTTCCTAGCCCCTTCTTGCCTTCATTTAGCAATATGCATCGTTTCCAAGGAGAGCGGAAAAGCTATTCTTGCGTGATTCACCATGTTTAAACAAATTTTAAAAAAGGAATAGTAGAAAAAACAAAAACAGGAGGGGTATTCATGACTGAACAAAATAAACAAGGGTTTCCACCGCAACACCAACAACATCAACCGGGAGTAGAGACAAAGATGGATCCGAACCCTGAGTCGGTAAAATCTGAATATAAAGGCAGTGGAAAATTAAAAGGAAAAACAGCTATCGTAACTGGCGGAGATAGTGGGATTGGTAAATCGGTCGCCATCTATTATGCAAAAGAAGGAGCCAATGTAGTTGTAGCTTATTTGGACGAGCACGAAGATGCGAAAAAAACCAAGGAATTGATTGAACAGGAAGGACAAAAATGCTTGCTTCTTGCAGGGGATATCGGTGATGAAGCATTCTGTAAGGATATCGTCAAACAAACAATCGAAGAGTTCGGTGGCTTGGATATCCTTGTAAATAATGCAGGTGAACAGCATGTGCAAGAAAGTCTTCTGGACATATCGGCTGAGCAGTTGGAAAAAACGTTCCGAACTAATATCTTTTCCATGTTCCACTTGACGAAAGCCGCTTTGAAACACTTGAAAAAAGGAAGCAGCATCATTAATACAACCTCAATAACAGCCTATCAGGGCAATCCAAAATTAATTGATTACTCTTCCACTAAAGGTGCCATCTTAGCCTTTACACGAGCGCTTTCCAATTCCATTTCCAAAGATGGAATCCGTGTGAATGGTGTAGCTCCAGGGCCTATCTGGACGCCGCTTATCCCTGCATCATTCGGTGAAGAAGATGTGGCCAAATTCGGACAAAATACACCGATGGGTCGCGCTGGACAACCAGAAGAATTGGCACCTGCCTATGTTTACCTTGCAAGTGACGATTCATCATATGTTAGCGGACAAGTCATCCACGTGAATGGTGGTTCCGTAGTAAACGGATAAACGAGATAATGTTAAAAGGCAGTGGATCTTTTGAAGATCCGCTGCCTTTTTTATTATCCTGAAGGATTCAGGTAAGAAGTGTCGAATTCTATGACAAGAAAGGAGTGGTTTTATGAATAAAATTGTCGATTCATGGTTTACCGTTACAGAATTAGATTCGAAAACGTTTGCGATTAGTGAATACGGCCATTGGGAGAAAGTGCATTCCTTTTTATTGTTAGGGAATGAAAAGGCTGCCTTGATCGATACCGGATTAGGAATCGATCACATAAAACGGATAACGGATCAATTGACTGATCTTCCCATCATCGTCCTGACTACACATGTTCATGCTGATCATATTGGAAGTCATGCCGAATTCGATACGATATATGTTCATCAAGATGATGCAGACTGGCTGATTAATGGGATTAAAGGGTTATCTTTAGATCAAATACGAAAAGATATGACCAGAGACATCACAAGACCTGTACCAAGATCATTTAACCCTCTTACATATCGTCCATATCAAGGGATTCCTGATAAAGTACTTATTGATGGAGATGTCATCCATCTCGGGAAACGTGACTTGACCATTTACCATACACCTGGGCATTCACCGGGGCACATTTCTGTTTTCGACCACGCAACAGGTTATTTATTCACCGGAGACCTATTTTATGCTGAAACCCCTATCTACGCATTCTATCCATCGACGAATCCTGTTGACCTTGTTAATTCTTTAGAAAGAATTGCTCGAATAAAAGGTGTCTCCAAAATATATGGAGGGCATAACCAACTGGGCCTCGAGCCAACATCCCTTTCCGAAGCACTTGAAGCGGTTCAGTATCTTCGGAAACATAATCTGGATAGACACGGAACCGGTATTCATTCATTCAAAAGCTTCAGCGTTCAATTTTAACGAATTATAAAAACGCAATGCTCCGTTCCCCTTAATAATTCATGACCCACGATTCTTGTTTTAAAGGTCGGCAGGAACTCCTTTCCACGAAATAATGCGGAATGATAATTCTTCCCGGCTCTTCCCCCTTCTGTAACTTTTGGATAATTGATTTGGTTGCCTGGTATCCAAGATCGAAAATATTAATATCGACTGAAGTAAGAGCAGGCAAGGAAAATTCTGAGAAAAGACCGTTATTAAAGCTTACGATAGATATTTCTTCAGGAGTACGTATGCCCATCTCTCTTAGTGAGTGGACAATTCCAAGCGCCATAAAATCATCACTTACAATCATTGCGCTTGGGGGTTCTTCACTTGATAGCAAACTATTTGCCGCTGCCCGTCCTCCATTATGTAAAAATTCCCCATAAAGCGTATATTCGCTTCTAGGAACAATGCCTGCCCTTTTTAAAGCATTTTCATATCCAGATAAACGATCGAGCGTCATCACTAATTTTTTGTCACCACCAATAAAGCCAATTCTTTCATGCCCTAATTGAAGGAGATAATCTGTCGCCTGCTCTGCCGCCAGGATATTATCATTATCCACATATGATATTTCCTCCGTAAACTCATAGGGCTTTCCAATCATGACAAATGGAAAATCCCTCGCTCGTAAATAGGTTAGAATGTGGTCATTCATCCTTGAATACATTAGGATGATGCCATCAACCATCCCTCCTTGGACCATCTTTACGATTCCTTCGTAAATTTCATCCTCCGTTTTTCCTGTGCTCAGTAACAGAGAATATTGATTTTCCTGAGCTCCTTCGCTAAGCCCTTGAAGGATTGCCGAAAAAAAAGGGTTTTGATAAATAACGTTTGACGAACACGGTAAAACCAAACCTATGATTTTGGTGGATTGGTTAGCCAGACTACGCGCAATGAAATTCGGGTGGTATCCCAATTTTTCCATCGCTTTACGCACGCGCACTTTGGTTTTCTCGCTAATTCGAGGATTATTTGCAATCACCCGCGAAACTGTTGAAGGTGCTACATTCGCCAGTTGAGCTACATCTTTTATCGTAATTGCCATGAATGACCTGTCTCCTCTCATAGTATGAATGACTTTTTTCGAGCCAAATACATACAACCCAATAATACTTTTCCAATATATTAAATAAATATACAATTATATGTATCTATAATACACTCAACCCAATAACTATATCCATTACTTTTTTCAAATTTTCTCATTTTTTAAGAAAATAGTAACTTTTATCCTCCTCACCACTTTTGGAATAAAAAAAGGAACTGATTTATATCAGCTCCTTGATTGAAATTTTATGTTTGAAATAGCAAATAGAAGTCAGACGACTAACGACTTCAGTGCCAGCAACGATTTCATCTTTCCCTATTGATAATATATCCTCACTTCATAGGGTCGTAAATTCAGTTTGGTATGGTCTTCAATACCCTCATAATTCGCTAATAATAGTTCCATTTCCCCCCAAGCGGATGCATCGATACAGTGATGATTCGAACTAAAGTTGCAGATTACCTTCACTGATTCACTATTCATTCTTCTTGTATAAATATAAAGGTCAGAATGATTCTCCCATAATAAATCATATTCCCCATATACTAATACTTGATGTTTCTTCCGAAGATTAATCATCTTCTTATAAAAGTGGTAAATAGAATCAGGATTTTTCAATTGCTCTTCAACATTTATCGCACGATAATTGGAGTTCACTTTCATCCACGGCGTTCCATCCGTAAATCCACCGTGTTCCGTATCATTCCATTGCATGGGTGTGCGGGAATTGTCACGACCATTTTGCCAAATAATTTGCATGATTTCATCATGTGAACGACCCTTCGAAGTTTCAATATGATAAAAATTCTTCATGCCTACATCATCATAATCATCGATGGAATCGAATTGGACGTTTGTCATGCCGATTTCCTGCCCTTGATAAATAAACGGTGTCCCTTGCATAAAAAAGTACAGAGCACCAATCATTTTTGCACTCTCCAACCAATATTGCTGATCATTCCCCCATGTAGATACGCTTCTCGGTTGGTCATGGTTCTCAAAAAATAATGCATTCCACCCTTTATTATGAAGTCCCTTTTGCCATTTTGTCATGGTCCTTTTCAACTCATAAACGTCTACATGATGATCATGTCCCCGATTCCATAAACCCAAATGGTCGAATTGAAAAATCATATCGAACTTTCCATTTTCTTCCCCAACCCAATCGTCCGCTTGTTCAATTCGGACACCATTGGCCTCACCAACGGTCATAATATCATACTTCCCAAAGGTTTCTTCCTTAAGCTCCTGGAGGTAATTTAATATTCCTTCCTGATTCGTATGCATTTCAAACGCCGGGACATATTGATGCCAATAAGGATTAGGCATATCCGGCAAACCTTCGCGCTTATGGATATGTGTAATGGCGTCGATCCGGAAGCCATCAATGCCTTTGTCTAACCACCAGGTCACCATGCTGTATAACGCCGTTCGAACTTCGCTATTTTTCCAATTTAAATCGGGTTGTTTTTCGGCAAATAAATGTAAGTAGAATTGATTCGACCATTCATCGAATTTCCATGCGCTCCCTGAAAAAATACTTTCCCAGTTGTTCGGTTCCCTGCCATCCTTACCATCTCTCCAAATATACCAATCTCGTTTTGGGTTTTCCTTGGAAGAACGTGACTCGACGAACCAAGGATGTTCATCACTCGTATGATTGATCACCAAGTCAAGAATCACCTTCATGCCGCGTCGATGTACGTCTTCCAACAAATATTCCAAGTCATTCATGGTACCGTATTCCTCGGAAACTGCTTGATAATCACTAATGTCATATCCATTATCTGCGTTGGGGGACTTGTAGAACGGACAAATCCAAATCACATCAATGCCAAGTTCCTGCAAGTAATCCAGCTTGGATATCAATCCCCTTAAATCTCCTACTCCATCACCGTTACTATCCATGAAACTGCGTGGGTAAACTTGATAGCAAACAGCCTCTTTCCACCAGATCTTTTTCATGATGTAACCCCCCGGATTGGATTCTGTATTCCACAAAGCCTTAGGGTCATTGTTTTGCAGCTGCCAAAAATCGAGAGATAGATGATTACTTTAATCGATTTCTTTTTGCACGTTTCATGATCATAGCAATAAAAATAGCAAAAATGAAAAGGACCAACCCGATAATAATCAAGTAAGGAGTATTGATTGTCGACTTAGAGGCAAGTGTATAAACCTCCGCTGATTCCCTGTCGATTACAATTGAGTAGCTGTTGTCCTTACTACGCACCAAGTCTCCATTAAGCATGCCTCTCAACTCTTTATTCTCTTCAAGATCCTTTTCAGCAAGTTTTATCGTTTGCGTTTTTGTTGTGTTATTCATGACAACAACCATCGTTTCATTGCCATATACACGTTTAAAGACCGCCGTACCACCCTTTTGGTACAAGACCTTCATATCTCCTTTAGATAATGCAGGGTACATCTCCCGAAGATCAGAAAGTTTCGTGATATATTCCACTAACTCCTGTTCGGTTTTAAAATTCATCAATTGATGATTAGTGGGTGCTTTATCACCATTAAGAGCAATTTCTGAACCATACATGACAATTGGAACGCCTGGTGCCGTATAAATATATGATAAAGCCATCTTCCATCTTGCTCCAGGGTTTTCGTTATGGTCGGCAGCATCCTTGGTAAAACGGGGCATATTCTGGGTATCCATGAACAGAGCATTCGGTAAGCTAGTATCTTTAACTGCATCCAATACAGGAGCCAGGTCTTGATTTGGTGCAGCAAACGCTTTCCGCAGTTCTGTATTTAATGGATAATCCATGAATGCATCGATTCCTGTTTCTTCATAACTTGCAATCAAATCAGCATCGCCTTGAACGTCGCCAATCGTATAGAAATTTGATTTTTCAGATTTGACTGTTTCAACGAATTCTTTCCAAAAACCCTTTGGAACGTGTTGAACTTGATTGAGCCGGTACCCATCAATATTTGTTTCTGCAATCCACCATTTTGCAACATCTAATAAATATTCCCGTGTTTCCTGATTATCTTGGTTTAAATCTGGAAGGCCATTGACCCAGCCGCTTTCTATATTCCGTTGACTGCTATCCGAGGAAATATCCTTTTTATCATGAAACCAGTCTTCTTTATCTGGATCGTTCAGCCAGGAATGATTCGGCCCTACATTATTGACCTGAAAATCGAGGATCACCTTCATATCGCGACTATGAGCCTCATTAACTAGCTTTTTGAATTCTTTTTTCGTACCATAGTGTTCATCTGTCTTATAAAAATCCTTCACCCAGTCCCCATGGTACCCATTATCTTCATTAGCAAAAATAGGTGATAAGATGATAGCGGTATACCCCATATCTTTTAGGTAATTTAACTTATTCGTAACTCCTTCGAAATCTCCACCATTAAAGGCCGAAGGATTCAATACATCAGCATCCCCATTATTTTTAGGATTTCCATCAAAAAATCTGTCTATCATTACTGAGTATGCGATTTCATCCTTCCATGTTCGTTGTTCTTTTTCAGCTGCTCCTACAGGAATGGCGTAAAAAAGAAGCAACGGAATTAAAGCGAGTGATAACACCCTTTTTTTCATATCCGCTCTCCTCCTAGCTATCTCTTTACGCCTTTAAGATTATCCGTTTGTCCCCCCTAACGTCAAATCCATATTATAAAAAATTTACACATATGAGACATATTGGAGAGTGGTTGATATCACTCAAGCTGTGATATTCAATCATCATAACTTTTCTTTATCTTCTTTACTGCTTCATCCAGGGCTGCTTCCGGTTTGCCTTCCAAAGCAGTGATTTGTTGCATGGCAGAATCCATCGGCCCCCACACTTTACTCATTTCTGGAATATTCGGTACTGGTTCTGCGTATTGTAATTGTATGGTAATGGCTTGTGCTCTTTCACTATCTTTGATCGCCTCTTGATCACTGATTGTTTTCATAGGGGCGAGCTCCCCGGTTTTTTCAAAGCGCAGCAACGCATTCTTCTCATTTGATAAATATTCCACTAATTTTGTGGACCAATAAGGATATTGGGTGAAAGCAGTAAGATGCCACCCTTTCATTTCCAAGATTGTTTTCATTGGGGACCCATTCGACAATTTTGGCATCGGGGTGATACCGATATCCTTCCCATCCATTAGTTCAGTATTTGAACTCATGATGGAGGCTACCTTCCCCTCCCTAAACATTCTTTCGAGATCCTCCTTGTCACCCTCTGGAATGATGTTAGCTTTATACCACTTCTGAATATAGTTCGCACCCTTTCGTGCACCTTCATTATTTAATCCAATATCCATAGGATTTACTGGCTTCCCATCCCGTTTGAATACATACCCGCCCATCCCAATTACCGTTCCATATGCCTCATGGAAATCGTTCCAGTCAGCCGCGAATCCATATTCATTTCCTTGTCGAAGTGTTTTTGCTTTTTTATACAACGCATTCATTGTGTTCGGGGCCTTAGGCATCATTTTCTTGTTATACACCAAAATAGAAGTGATTGCTGACCTTGGTAGTCCGAATAGCTTTCCTTGATAAGTTTCCGCGGAAACCGCAGTTTCTAAAAATGGGGCTACCACTTCTTCATCCACCTTTAACTCCTGAATCAGCCCCTCCTCTACTAACTGACCCACCTTTTCATAGGAAAGGGTCACGATATCCGGGGATTTCCCAATTGGTCCTTTCCTTCGTAATTGTGTATACATTCCATCGTTTACCTCTACCTCTTTGTATTCCACCCTTATGCCATATTCTTTTTCGAATCCTTTAAGGATGGGTTTTAAAGCATCCCCTTTTTTCTCTTCCTCCCAAACAATCAATTTCTCCGGTTTTTCTTCATTCGTGGTTTCTTGTTCACGCTTCTTACTTTCCTTCACTATTTTAGTTTCGTTATCTGTACTGGATTCACAACCACTTCCGGTAGCGATTAGAAATAGGGACATTAATAAGTAATTCATCAACTTCTTCACTTTTATTCTCCTTTTAGAATGTTTGATTCTATCATGTCCCAAAGCATCCATTTGTTTACGCCAATGGTAAAATTATAGAACGTAGGTCGCGTACACGAATGCGATATCAATCGCTATTGTTACCATTATATGAGTAGACTTATGTTTTACAACATTTTCCTATATCTATTTATTTTCTTGAAAAGAAGCATCCTATTTGTGATAATTTTAGTTATCAGGTGCTTTTTTTCAAGAAAATGGGTATATACTCTAGATGAGAATCTTGAAATACTCAATCTTGTTACATGTACATATTGTTTCCTCCCATTAGCAGGCATAAATCTTCCTGTTTCCAAAAATTAATCCTCATTAGAAATGGAGTGATTTTCTATGGAACGTTCGTCCATCCAGCACCGGCCCACTGACAATTTCGCTTACAGCATCGATGCCGAAACTCTTCATATCCGCCTTCGTACAAAGAAACAAGATATTGCATCTGCCGGACTTATCTTCGGGGACCCCAATTTACTTGATGATGGCCATTGGCAGTATGATCAAGCGCCTATGGACCTTTCCGGAAGTGATAGCTATTATGATTATTGGCAGATTTACGTTAAGCCACCTTACCGGAGAATTAGATATGGATTTAAGCTTCAATCGGAAGAAGACGAACTCATTTACACGGAGAAAGGCTTTTTCGAGGAGGCTCCGGATGATACAGGCTGTTATTTCGCCGTCCCATATCTTCATTCGAATGAAGTATTCCGTGCACCTGAATGGGTAAAGGATACTGTTTGGTACCAAATATTCCCGGAAAGGTTCGCGAACGGAAACCCCGATAACGATCCGGAAGGTGCGAAACCTTGGGGCAGCGAAGAACCAAAAGTGGATAATTTCTTTGGCGGGGACTTCGAAGGGATTATCGAACATCTGGATCACTTAGAGGACCTTGGCATAAGCGGACTCTATTTAACTCCCATTTTCCACGCTCATTCCAACCATAAATATGACACAATCGATTATATGGAAATCGATCCCCAATTCGGTACTAAAGAGAATTTGAAAGTGCTGGTAACAGAATGCCATAAACGAAATATCCGTGTCATGCTTGATGCTGTCTTCAACCATAGTGGATATTATTTCCCACCGTTTCAAGACCTTCTTGAAAAAGGCGAGGACTCGAAATATAAAGATTGGTTCCATCCCCATGGCTTTCCTTTAAAAGGGGGCCAATGGCCAAATTATGAAACATTCGGTTTCTTTGAGTCGATGCCAAAATTGAATACGGCCAATCCTGACGTCAAAGACTATCTCCTGGAAACTGCTTCCTATTGGATCACCGAGTTCGACATTGATGGCTGGAGACTTGATGTAGCCAATGAAGTCGATTCACCATTCTGGCGTGATTTCCGGAAAACGGTGAAAGCCATTAAGCCTGACCTGTACATTCTCGGGGAAATTTGGCATGATTCCATGCCATGGCTGAGGGGCGACCAATTCGATGCCGTCATGAATTATCCATTTACCAATAACGTATTCCGTCTTGTCGCCTCGCAAACAATTAATGCTCGGCAGTTCATCGAAGAAATGACAGCCATCTATCACAGTTATCCTACAAATGTATTTGATGTTACATTCAACCTTCTCGGAAGCCACGATACACCACGTATCTTTACCGACTGCGGAGAAGACGTGGAAAGAGCCAAGCTCATACACGCCATTTTGCTGACTTTCAATGGCAGTCCCTGTATCTATTATGGAGATGAAATAGGCTTAACAGGAGACCAGGATCCAGGTTGTCGCAAATGCATGGTATGGGAAGAAGAAAAACAGAACCGAGAACTTTTTAATGAAATTAAAGAATTGATCGCTTTACGAAAAGAAGAAGGATTGCTTGCAAATGATGGACACTTCGAGTTCCTTGATACATCTGATAACAAAAATATCGTCGCTTATCGAAAGTTCAGTGAGACACGCTCGGTTATAATCCTGCTTAATCCGACAGTCAGTCCACAGTCTTATAGCCTTCCTTTTGATGTTAAAGCACATTCCATTGTCGATTTAAGATCGAAGGAAGTAACGATGGAGGACCACGTTGAACTAGGTGGCTATCAATATAGAATACTTGCATTTGATCATTGAAGCATGGAAAAGGGGCACGCGTACGATACGCTGCCCCTTTTTTTCAATCAATGATTTGGATATCATATTGCTTGAACCATACATCTATCTGGGCCAAATGAGCGAGTAACTGGGGACCTGTCATCAATTGACCGAACCAAGGTACCTTAAAAGCGGCTCCTTTTGACTCGACAATATCAGTCATTTTCTGCTGATCGAAGAACTCATGCAGGACGGAGCTTTTGTCAGTCAAGATATCTTTTAGCCATGTTTGCACTCTATCCGTATAGACTGGGTTATGGGTCTTAGGGTAGGGACTTTTTTTACGGTATAATACCTCATCGGGCAACATCCCTTCTAACGCTTTACGTAATATTCCCTTCTCACGGTTACCCGTCATCTTCATATCCCAAGGAATGTTCCAAGCATATTCAACTAGACGGTGATCAGCAAAGGGAACTCGCACTTCAAGACTGGCCCCCATGCTCATCCGGTCTTTCCGATCAAGGAGTGTGGTCATGAACCATAATAAATTGACATAGAAAAGCTCCCTGCGCTTAGCGTCCTCCCCTTTTTCCCCCTCGAGCTTAGGCGTTTCTCGAACCGTCGTCAAATACGCTTCTTTCGCATATTCTTCCAACCCCAATTTATCCCGCCAACCCTCTTTCAGTAGAGATTCCCTCTCACCGGTCGACCTCATCCAGGGAAAGCCAGGACGGTTTAAATCCTCTGAACGATGAAACCATGGGTACCCCCCAAAAATTTCATCCGCACACTCTCCTGATAAGCCAACCACGAAATCTTGCTTTATTTCTTTACAGAACCATAGTAATGAGGAATCAACATCTGCCATACCCGGTAGGTCTCGGACATGGACAGCTTCTTTTAAATAATCGGTTAGCTGCTCCTGAGTAATGATTGAAGAATGATGTACCGTATTGAAAGTATCCGACATCTTCTTAATCCAGGGTCCGTCAGAGTTAGGCTGGAATTCATTCGCCTTAAAATACCTTTCATTATCCTCATAATCTATGGAATACGTATGCAACCTTCCTTTACCATCTTTCAGGTACTCATTCGCTGCGATAGCTGTAATCGCACTCGAATCGACTCCCCCTGACAAAAAACTACATAGCGGAACATCAGAAACGAGTTGCCTAGTCACTGAATCTTTTAACAGATAGCGAACTTTGTCAGACGTCTCATCCAGCGAGTCCCGATGCTCTTCACTCTGAACATTCCAGTATCTCCATATTCGCAGACCTTTTCTTGATAATGTAAGTGCATGGGCAGGTCTCAGTTCCTTCACATCATGGAAAACACCAGAACCAGGTGTCCGAGAAGGCCCCACTCCAAATACTTGGGCCAATCCTTCCCTGTCAATCTCTGTTTTAACGTCCGGATGTGCAAGTATCGCCTTTAGTTCTGATCCAAAAATGAATCCTCCATTCCTCTCCGCATAAAAGAACGGTTTAACCCCCATACGGTCTCTTCCAATGAATAACTTCTGTTCACTTTCATCCCAAATCGCAAAGGCAAAAATTCCATTAAACAAATCGACACACTTTTCCTTCCACTCTATATATGAAGTTAGTAAAACTTCTGTATCAGAATGGCCTTTAAAGGAATATCCTTTTAATAATAGTTGTTTTCGAATGTCTTCGGTGTTATATAATTCGCCGTTATAACAAAGGGTATATCTTCCTTTTTCGCATTCCTTTGTCATCGGCTGTTTTCCGCCCTCTGCATCGACAACCGTTAATCTTTTATGGCCAAAGGCAACGTGGGATTCACTCCATACATTCTCCTCATCTGGACCCCTCTTTGCCAATGTTTTTGTCATCTGTTCGACTGTTTTGGTTTCCGTCCGTAAATCCTTTTGAAAATGCACCCAACCTGTAATTCCACACATCACACTTCACCCTTTCCATCTGGACGATCAAATAATATAGCCGTCTGCCATTTAAGTATTAGGTATCCATAACATTACGTTCTGGCCTCTAATCAAAGTATTCTAATTTGCACTAATCCGTGGAGGCCTCTGCTCCTCGACTTGATGATGGTAATGAAATGTCGAGCAGGGCATCCCGTGTTTAACATAGCCTATGCAAAGATGGAAAGTTGGTTATTTGTCCATAACATTTTAAAATATACCGTTATATTTTCACTGGATTTTGACTAAAAAGTAGGTGAGGATTCCCCTATTGGAGGTATAAGCATGAGTCAGCAACATCGAACGAAGTTAATGAACAGGCAAACACGAGCATTTACCGAAGGAACTGTGGAAAATATCAATCAACAATGGATCTTTTTTGATGATGAAACCGATGAGGCGTCATCTATTGAAGATCACCTTCATAGCATCATCGAAGTATACAGGGGTGGCCGATGGCAGCAGGGATTTTTAGAAGCAGAGGGTAAAATCCACCTCCATCGTGATTTTACCTTTCTAAGAGACAATGAACCCATCAGAATTCAAAAAAAACTATTATATTCTTTTGAACGATTGTTAGAAGAATTGAACGATGATTCCTTTTTCCAATTTGTAACGACTTTGAATTCGCTGGATTTTTCCATATATGATTGTATTTATAGCTACAATCAACTTACTTTTTTAAGGGAACTGACCAATCAGTCCGGCGTGAATTTCTTTACATTTGATAACGAGTCCCAAATCTGTCTGGTCCAGCACCATTTTTCATACGGAAAAAAGGACCATGACCGCTTTGAGTTCACTCTTAATACAGGCAAGCGAATCATTATAGAAAAAGTGAATTCCCACTGATTTTTTTAAAAAGTGTGCACAAAAAAGGACAAATGGGATGAACCCATTTGTCCTTTTCCAATTCGATTAAAACCAATCAAAACCTTGTGGAAGGGATAGTCCTAGATAAAGGACGACGATCAAAGCAACGATGAATAATGCCCACATCGCACTTACGGCTTTTCCTTTTTTCCTACGAACTAACACCATTTCCATTGCGGCAATCACGATGATTCCCACAATCATTTTCACGGCATATGCACCAAAGTCAGTAATTAGCATTCCACCTGTGATGAAAATCAAAAGATAGAATAGACGTGTAATCATGTGCATCATCTTGGCTTTCGGGCTTCCATTTTTAAGCATGGAATACGTTACAAAGAAAAGAATGATTCCGATAACCCAGGTCGTTATGTGTAAGTGAGTTCCCATTTTTTTGCCCCCTCAATCAATATCCATTTCATCATATCATAGGCTTTTACCTATATACAAAAGTAAGGTTTCTGTAACGGATGTAATAGATGTCCATTTTATGAACGATCTTTCTTTTCCCCTTGTGGAATCACCCCCACCCGTTTCATAACGGGTTTCTTACCATATGTAATAAATCTCCATATATATTCCACTGGGCCGAAGCGGAAACGCTTCATCCACCAATAGCTTAGTAAGAGCTGTATAGAAAAGACAACCATCATCAGGAGAAACCCTTCAGTATATGTAACTTTCCCGTAAAACCCAAAACCATATGAGTAAAAAATAAAAGAACAAACTATCGATTGAAATAAGTAATTACTCATCGACATCCTTCCCACGAAGGATAGGGGATAAAACATTTTATAAGCCCATGCCTTTTCCAACAATAGTGCAATGCTGCTTATATAAAACATCGTCAGCAATGGTCCCCCGAAATAATCCTGTACGAACGTCGTTCCATAATCGTAGACCGTTAGATACGGCAGGAGCTTGATAGCCAGACCCGCTAGAAAGCTAATGAGTGCCACCATCGTTAAGGACCGTTTATATCGAGAAACGTTCTGAAGCCATCCTTGCTTTGCTACGCCAGCTCCGATTAAAAAGTAAGGAAATATGGAGAGGAAAAGGAAAATCGCATTCGTTGGATTATTCACCATATACCAATC
Organism: Peribacillus sp. NPDC097675; assembly: GCF_050277655.1. Classification (NCBI taxonomy): domain Bacteria; kingdom Bacillati; phylum Bacillota; class Bacilli; order Caryophanales; family Bacillaceae; genus Peribacillus; species Peribacillus sp. NPDC097675. The sequence goes on along the minus strand of NZ_JBNNSK010000003.1, from coordinate 67,086 downwards.
TTCCACTCTTTGACCCGTTACTTCTGTAAAAGTCCCACCAGAATAGAACTCTAGTGACTCTTTAATCATTGGACCGTCATTTTCAATTTCCATCGATCCACCATCGATAAAGCTCATGATGAGAAAAAAGGCTCCGAAAACCGCAAAAGGAACTATATATAAGAACGAACCGAGCCACATTAGATATTTCCCCTGCCATTTATAGAAAAGAAGAAAGGCCAACCCAAACAGTGCGTAATTAACAAGGATGTCTCCATGCCAGATAAAAAATGCATGGAGGCACCCTATTACCAATAGGAAACAAAGCCGCTTTATGAATAGAAAAGGAAACGATACGCCCCTATCTTCACTCCGTACAGCTAATATAACAGCCCCGAATCCAAACAAAAATGCAAACAATGGGTAAAAACTCGCTTGGGCAAAAATATCGCTAAATATGTATAAAATCCGGTCCCAGCTCTCATCCCAATAAGAAACACCATTTATATACAAGATTGGCGAGTGAAAAGAAGCCATATTCACCAAGAAAATCCCTAGAATAGCCATACCTCTTAATATATCAATGCTGATTATCCGTTTGCTTTCCTGTAAGGGGGCTAACGCATCTTTCATACCTTCACCTTCTTCATTCATGATTGTTGTATTGCATACAGCATTTGAATTGGTAGTCCATTCTTTCATTAAAGATATGATATCACCCATACCCTCGGAGGCACTAGAAAAAACGCCGCTCTTATTCAAGCGGCGTTCCCACATATCAGTTAACAAATCTACCTGTTTTTCCTTTCGCTTCCCAATAATCATTGCGAAGATGAATTTTCTGGATTTTACCTGAAGCTGTTTTTGGCAATTCCTTAACAAATGTGACACTGGTAACTGCTTTGAAATGAGCCAATTTTTCTCTAGTAAACCTCATTATATCTGCCTCGGTCAATTCTATACCTGATTTTAGGACGATAAAGGCATGTGGCGTTTCTCCCCACTTTTCATGTGGGACGGCTATGACTGCCGCTTCTAAGATACCCTCATGCTCGTATAAGATCCCTTCCACTTCAATGGACGAGATGTTTTCTCCACCGCTTATTATAATATCTTTCTTGCGATCGACGATATCAATATTCCCATTCCTATCCATCGTAGCCATATCACCGGTATGTAGCCAGCCATTCTTAAGCGTTTGCATGGTCGCCTCTTCATTCTTCCAATAGCCCAACATGACACCATGACTACGAACAATGATTTCTCCGATATCGACTCCGTCACGAGCGACTTCCTCGCCATTGTCGTGAACGACTTTAACCTCACTGCCTATGCAGGGATAACCAGCTTTCGCCTTCATTTTGTATTTTTCTTTCTCTGGTAGGTCATCGAATTCTGAACGGGGCACCGAAATTAAACTTATTGGAGTAGATTCCGTCATGCCATAAATTTGAATGAATTCCCAACCCAGCTCTTTTTCCACCCTTGTTACAAAGGCAGGCGGTGGTGCCGAGCCAGCCACCACAATCCGAATGTCCTGATCAATCGTCGGTACATTCTGTTCGTAATATTGAAACAAGGAATTCAGGACGGTTGGTGCCATATGCATGATGGAAACTTTATACTTTTCAATCGCCTTGAATATGGACTCTGGTGTTGATTTTCTTAAGCAGACTTGGGTTGCGCCATTGGCCGTATAATAAAATGGGGCACCCCAGCCATTGACGTGAAACATCGGCAGTACATGCAAATATGTATCATGGTCATTGACCCTGAAATGATGCATGGCACTAAGCGCATGCAGATAGTTATTGCGATGAGTCAGCATGACCCCTTTAGGATTACCGGTCGTTCCACTGGTATAAAGGAGGCTCGCTACATCATTTTCATCCACATCCTCCCTATCGAAGCTAGCTTTCTCAAATCGTCCTAACCAGACATTGTAATCGATTTCATTTGTATCGTCTTCTTTATAGTGCACGATGATATGTTCCACTGATACCAACTGATCCTTAACAGATGAGATTAGATGATATAAATCTTGATCTACAAACAGGACCTTTGACTCGCTATGATTTAAAATGAAGACATAATCTGTAGGAGTCAGCCTAATATTCAAAGGCACCATCACGGCTCCAATCTGGAACGCTCCGTAAAAACCTTCAAGCATTTCGATCGAATTCGGTGCCAGATATGCCACCTTATCTCCCTTTGTAATTCCAAGGTCTCTCAATCCATTCGAAAGCTGATTCACCCTTTCATTCAGTTCCCGGTAAGTCAAGACCTTATCGTCCCCAATTATCGCTTTCTTGTCAGCATAAAGTGATGCTGCTCGGTCCAAAAAATGGGATAACACTAAAGGCACATTCATCTAATCCCCCTCTTTCAATTGTTTGAAAATTTAGAATTAATCATCATATTACCATATTTAATATTTTTTTACTATATTTTGAAGTAAAGGTTTCCCGGTAGGCCATGCTAGGCAATTGAATCACATTGATAAAGGAAAAACATACAATACAGGGAAGCATCCATTCAGAATAGCCTACTGCCTGTAGTTTTGGATAAACCAGAAAAAAAGGATGATTTTCATGCCTGCTATCGTAGGAGTTATTCAAGTGATCAACGTGGGGAGTAGTGGAGTTGTCCATATCGGCGACGTCTTTAAAATCAGCCCTTTTTCCACTTCAAAAACGTTTGCGGGTGCTGGGTCTTTTAATACAGGCCAATCCATTTCCCTTTACAATGCCTACAGTACCACCAATACAAACGATTCGGATGGCGTTGATCAACCAGTAGCATTAAACCTCTAATTTTGGGAAAGGAGGACACCATGATCTTCAATATTCACCAAACGATTCAAATCAATATGATAAAAATCGAGAGCATATCCAATTCATCTGTTTTTCAAATAGGAAGTGCCGGAGTAATAAAACCTTACTCCACGTTATCCAATACAGGTGAATTCACTGAACCCGCTCCACAGCTTGAAGAAGATATAGTTCCAGAGACGAGTTTCGTCCCATTTAGCCCCCCTAACACATAGGCATTCACCTACATGGATCAATTTCATATACTGCCATATATGACATTAACATTAGGTGAAGGTGAGGTGTTTAAATCGTGGATCATGATTTATATTCGTATTCCATACAAATGCAGCGATTTCTTGAAGCCCAGGATAAGCGAATTATGAAGCTTGAACACGAACTCAAACGCCTGACGGATGAACTCACTGAAATGAAAAATAAACCGCCAATCCATGTTGATCGAATTGAATATAAGTTTGATCAGTTAAAGGTTGAGTCATTGGACGGAACATTGAATATCGGTCTGAATCCTAATGATTTAAATAACATTGATGAATTTGCTGTCAATAATCAACCCATCCAACCAGGACCTTTCCTATTTCCAGGCAGGGAGATAGTCGCTCAGGAGATTTATCATGATATCCTATCAGGCTTAGAGGAAATGATCCGAGATACGGAAGCCCAGCTTCAAATCACACTAGAATCCTCCTATCATGATTTCATGAGGCAGGATGTAGAACGCCAGCTTCATCAGCGTATCAATATGTACTTTGATAATCTTTCCCATGCTGAACGTTCACCTCAGCAGCGAGAAAATGTGAAAGAAAAGATCACAGAAAAAGTGAAATCAGATATTCAAAAAGCAATTATTCAATTCATCACACACTCACGTTCCGAGACAGGAGGAAATCCAAATGGAGTTTAATGTAACAAACCATCAGTTATGTGTCGGTGATATTAAAGTGACGGGGGTAGCTAGTTCAGCCTTATTTCTCATCGGGGACGTACAAACCATCCAGCTATCATCAGCATTCGATACCCCCCCGGAATCGCTCATCATCGGACCATTCGTTCCACTCACTCCAAAAGGATAAAATAGATGTTTAATAGAATATCGAAAGTGAAGTCCTTATCGACCAAGACCCTCTCATTTGCATCAAACCTTCAGATTGGGGACTGTTCTTATATCGACGGGTCCGCCCTAGCCTTGGCAGTCCAAAAAAAAAGCGATAGATTCACTGAACCGGAACCCGATTTCAATGATTATGAAATCTTTACACGGCCCTTCTATATCCCGAGGATCACTGAACCGATCGTGTCACACTTTTCGAACCCCAACCCCTTTATTCAGGTTGGAAATATCGATATCATTGGGATATCTTCTTCCGCCATAGTAGGCGTGGGAAATGTAGGTCATATACGCATGGAATCTAGAATAAAGCACATTCGTCAGATCCCAAAGAAAAACGAAGATGGAACCAGCGATAATACATCAGAAGAAACTGAAACTGATTAATAAAAGGAGAAATCATATGCCAGCCATTGTAGGTCCAGTCCAAATATTTAATGTCGGGTCAGGAAACCTTTTATTCGGTGATGCAGCCGTCATTTCACCGAAATCCGCAAGCAAATCCGTCACCGGCTCCGGCTCAGCGAACACGGGTGCACTCGTTTTTACGGCCAATGGTCTGAACGGAAGCAATGTCATAGACGTTAATGGTGTCGATCAGCCTATCGCAGGAAATAATTAGCGCCTAAAAGCCTCCTGTTTCCAGGAGGCTTCCGTTTGTTTACAAAGTAATTATTTATAAAGTGCAGGGCAGAACCAATTTTAAAAGAGTGTATCTTGATATTTTTTTGATCATGTTTATTTTACACGAACAAAACCGAATCCTGATGCATAGTCGTCACCAGTTGCTGCACCATATCCACCCTTGATGTCATAAGCCTTTGCTTTTGTTTGTAATTGGGCCCTTACCTGTGCATTGGTCAAGTTCTTATTGGAGGACCAGATTTTAGCCGCCAATCCTGAAACATGTGGTGTCGCCATCGACGTTCCGTTAATCGTATTGTACCCACCGTTTATCCACGTTGATTCAATAGATGAACCCGGAGCTGACACTTCCACGTCTTTTTCCTGGATCAAATAATCTCCGTCCGTATTCGGATTTCCTCGGGAAGAATAATTGGCCACCCTGTATGTCCCGTTAGACTGAACGTTTTCAAGAGCCGCTACAGCCACTGCATTCGGAAGTGCACCGGGATAACCGATCGTATTTGCTGAATATCCACTGTTCCCGGCAGCCGCAATGACCAGAACACCTTTGCTATAAGCATAGTCCACAGCGCTTGAAATCAAGGAATCTTTCGAGCTTGAACCTAAGGACATCGAAATGATGGTCTTGGATCCTGTGCTTACACTTTGATCGGCTGCATGGCGGATAGCGGCGGCGATATCATCGGAGTATCCTGAGCCATCATCCCCCAGAACTTTGTATGCCCAAAGTTCTGCTTCAGGAGCCACACCATATATCCCACGTCCATCCTGGCCACCATTTGCCAAGGCGGTTCCGGATACATGCGTTCCATGTCCATTCTTGTCTGAGCAAGAGTTATTGACGTAGGTGGTTGAAGTAGTAAAATCTTTACACTGCTCCACATTTGCCCTTAAATCGGAATGCTCTGCCATTGTCCCAGTATCCAACACCGCGATCTTAATGCCGTCGCCTCCCGATGTTTTGGTAAGGGCTGAATCATTATAGATGGCTTTGATGCCCCATGGCGTCCTTGTGGAAGGAACCGCGGCGATCGTCGCTTGAATCGTTGGTTGAATCGTTTGCGTAATTGTATATTTACTTACCTTTTCAACCTTTAAATCTTCGTCCTTTTTCAAAGTTTCATATTCTTCGCTACTTATATTGGCCGTAAAGCCTTCCTCTCCAAAACTACGCTTATGTCCAAACTTTTTCTTGGCTTTTGTTAGCTCATTGTCCGAACCCTTGAGGTAAACACGAACTTCTTCCTTTTGCGGATCCACGCCTTGCTTGGCTTCCGTTCCATTCGCAAAAATAGAAAAGCTCACACCAACACATAGAAAAGCCATTCCAATCCTTTTTCCCGTTTTCATCTGCTTTCCCTCTCTCTCTTTTTTCCCTACTATGTATGAATCTCTAAAGCTGTAAAGCTATTTTATTTTAATTTGTCATAAACTAACCATCAGGCAAAACACTCAATTACGTTGCAATACAAACATAGGTATTGGAACCTGATTTCTATATAATATTGATGCCTACTAGTCTAGACTTCTCAAATTAAGGCGGAAGATAAGACTAAATTTTCAGAAATTTTATCATTGAAAATAAAAATAGAATAAATACCTACTTAAATCTCTTTCAAATTATCCCTATCGAAAAAAGACAGGCTAAAAGAATTACACGCTTAAGCGAATTTGCAGATAAATTTAAAAGGGGTTTGGAATTAAAGCATTCCAAACCCCTTTGTTTATATTACTCACTCAACATCTTGAATACTTGCTCGACGTCTTTATCACCGCGTCCCGATAAGTTTACAATCAACACGTCATCCTTAGATAATTCTTTTGCCATGACCAGGGCACACGCGATAGCATGTGAACTTTCAAGCGCCGGGATGATTCCTTCCGTTTTGGATAATACTTGAAAGGCTTCGAGTGCTTCCTCTCCTTTTATGGTCCGGTACTCGGCCCTGCCGCTTTCCTTCAGGAAGCTATGCTCAGGACCTACACTAGGGTAATCCAACCCTGCTGCAATTGAAAAAGTCGGCTGTGGATCTCCTTGCTCATCCAATAATGTCAGGCTTTTAAAACCATGCAGCACAGATGGAACCCCTTGGGATATACTTGGAGCTTCGGCCGGTTCCACACCAATCAAACGAACATCCGCCTCATCGATATAGTGTGCAAAAGCACCAATCGCATTACTTCCACCACCCGTACACGCAATGATCGCAGTTGGTAGCTTCCCTTCCTTATCCAATATCTGGCGTTTCGATTCTTCACTGATGATGGACTGAAAATGCCTGACCATTGAAGGATACGGGTGGGGTCCAACAGCAGATCCCAGCAAGTAAAATGTATTTTCATAGTTTTGAACCAAGTCATTCAATGCCTCATCAACGGCATCTTTTAGCCGGCCCTGACCCTTTTCAACCGGTATGACCTTTGCCCCTAACAATTCCATCCGAAAGACATTCAGCGCCTGCCGCTCTGTATCTAGCTTGCCCATATAGATTACACATTCCAAACCAAACATGGCACAAGCCGTTGCGGTTGCAACACCGTGCTGTCCTGCTCCCGTTTCTGCAATGATGCGTTTTGCACCCATTCGTTTAGCCAGAAGTATCTGTCCAATGGCATTATTGATTTTGTGGGCCCCCGTATGATTCAGGTCCTCCCGCTTCAAATAGATCTTGGCTCCACCAATCTTTTTTGTTAAGTTTTGTGCATAGGTCAACGGATTTTCCCGACCTACATATTCTTTTAAATAATACTGAAATTCTTCTTTAAATTCAGGATCATCCTTATATTTCAGGAAAGCTTCTTCTAAAATATCCATTACTTCTTGAAGTTCTTTTGGTACAAAACTTCCTCCAAACTCACCAAAATATCCTCTGCTCATCTGCTCACTATTCATACTCAACTCTGCTCCTTTACACGCACTATTTCTTTTACAATTCAAGTATACGGTAAAGCCCCACTTTTTCTCAAATTCTATTGTTTGTAACCTTCGAAGAAAGGGGTGCCCCACAGTTGCAGGACACCCCCCCTCTCTTACATTTCCAATAAATGCGATCCATCAAAGAAGAATAAATAACGGCTTGTCACTTTCTTATTCATGATTCCTTCAACGGCTCTTGTGTAAAGTTCCAGTTGCATGCGGTAGCGGTCAGCAAGGATCTCTTTCGCCCCTTCATATCCACTAGCGAAACGGCCGGTTATCGTATCCGTTTTATAATCCAGAAGCACAAGGCCTTGTTCATCTTCAAAGATACAATCGATGACACCCTGAATCAAGATTTCCTCTTCGCCCATTTTCCAATCACTATAAGCCTCTTTAGCTGGCAATGACATCGTAAATGGCACTTCACGTCGAATTCTTGGCGCGTCTTGCAATCTTTTGCCAATATCACTTTCAAAGAAGTCGATAATCGTTTCCGGATTTACCGCTTCCCTCTGTTCCTCAGTCAAAAGCTCGCGCTGAATCAAATCAGCAAGCAATCGCTGAATCGATGAAAGAGTGATTTCTGATTTCAAATCAATATGTTGCATGACTAAATGCGTTATCGTGCCTCTTTCAGCCGGTGTCAGGGACTTTTCTTGCATGAAGACTGGGCGCTTCGTAATCGGACTCTTGAATTTACGCAATAATTCCGTAGAGCTCTGTTCATCCCTCAGCTCATATTGACGCTTTAGTTCAGAAACCGACTGCTTGGATCTGTGCACAGTCGCCTCATGTTGGGCATACTCCCAGTTAAGCTGATTCTTAACCTCATGAGCAAACTCAGATTCGACGTCTACCTTCTCAGACTTCTGAACATGTTCTAGCAACTGCTCTTGTAAGAGTGCCTCTTCATCATTCAGGACCGTCAGCTCTTCAATCGGGATGACAGAGATGGACCAATTCGATGGATGGGACTCCATTTTAAAGCCTGACCCAGAGATACCACCAAAGTCACGGTGACGCACAAGGGATGGGCCAATCCAATCAAGGTAGCTTTTAGCTCCTGCCCGTATATAATCCTTCAAAAGCCATTCACCATGCGAAGCATTACTGATCCACTTTTGCTGTATTTTTGCGGCATCACTGATGCTGGCAATGAGATGGAGCTTTTCCTTCGCCCTTGTCAAGGCAACATAGAGCACACGCATTTCCTCTGCAATCAACTCCAACTGTTTCTTTTTCTTAAAAGCAAGTTGAGGGAGGGATGGATAGGTTATCCGCAATTCGGGATTGACATATTTAGCAGCAAAGCCATAGTCCTTATCCAATAAATAGGGCTTCCTCAAATCCATCATATTGAATTGCCTAGAAAGGCCTGCAATAAACACAATCGGAAACTCCAGCCCTTTTGAGGAATGAATCGTCATCAGTCGAACGACATCTTCCTGTTCACCTAAAGCCCGCGCCGCACCTAAATCATCTCCACGCTCCTGCATCCTTTCTATGAAACGCAAGAAACGAAAAAGCCCACGGAATGAACTCGCTTCGTATTGCCTAGCCCTATCATATAGCGCCCTTAAATTGGCCTGACGCTGTTTACCACCTGGCATTCCCCCCGCAAAATCATAAAATTGGGTTTCACGGTACAAAAGCCAGATTAAATCTGACAAGGCCTCCTGTCTTGCCAGTTTCCGCCATTTCACCAGCTTTTTATAAAAAGAAGAAGCCTTAACGTAAAGATCCGGGTACTCATCAGGATCACCTTTCCTATAAAAATCGGCTAATGCCTCGTAATACGTGCCCGTATGATATAAACGGATTTGTGACATTTCCTCTTCGTCCATCCCCACAATCGGAGAACGGAGAACCGAAGCCAAAGGGATATCCTGTTGGGGATTATCTATTACTTTTAACAAGGAAATCATGATCGCCACTTCGGTAGCTTCAAAGTATCCGGAGGACAAGTTGGCATAGACAGGGATTCCCTGCTTCTTAAATTCCTCCATGATTTGTGGAGCCCATGGCATGGAACGAAGCAGAATGACCATATCCCGGTATGTCGCTGAACGGTATTGATTGGTTTTCGTATCATAGATTTGTTGTTTCTCGTTTATGGCCTGTTTAATGAGCTTAGCCATCATCCTTGCTTCCAACTGAGCCTTTTCCAATTCCTCGGCTTCAAATCCTATTTCCGTTTCCTCGGTTTCCTGGCTTGGTTCGCCTATATCAGCTGCTCCATCAATTAAATGAAGTTCAATAGGATAGGCATTCTCTTCCGGGTATGGCGCGCCTTTTTTCAATTGCGCATCCTCATCATAATCAATCTCGCCGACTGTCAGACCCATCAGCTGTTGAAACAGGAAGTTGGTCCCATCAAGAACTTCCTTCCGGCTCCGGAAATTCCGGTTCAAATCAATCCTCAATCCGGAATCTGCTCCATCATGGTTGAAGCGTGTGTACTTTCCAAGGAATAAATTCGGTTCAGCTAATCTAAAACGGTAAATCGATTGTTTGACATCGCCTACCATGAACAGGTTCCCGCTATATTCACCATCGGCCGTCACCAGTTTTAAGATCGATTCCTGAACAAGGTTCGTATCTTGATATTCATCGACAAGTACCTCTTTGAACTGATTACGATATTCGATCGCGGCCTCTGACGGCTTTCGTTCCCCATCAATAATTTCGCCCGTCAAGATTTGTAGGCAATAATGTTCCAAATCCGCAAAGTCGACCAAGTTTTTTTCGGATTTTGCGGCAAAGAATTTTTTATCAAACTGTGTAACGAGCATGATGAGTGTATCGACATACCCCTTCAACTCGCGAATATCACGTAGATAACTTTCAGGTTTACGCGAAAAAAGCTCTTCCTGCAATGATTTAATGATTTTCTTCGCTTTATCTCGATGCTTAGTGGCTTCATCCACTATTTCTTTGTCAAAATCCTCTCCTGTACAACGTTTTGCCGTTCCAAATTTCACGTTTTGAATTTCCTCGTAAAGAGAATTCCAGGAAAGGTCCTTAACTTGGGACAGTTTGGCCACCACATCGAGATCAGCTAAATAGTTCTCCGCCCTTGGCGCAGGTCCGCCGGGAACCTTTGTCAGTTCTAATGATCTCGCCAACAAATCCTTGGCTGTGTCCAGTTGCAAACCAATATCGAATTGTAAGGACTTGATAAACGGAAGATCATCGATCCCCGCGTCTTCAGACAAATCATACATTTCAGCTGCATGATTGAGCCATTGATCAGGATTCGGGTTCGAACGGGAGAAATCATAGAGTGACCGGACAATATCTTGAAGCGCATCATCATTTCGGTCGCTTGTAAAGGCATCGACCAAATTAAAGAAGGCTTCATTATCGCTCTGGCCATACTGCTCCTCGAAAAGTTCTTCCATCACTTCATCACGTAGTAGCTGCGCTTCCGTAGAGTCAGCAATCCTAAAGCCTGGATCAATCTCCGTCAAATAATAGTATTTCCTGATCACTTCTAAACAAAAGGAGTGAAGCGTAGAAATCGATGCACGATTAATCAGACTTAGTTGCTTACGCAGATGCTGGGATTGTGGATTTTCATTGATTTCCTTTTCTAATGCCTCACTGACCCGATGGCGCATTTCGGCGGCCGAAGCATTCGTGAAGGTCACAACCAATAGCTCATCCACATCTATTGGATCATCTTCCGTTATGACCTTTTGTATAATGCGATTGACCAGGACCGCGGTTTTACCAGAGCCTGCAGCGGCAGCAACGAGAATATCCTGATCTTTTGCCCAAATCGCCTTCCATTGGTCTTCTGTCCACGTCACGCCTTCAGGAATCATTGGAATGTTTGTTTTGCTCATTTTCCACCCTCCCCTCTCAATAAATCCAGAACATCATTTTGTTTCTTCTGTGGCAAATTCCTAAATTGGTTTTCCTCCAACGATTGATCGAATTGGCAAACCGATTTAAAGGAACAAAAAGTACATGGTGTTTTTTCCTTCATTTTATACGGAGTAATGCCTACATCTCCATCCACCATCCGATTACCGGAATCCTGGTAGACCTTGCGAACATGATGGTTTAACAATGAGAAGTCTTCCCGGCTAGCAACTTTGGATGCCGCTAAAAGGGAACCATCCTTTTTAAATCCTGCAGGTATGACGTCTGATTTACTGGAAGTATCTATATCAAGAGACGTGTCCATCATTTTGATGACATTCGTTTGATCCAATACAAGTCCATTCATTTTGAAACTCTTATAGATTTCTTCATCTATTTTATCCAAGCTAAGCATCCCTTTAGATTTGACGACTGGATTATGAACATGGAAATATAGAACACCTGCTGGAATCGCCTCTTTACCGATAAGCGATTGGGATTGTGATACGACGATATCGAGGTAGGTCAGCATTTGTAGAGCAAGTCCATAGTAAACTTCACTCATGTTCAATTCCTTCTCACTCGATTTATAATCAAGGACACGCAGATAGACGCCGCCCTCTCCTTCATCGGCTTTATCCACCCGATCTATCCGTCCAATCAATTCCATCTTCGTCCCATTTTTCAGAGTGAACGATAGTGGGGGTAGTTCTCCATTTTTCCCAAAGCCTAGTTCCAATCCGATGGGCGCAAATCCACTTACCTTGGCATGGTCGCTTAAGACGATTGAGGCACGGCCAATTACATGCTCCAGTTTTCTACGCAAGTAATGATGGCGGTTCGTACTTAACAGGATTTGATTTTGAAGCTTCGGTGCAAGCTGTTCCACCGCCCGTCTTGCCAACTCCAAACATTGCTCTTTGGTCAAGGAAGACCACGGGATATCATGCTCATTTAAATAATCCGAAATCATTTTTAATGCTCCATGGAACATTTCACCAATATCCGGTGCATCCAGTCGGAAAACTTGACGTTCCCTTAATTTCAAACCATGAGCGGCATAATGGGAAAACGGACAGCTGTTGAACATCTCCATTCTCGATACACTGGTTAGAATGGTTTCACCGTATAATTGCTTACTCGTTTCCTCAGACAGTTTCATCGTTTTATTTTGGTAAAAAAGACTCGACAGGACCTTCGTTGCGGTCGGTCCAACCATCTCATCCTCCATGATGGCATTATATACATCCCACCAAAGTGGATGGATCGGATAGTTCCGTTTTTTCAGCTGCAATTGCGCAGCTAGATAAGACAGGGCCACCTCATGGTTCGCTGCATATTTCACCTGTTCCTCAGCAGGCAGGTCGGATGGATCGTTCATATAAAAAGCCTCGGACACATGCGGCAATACATCTCTCACTCTTTTTAAATAGGAGGAAGGCAGAAGGGCTTTTCCTTCTTCATCAGCAAGAGGATATGATAAATAAAGAGATGTTGACGGTGTAGTGAATGCTTTATACGCCGTGAATTCCTCATCCAGAAGACGAATTTTCGAACTCGGCGCAACATCAAGCCCACTCGCCAATAGCTTTTCGCGGTCACTATCGGAAAACACTCCATCAGAAACGGCTTTTCCCGGTAAAACCCCTTCATTCAGACCAATAACGAAAGCAGCCTTCACGTCATCCAGTCGAGAAAGGTCAAGATTAGCGACAAGAACTTGATCGATTGCCTGTGGAACTAAGGAAAATTCCAAAGATTCCAGACCTGCTTCAATAATGATCGCAAACTGTTTCAAGGAGATTTCCTGTTCACTTAACAGTTCCACGAATTGATCAAGCAAATCCACAACCGCATTCCACGATTGTTCATGCTCCCTAGCTGAAACCAGATCGCCGTCCTCTTCTGCTTCAAGTTTCAATTTCTCCAATTTTTCCGGTATATGCAATTCTTCCAAATATAAATAAAGGGCCTCGCACAATTCCCGTCCATTCATAGCTTTTTTCAAACGTTTTGATAGCTTAATAATAGGCTCTGTAAATAATTGCTTCAAATCATTGAGCTCTTGCTCCAGTTGCATTTCCTTACTCGTTTGGGGACGGTCCTCGAGCTCCAAGCCACGGAATCGACGATATGTCCAACGATCCTTCGTTGTCCACCCAGCCCCCTTAATCCCTCTGGCAAGCACGTAATTTTCAAGCTTATCCACCTGTTCACGCATTCGGTCATGACTTTGTTGCAGGGGAAATAGAAGTTCTGTCTTAATTGCCCGAAAAACCGGTTCGTAGCGCCAAAATCCATTGATGACTTCCAATGTCGACCTTATCAGTTCAATCAATGGATGATTGAGCATCGTGCGTTTGGAATCGATGAAAAGCGGGATTTGATAATCACGGAAAACCGTTTGTAGAATATCTCCGTATGCGGCCCCATTGCGAACCAAAATCGCAATATCCCGAAAACGGCACTGTTCTTGTCTGACAAGCGTCAAGATATTCCGAGCCACTCCTTCAATCTCTGCTCGACGATTAACAGCCTGGGCAATCGTTACACCAGATGGCTGATCATACTTTTGCGCAGGACGATGGGCAAAATGAGTTTCAAGATGTTTTATCCCAGGATTCTCGAATTTCGCCGCGTTGCTTAAAATGTGGTCTTCCTCAATAAATATCCCCGTTCTTTGTCCCGCTTGATAAAGTTGATGATATAGATTCCCCGTTTGCCTGAACAAGTGCAGATCATCCGGAGCAAATTGCCGATAGGGTTGATCGAGTGTCAACGCAATCGTTACACTTTTACATAGCTTCATCATTTCTTCCACAATCATTAATTCCTGTGGTGTCAAACTGTAAAAACCATCCATATAGATATCCGCATTTTTTATATAAGTGGACTCTGCCATTTTTTCTATCAGTAAAGTAAAATAATCCTCTGAATCTAAATATTTGCCGATCATTTCATCCTCAAATGATTGATAGATAAGCTCAAGATCGTATAATTTATCCTGTATTCCACTACCACCTGGTGATTTTTCCTCCAAGTAATTCCGAATGTCACCTGGCTCGATGCAGTACTGCTTGAATTCGGCAAGCATTTGTTCCATCTGGGCAACGAATCCCTGCTTATCAGCCGATCGCCGGAACATTTTCAGATCATCTTTTTTATCCTCCATAATCTTACGTATCAGCATATTAACGCCAACACTGTCCAAATGGATTCGGCTCATGCCACCTGTCTCCTGGAGAACGCGCCATGCTAACCGGCTAAAGCTGAAAACTTGCGTTCGAATCATTCCTTCGAGACCTGGTGTTTTGATTAATTTATATTCGGATAAAAATGTCATCTGATCAGGAACAAGATAGATGATCGGATCGCCTTCAGGGTCTTCCAATAAGCTGGTGCGAATTTCGTCCAAGACCTTTGACGTTTTACCTGTGCCCGACCTTCCCATTAAAAAACGGAGTGACATCTGTTTCCCCCCTTTTACTTCATTATATCTAGACCCATCATACCAGAAATGCCGTCTACTTTTTGATACGTTTCTTTTTCCATTTATGATTATTTTCCTTTAATTTTACCCTTATGCAATGAAAAACACCAACCGTACGTTCGTATTTAAAACAAAAGAAAAAAGCCCTTCTTATCCAGGCTCCTGCAGTACTTTACTTTAAAATCAAGAGGATTGGCCAATATCTTGGATTGACTGTACCTTCAGTCTCCCGATACCCCTTCCTTCAGTCACTTTCTTACCTTTTATATAACCATTAACCTCTAGAAGGCCTATTCCCGTTTGGCAAAAAACCGCAATATCCACAATAGATACTTTCATCAGGCGGGTGATTCTCTATTCTCCATACCCTACTGCTTGTATCGTTTATTTCCCTTCCTCCCTCTTCATGCTTTTATTTAACCGCACCTCTAATCTTTTTCCTACAAACCATAGGATGAAGATAATGATTCCGACAATCACTGTACGTACTGGCTTATGAATAAGCGATACTATATCATAACCAACAAAACTGATTGTAAAAATCATCACTGCTTTCCCGCCAATTACTGCCAGTCCATATTGTAACGTGCTTACCTTTGAAAGTCCTGCCACGATGTTAACGATGGCAGATGGCGTGAAAGGGAAACAAAGCAAGAGAAATAACGGACCGAAACCATGGCTTTCCACCCAATTCATCAACCTTTGTACCCGTTTATGTTTTTGAAGAAAGCGAAAGAACCTCATCTGGCCGTATCTTCTAATGATTAAGAAAATCAGAAACGCACCAGCTATCGCTCCTATCCAGGAAAATAAAAATCCCCACCATAGGCCAAAAGCGGTAGCATTGGCTACGACAAAAACAACCAATGGCAAAAATGGCAAAAAGGCTTCTAGCATTGGCAATAAAATACCAGGAATTGGACCGAATGAACGGTATTGCTTAATAAGTTCTGATATATGTTCAAGTGTTATCCACTCAAGTACCGCATCAAGATTCATGACTATCTCCCTCGGCTTGCTTTCTATTCAAGCAGCGTCTCTTAATAAAAAATCCGTCCTATTTTAGATATAACACTTTCCCCTTAAATTGCAAGAATAAATGCCCATCTATCATCATACTTTCCCTATCTCAGGAAATCATAATCTTATTAACAAAAATTTCACGCGAGTGGGAAAACCGCTTGCATATCAAATATGATTCAGTTAGGATATAACAAGAACAAGTGTTCTATTTCTGTTCTAACATACATAACATAAGAAAACGTTTATTAGAAAGGGGCGGTCAAGATGACCCGCATACCAGAGGATGACCGAAATATGATTGAAAAAGCCATCTACCTTCCCATGGTGATTACAGTCTTAAACCGGGATCTCAAGGTCATCGAATTAAGTCCTTTTAAATTAAAAAGGCCCTATTTAGAGCTTATCGAACGCGCTCTAAAATCCGTCCAAGAAGACCTTGTTGAGGTACGACGCTACTTGCGGAAGGAGAATATCAAGGTAAGTAAATTAAATAGCGATGAATCTTTTACTATGTATTGCTTTTTATATAAAGGATACGAAGAGCACCATAACTACTTTAATCCCCGTCTCCGAAATAAAACGGAAGAAATATTATGTCATTACCTTTTTCAAAGGGGATTTAGAACTGAGAAAATTTAGCCTTCTTTATTTCTAGGAACAATGAAAAAGCCAACAAATACTGTTGACTTCCTTTTATAATTTATCCGTATATTTGTTGAGCTTATCGGACATCTTTTTAATTTCTTCTACAAAAGTAGAGATTTCCTCAATGGAAGCCGCCTGCTCTTGACCCACAGAAGCTATTCGCTCAATTGATGTCCCCATTTGTTGCGTCACTTCTTGGATTTGCACTAATTTTTCACGGATCATTTGAGTAGATGTGACCGTTTCTTTGGAAAACTTCCTAATCTCTTTGGCTACGACTTCGAACCCTTTACCTTTTTCACCTGCACGAGCGGCCTCTATAGCTGCATTTAATCCTAATAAATTCGTTTGGGTTGCCACTCTTTTAATCATGGACAATATTTCATCCGTATTTTTAACATCTTCTCCAGCTTTGTGAGAGGAATCTAGAAGTTCAGTGGAAACGCCTGCTAATGAATGAGACCCTTCCGCAATATTAATAATTCTCTCATTGGCTTGACTCAATGATACTGAAATTTGATCCGCAATCGACCTCAGTTCACTTTGCCTACGTATTTGGATGGCTATACCACCAATGACTTGATTATTCTTATCATGAAGAGGCACGGCTGTTCCAGTAAATTCAAAACCATAAAAATCAGCCGGCACCTCAGACTTTAATGGTTTATCCTGACTCAATGCTATAGCGAGAGGTTCTTCTGGATTCAATAACTGCCCTTTTTTGATATGTAAATTTATTCTTTCACCAGGGAAATATTCAATGAACTTTTCTAAATCACATATGGCTATCGATAATTCAGAGGGAACTGCCGCTTTAATTATAGGTACCATATTAATTATACTTTCCAGCGAATCAATTTTCCCAAACATATTGTTGTACACTGTTGCAACACTCCATCCCTACTATAAAGCTAAATTTTACCAAAGAATACTGTTCTAGTAAATATTTTTTGCCTTATTTCTTAATTTTTAAGATGAAGAGAAATCTTACCTGTTGAAAATTCTAATAACGCTTCCATGTAATACCCGATTGATTACTTCAGAGACGGATATTTCGAAATCATTTCTGACGCTTTTAGGCCGTCGGATTCGGTAAATAAATAGAAAGATTTTCTTTTGGTTTCCTCGATTCTTTGGATCAATTTGGATTTTAAAAAGGAAGTCCGATGTAATTGGTTTTCAAACGAACTGCTCGATACGTCGATATCGAATGATTTTCTATTTCTGAAAGTGATCGTTGTCTGTTTAGAGTCTAGTCGCGTAAAGGAGACTACATGTTCATGAGATAACCAGGTGCATTGAGGACGCAAGGGAGATGTAGTCGGAAAGAAGAAAATTGAACTGGTCGGATCGATGGCAATGGGTGCCTTGTGGGTGATATTTATGAGTTGTTTCGTACCATCTTTCCTTCCACCGTAACTTGAACCAAAGTACTCACAGCTTTTCTTGATAATATCCAAGGGCTTGAACGGAGAAATGAACTCATCTTCCAACTCAATGATTCGAGAGTAAATCTTACTTCCATAATTAATCGGCATGACCATTAGTGTATAAGGAGTAATTTCATATTCTTCGATTATTCCTGTACAGCTTTCCTTCAAATTACATCCACCTCTTCCTATTTCATTTATCAAGTACCATCCATCTTTCTTAATATCGTTGAAGCTTTCCATTTTGGGCGGTCCCAGTCAAAACGGGTTAAATTCACCACTATAATAGCATAATTCACCTAACTTACCTTCAAGTTCACAAAAAATTAAAAATTCTTTCACAAGCCTTATCATCTCGTCATTTTAACGACACAAACTCATTTTATCTAATTATTTTAAATTTTCTGTTGATTTTATATCCATTAATCCATATACTAATAAAAAGGGTCAGGGGTGGTTACTTTGAAAAATGATAAATCATATTCAGAGTCAGTGAAGTCCTTATCAACGAAGGAAATCAAAAATGATGCAGCCGTTCAGGAAATGTTAATTGACATGATCATTATGGAATCGTTCCTTACGACTAAAAAGAATATCCTTACAAAGGAAATCGATGAAGCTCTGGATACTAAGAACAAACCTCTATTCCTCAAATTAAGCACTGATTTGAATGCCTTATTGAAACAGTTTGGAAATTAATCAAATTATGAATGAAATACCTTAGAAAAAGCCTCCCTGATACGGGAGGCTTTTAAATTCGTCATCATTCTTTATGAAACATTCCCATGACCTCAGTCGTTTCGGTAATATTAACGAAGGCTTGTGGATCCACTTCTTTTATCATCGCCTTCACATCGGTTAACTGGTAACGTGTAATGACCGTCATCAACACTTTGCTCCGTTCACCCGAATAGGCTCCTTCCCCATCCATGACCGTAATGCCGCGATATAGATTGGCCAGTAACCGTTCTTTCACTTCATCGCCTTTTTTCGTCACAATCATTAAAGTTAATTTGATATGATTCGAATGAATGGTATCTATCACTTTACCTGCTGCATAAATCGAAATCAATGTGTATAATGCGGCATCCCATCCAAACCTAAAGCCGGAGACAATCACCACGATCGCATTCATCACTGAAAGTAAGGTACCAAGGGGGAAGTCTCTCTTCTTAGCCAAGAGCATCGCAATGATATCGAATCCTCCCGATGAACCTGAAGCACGAAAGATAATGCCGATACCGATACCAGAAATGACCCCTCCGAATAAAGAAGATAATATTGGCTCAGAGGAAACTCCGTATACAGGTATAATATACAAACTGACCGAAATGACCACAACCGACAAGATTGTAAATGAGATGAAACGTCTTCCCAATTTTAGATATCCCAGAATAAGTAATGGCAGATTTAATAAGAAATTCAAAACCCCTGTATTTAACGGGGTGATGATTCCTAACATAATGGCAATTCCACTAAGTCCGCTGCTGAGAATCAAATGTGGAATCAAGAATAAGTTATAGGCCAAGGCAACAAGCACCGATCCTAACGTGATTAAAAGTATATTATACATAGATGCTCTCCTTAAAAACGCTCTGGGAATTTTAATTTATTATAGTAGAGAACGGAATATTTATAAAATGATAGTTTTTTCTGAAAATGAACCATCGATTCCCACTTTTCTTAAAATTAGGCAAGAAAAAAAGCTAGCTTATGAGGCTAGCTTTCAGTCATCATTCATTTCTTCATTTTCCACCGTTGATATCCTCTCCAGCATGGTGGGATGGGAATAACGAAGCCATTTGACTAAGATAGGGGGATTTACCTGACTTAGCCCTGATCTCGTGAGCTCCTGGAAGGAAGTGATGGCCGATTCATGGTCTCCTGTCATTTCAATGGCATAACGGTCCGCTCTCGTTTCCTGATAACGGGAAACGTAATTGGAAAGCGGGCTGGAAACAAACAGCAACACGGAGGTAATCAAGAGGAATAAAGGCAACGAAGAAATCCTGTCCATTGATTGAACTTTAATCAAGCGTCCCCATCGCCCAATGATGTAATTCATGATTTTTGCCGTCAACCATAAACCGACCAATGTCATGACGATATAACCTGCTATTCCGATGTAAATATGTTTTTCCACATAATGGGCCATTTCATGTGCCATGATGAAAAGGATTTCGTCTTCGTCAAGCCTATTTAAGGTCGTATCCCAAAGAACGATTCTGGAATTCGAGCCTATCCCCGTTACATAGGCATTCAGGGAATTCGTTTTCTCTGCAATATTCACTTCATAAACATGTTCAGCCGGGATATCCGCTTGTCCGGCCAGTGCCAAGATTTCCGTTTCTAACTCCTTATTTTTCAGTGGATAAAAATCATTATATAAGGGATCAATCAAGACCGGTTGGACGAACATGAGGAACAAGGTAAATGGAATCGATAACAGCCAAGCATAAAGCCACCATTTCTTTGCACTTTTTTTCATCAGCCAGTATAGAACGGAAACGATGATGAGCATCGTCCCAAAATTCACCCAAAAATCGATGATATCGTCTTTCATCCATGATGAAAAGCTCTGGGTACTTATATGATAACTTTTACTCATTTGATAGCCTATGAAACTGATTGGAAACATCGCTACATAAGAAATCAATGAAAGCCAAAATAAATAAATGGTCGTTTGCAGTCCTTTTCGTTTACTAATAGTCAAAGCTGATTTTTCAAAATACCTTGAAAATCCGAATAGCATGATGAAAAAATACAACAGCCATTCATAAGGGGTCGCAACGAAAAATATGAAGTTTCGCAGCCCTGAATAATCCTCACTGAGTTTGAGCTCCCTAGCGTTCAAAAACTCTGCGGGGTCAGCTGCAGTGCCACGTAAAGCCTGAGGAATCGAAGTGTCTGCACCATAGAATATATACCAATACATCACTGCCACAAAAAGGAGATATAAAAGAATCGCTCTCCCAGCCCATTTCCTAACCATGAAGCCCCCTCCTTTAAAACAAACCTGCCTTATATAGTTTAATCCAAAATGGACAGGTTAGAACCGTATTTCGTTCCCTTCATATAAATGTCCATAAATGTTCATTATTTCTCCCGATTTCATACCTTGTTTTGGAAAATCATCCTGTATAGTGAAGATATCAATCTATTTAAATTGACTCGGGGTGACAGATACGCATGAAGAAAATTTATATTATATTCACTGCTTTATTAGTAATCGGGATTGGATCAGGTATCTATTATTTTACAGAGTATCGCCAGTCCAAAATGGAATTTCCTGAAGATTTAGTGATGAATACGCATGACGGAGGCACATACAGCTTCTCCGATTTAAAACCCAAAGTTCGCCTATTAGAATTCATGTACCTCGATTGTCCAGATATATGCCCAAATACCACCTATCAAATGCAAAAGATTCGGGATAAGCTTGTTAAGCAAAATATTTTTGGGGATAAAGTGGAGTTTTTGACCATCACTTTCAATCCAGAAATGGATACACCCGATAAAATAAAAACTTACGCTAAGGCATTTGATATAAATGAAACAGACGGTTGGGAGATTTTACGTGGGACGTCAATGGACACTAAAAAGCTAACAGATCAATTCGATTTTCTTTTTCGGGATTCCGGAACCGGTAAGTTCGTTCATAGTACGGCCACTTATTTACTCGATGCGGATAATCATGTCGTTAAGGTCTTCGGCATGGGTGAGTATAATTTCGATAAAGACGATGTCTATAAAGCCATAATGAAAGAAGTCGAATAAGCCATACGCATGGCGGAACAAAGTGGATCACCTTCTCGTCCATTCCCATTGGGAAAGGGAAATTCGAAACTTTAAAGTTTGACACTAAACACAAGACTCGAATATTTCTACATGAAAAAAGCTACCATCCATGATGATTTAGGATGATAGCTTTTTTCTTTCTTCTTCATCAATGAGTTTATCTAATTGAATAATGCTTTCTTTTGCACGTAGGAAATCAATTTTTCGGTAATGGTGATTTCCGCCTTCTTCCTCATCTTTTTCATCGGCCCATTTGACGACCTGCTGAAGTGGTGTTCGGGTTATATCATTTGAAGGTAAAAATGAATCGGTGTGAAATAGAATCGCGAGGGAAGTCGTCTTGGCTTTAATCGGGTTTTCACCAAGCCGGATTAACAATTTATGAGCTCTCTCAGCCCCTTTAATTGGATGGATATCATTTTTTTTGTACATGTCATAATCCCATTTCCCATTGCTGTACCATGTGAAATGGCCCATATCATGTAAGAGTCCAGCTTTGGCAGCGATATCCGGATCCACGTTGTATTCTTTCGCTAGATGAAATGCATGGTATGACACCGCTATAGCGTGGGCCAACCCTGAGCGGTTCAAGTATTTTTGAGCAATCGGATGGTTGAATATATCTAATAGTGTTACATCTCTCATTCTTCCTCTTCTCCTCTCATCTAGGGAAATTTTTAATAACCATCTTATCGCTTTTTAAAAGAATAAGCAAGATAAAGGCTCACTTCCTCTAATTTATGCTTTTCCTTCAAAGTTGTCTGTACAAAAAAGGAGACAATCGCCCCCTACGGCAATTGTCTCCTTTTCTTGAAGGTATCATTCAAGCTTGGGTTACATGAGTTTTTAAACTACGGCGCAAAATCTTTCCTGTCGTATTTTTCGGGAGCTCGTCTATAAACTCAATTTTTTTCGGAACTTTATACTTAGCCAAATGTTCTAAACAATAGGCAAGTAATTCTTCTTCGGATAACATATCGGTTTTCCTCACGACAAAGCATTGAACGACTTCACCCTGATTGGGATCTGGTACACCTATCGCTGCTGCCTCGACCACTTCGGGATGAGCATAGAGAACCTCTTCCACTTCTCTTGGATAAACGTTAAATCCACCAACAATGATTAATTCCTTTTTACGGTCCACAATAAAAAAATAACCTTCTTCATCCATGCGGGCCAAGTCACCTGTATAAAGCCAGCCATCTTTTAAAGTGGCAGCCGTTTCTTCAGGCATTTTGTAATACCCCTTCATCACGTTGGGCCCTCTGACAATTAACTCCCCAACTTCATTAATCTCCACTTCTTCTCCTAGTTCATTCACAACTTTATTTTCAACATTCAAGATGTTCGTCCCAATCGAGCCGGCTTTTCTTGGACGATCCAAAGGGTTGAAGCATGTAACAGGAGAAGCTTCTGATAAACCATAACCTTCTGAAATATTCACATTGAACTTTTTCTCGAATGATTCAAGAAGGGATACAGGCAAAGCCGAACCTCCTGAAATGCAAAAACGTAACGATTCAAGTTCTTCAGCTGTTCCTTCAGGATATTGAAGCAAGAAATTATACATGGTAGGAACGCCTGCAAAAACGGTTGCTTCATATTTTTTGATTAGCCTGAAAATTTCCTTCGGACTGAATTGAGGAACGATTAACAATGTTCCACCCTTCAATAATGGCGCATTCACGACAACAGTCAAACTGAATACGTGGAACATGGGCAACGTAGTAACAACTCGGTCTTCTTCCGTAATATTCAAGTACTCACCCGTATCGTGTGCATTGGAATAGATATTTTTGTGGGAGAGCATGGCACCTTTCGGCTTTCCTGTAGTTCCCGAAGTATATAGAATGATGGCTGTGTCTTCAGGATCTAAATCTGGTCCTTTAAACTGAACCTCCCCCGTAGCCAACATTCTTGTAAACGATTTCATTTTAGGGTAAATATTAAGTTTGCTACTATCCCCATTATCCGGTTGCGTTTCACAAATGACATAATTCTCAACACTCGAAAGAATGGGATTCATCTTTTCCAATAATGGTAAAAGCTTATCTAAAGCCACCACTACCTTTACGTCGCCGTTATTCAGGATATACCCAATCTCATCTGGTGAGTAAATGGGATTTACAGGTATAACGGTCGCTCCTGTACGCAAAGCACCATACATCGAAATAATGAAATGTGGAGAATTACCTAAAAGCAAGGCAATATTATCACCTTTTGAGACACCAAGCTTATGTAGTTCGTCTGCAAACTTTGAGACCGCCGCATCCAGTTCTCTATATGAAGTAGATTGGTCCATAAAATAATAAGCTGGCTTATCAGCCTTTATTAAAGCCGTTTGATGAAGTTGTTGAGATAAATTCATCGTTCTCCCTCCCCCTGTATAAACATCATGAATGAGTAGTCATTCATTTTTAACGCAAACTAAATACAGTTTTATTATATTAAAAGAGAGAACCAACATCAACAATTTTATCCAATTTGAAGAAATTATTGTCATTTTTATACACAAAAGCCATTCCCTAATATGGAATGGCTTTTGAAAACCACCTAATAAATAAGCGCTAGGATTTCTTCTTTTGTTACATTACCAAAATAATGATGGACATCAATTTCATCCAACACGCGATTGATTGATTCCTTTTCATAGCGAATACCCATAAGCTTTTGTTCTATGTCCGTAACTTCCCCGACTCCGAAGAAGTCACCATAAATTTTACAATTCCCTATGATCCCCTTGTTTACTTCAAGACGTATATCCACTGACCCCACAGGGAATCTATGTGAATTCTGTACGTTGAATTTGGGGGATTTCCCATAATTCCATTCCCAATTTTGATATCTTTCCTTAGAAATTTCATGGATTTTTTTCCAATCGTCCTCTGTTAAAATATACTCCGGAATGACTTCATTATCTTCGAAAATATTATTCAGAAGGAACGAACGGAATTTTTCCACTGACATTGGCTCTTTTAGGAAATCGGCAATATTGCCAACGCGGCTTCTGATTGATTTTATTCCTTTTGACTCAATTTTATCTTTTTTCACCTTCAGAGCTGAAACGATATGGTCCATTTCCGATTTAAACAGCAATGTACCATGGCTGAACATCCTGCCTTTCGTTGAAAACATCGCATTACCTGATATTTTCTTCCCTTCAGCGAGGATATCATTACGTCCGCTCAATTCGGCATGGATTCCCAATTTCTCAAGCGTTTGAACGACTGGCTCAGTGAATTTTTTGAAATTATGAAAGCTGTCCCCATCATCTTTCGTGATGAAGCTAAAATTGAGATTCCCCAAATCATGATAAACCGCGCCTCCACCTGAAAGACGACGGACGACAGTAATCCCATTTTCATCAACATAATCAGAGTTGATTTCCTCAATCGTATTTTGATTTCTTCCGATAATAATCGAAGGACGATTAATATAGAATAGTAGGTAGGTTTCATCAATATCCAGGTGTTTAAGTGCATATTCCTCGATAGCTAAATTAATCTGTGGATCAGTGATTCCTTTATTATCAATAAAAAGCAATGTAGCTCCCCCTCGTGGCATCTTCATCCATTTGTTTATGTAACATTTATAATTGAAATTCAAGATTGCTTTTGGCTATAGATATTTCTCGCTTAAAAACTTCGGAAGCCTCTTGTTTAAGTTGATTGAGATCCCCGTAATGTGGAAGATGGGTTAACAGCAAAAGTTGCGCATCTGCTTTATCTGCAAGCATGCCCGCTTCCCTTGCAGTCATATGACCAGCCTTTGAACTATCCATGTCGCTGTAAAAATTGCTTTCACATAATAAAACGTTTGCATCCTTAGCGAATTCGGCCAGTTCATCCATATAGGCACTGTCACCCGTATAGACAAGGGCACGATTTTCAGCCTCGATCCTCATGGCAAAGCACGGGACTGGATGCTTTGTTTTCATGAAGGTAAACGTGCATGGACCTATCTTCAAAGGTTTATCGGCAGAATAGGCCACTCCCTTTGTAATATCTTTATAGGTCAGCTTTTCGAATTCCATAGCATCCAAATCATGCCCATAAATAGGCATGGTCTTTTTTTCACTGCCTAATATTTGCTCTATTAGTGCGGCATGTTGTAAGACACCAATATCCGCTATATGGTCTGGGTGATAATGTGATAAGACAACCGCATCAAGTTCTCCCGGTTTCATGTGATTTTGTAGCTGCGATAAGACACCGCTTCCACAATCGAGCAGAATGCGAAAATCTTCATATTCAAGCAAATAGCCGGAACTTGCCTCATTTTTAGCTGGGTAGCCGCCCCAGCAGCCAATTACGGTGATTTTCATCTTTGGCACTCCTTTATCCTCTCATGACTTCTCCATAAATATAAACTATTCCAACTCTCATTTCATCTTTTTCATATATGTTATAAAACATGAGTTGACAAAAATAAACTGTTATAATACAATTGGTTTATAGAAATCAGATTAATACAAAAATTAAGGAGATGACGATTATGATTCAAAGTAGCGTTGAGTTCTTTAAAAACTTACCTCCAAAACATTGTGTGGAATGTGGAAAAAAGGTAGAAGAACAACATGAATGTTACGGAAACCAGTGTAGTCATTGCCTTTCTGGAGAATGATAGTCTAAGTGTTTACACATCCACTTTCCAATCAAAATCTTATCCCCAGATAAAAAAGACGTTTCCGAGTGAGGAAAACGTCTTTTTTATCTGTTTATTCTGAAATTGGTACAGTCACGAAGTCAAAAAACAAAAAAAAAGAATTATCAAGTAGCTGATAATCCCTTAAATAAATATACTTTGAATAATTCAGCTATTTCTTCTTTCCCTAATGGGGCATGGTTCCTTTCCCAGTCAAAAATGAGGGCAAGATACATTTTTAACATGAGGAAAGCCGTTATCTCTGGATCACAGTGCTGAATATCTCCCTTTTCAATCGCAGCTTTTAGTTTTTCTTTAATATATGACACAATGGCTTCTTCCATTTCATTCACCATATCTTGAACGGCCGGCGTACCAATCTCCCTTTCTTCCTGGAGAAGTTTTAAGGAAAGTTGATGTTCCTGCCTAAATTCCAAGATGCGATACATAGCCCTATGTAAATTTTCAAAGAAGGTTAATTCTTGATCGAAGGATTGTTCAGCTTCATACTTCATTTCCTCTATCATCCGTTGGACAATCTCTTTAAACAACTCTTCCTTATTCTTATAAAAGGTATAGATCGTGCCTTTACCCACATTAGCTATTTTAGCCACTTGATCCATCGTCGTTGCTTTATATCCAAAAAGTGAAAAGGACTTAGTAGCAGCTTCCAGTATCAACTTCTTGCGATCAACAGACATTCCTCACCCCAAATCTGACCAAAATAAAGAAACGGTCAATAAATTCTATTCTATCTTACCAAAACATCTCTTCTTATTCAATCTAATTACTTCAAAACGCTTCTTAGAACATCTCGGATATAATGATGAATGAATAAAACAGTAACCTTGTGAAGATATCATACGAGACCAATGCCTTTGGGTATACAGCAGGTCAAGGAATTGACATCTGTTTCTGGACACCACAAAGCCACTACCAAATAACTCCCTAGAGAAATGTGTCTGCATTGAATGCCACCGAGGTGACTAGCAACCTGAAGACAAACAATTCTTTAAGAATTTCAGAGTAGGATTTTCTCGTACCTATTATTGCTAGCCTAGCCCGTTAAACTCTAGCGGGGGTCAGCTCCAAATTAAGACAGCTTCATGAGGAAGGCCCTTCCTGCTTCAACTTTTTGTAGATTATAAGCTGAAGCAGGTCTGGTTAACCCTCAGCCGATTATGGCAATCGCATTCATAGGCTTATTCACCATACATCGCCCTGTTTTTAGAAATTACTTCTCATCTAGCTTATTCAAAACAATGGTAGCCAACGCATCGATAAATGCCGGTTTTACATTTGGCATATCAGGGCGGTAGTATCCAGCGCCAATTTCTTCAGTCACCACTTTACATTCATAGTCATTATCGTAAAGGACCTCAAGGTGCTCCGCCACAAACCCAACAGGAATGTAAATGAAAGCCTTGAACGCTTTTTCATGATAAAGATCTCTCGTTAGATCTTGTACGTCAGGACCAAGCCAAGGCTCTGGTGTCTGTCCGGCACTTTGCCAACCCACTGCATAATTTGAAACTCCTGCACCTTCGGCAATTAATTTTGCTGTCTCTTCAAGTTGTTTCGGATATGGATCTCCCAATTGTAAAATCTTCTCCGGAAGGCTGTGGGCCGAAACGACCAAGGCGAAATTATCACGTTCTTCTAAAGTCATTTTACCAATTACGTCTTTTAATTGGTCCACCCAATACTGGATAAACTTAGGCTCATCGTACCAGCTTTCAACGGACTGAATCTTCATGCCGAATTTAGCTGCTTCATCCTGTGCACGTCCATTGTAAGACTTCACACTAAAGGTTGAGAAATGGGGAGCCAATACAATACTGATTGCTTCCGTGATTCCATCCTCATGCATTTGCTGAACCGCGTCTTCAACGAAAGGCTCGATATGCTTTAGGCCTAAATATGCCTTAAATTCAATCTCATCTTGAATCGAATTCAATTGCTTTTCAAGTGCTTCAGCTTGTCCGGCTGTAATCTTTGCTAAAGGGGACAATCCACCAATTGCTTTATATCTACCTTTAAGATCATCGATCAATTCTTCGCTTGGTCTTCTCCCATGACGGATATGCGTATAATACCTTTCAATATCCTCTTCGGTATATGGAGTTCCGTATGCCATAACTAAAAGACCCATTTTTTTCTTTGTCATGAAATTACACCTCTTTTAAAAGTTTCAGTCATTCTCTTGTGTTTTAACGAACTCGGAGCAAATGTTCCGCTCAGCCTTTTTTCTTACTGGAAGAATATTCATGGATAAAAGCAGTCAATTTCTTCAATGTATCCGGATTCACATCAGGAAATACCCCATGTCCAAGATTGAAGATATACCCGTCCTGCTCCATGCCTTGATCAAGGATTTGTTTGGTCCGTTCTTCAATGATATCCCATGAGGACAGTAGAATCGCCGGATCGAGGTTACCCTGAACAGTTTTCCGAATGCCCATCTGCCTTGCTTGTGAAATAGGCAGTCTCCAATCCAGTCCAACCACATCGATAGGAAGGTCATTCCATTCCATCGCCAAGTGGCTTGCACCGACACCGAACATGATAAGTGGTACATTTTCCTCACGCAATGTCGTAAATATACGGTTCATGATAGGTTTGATGAACACCCTATAATCCTCGACATTCAAAGCACCTACCCATGAGTCAAAGATTTGGACGGCTTTAACGCCCGCTGTAATCTGAGCCTTCACATAGACGATGATCATGTCTGCCAACTTATCCATCAAGGCAAACCATGCTTTTGGTTCAGAATACATAAAAGCTTTCGTTTTATTATAGTTTTTCGAAGGGCCCCCCTCAATCATATAGGAAGCAATCGTAAATGGTGCACCAGAAAACCCTATCAATGGCACAGACAATTGTTCGGTCGTCAATAATTTAATCGTATCCAATACATATGGAATGTCTTCTTCTGGTGACAATTCACCTAATTTTTCAACATCTCTCAATGATTGGATTGGATTGGAAATAACCGGACCTATGCCTGATTTAATGTCTACATCCACGCCCAATGCTGGTAGCGGTGTCATAATATCTTTATATAAAATTGCTGCATCGACATCATACTGTTCAACAGGCAATCTAGTTACAAAAGCGCATAACTCTGGCTGATGTGTAATTTCAAAAAGAGAATACTTTTCCTTCAGTTTACGGTATTCAGGCTGGGAACGGCCTGCTTGACGCATATACCAGACCGGCACGTGATCCGTTTTCTCTCCTCTAGCTGCTTTCAAAAAAGTATCATTCTTAATTTCCATACTCATTAATATCCACCTTTCAAGCACTCAACGTTCCATTTTTTATGTATCTCTTACATAGAATATCAGATGGTAGTTGTTTTTCAAATCGTAACTGCTTAAACTATAGCTTTTTCTAATATAGAAGTATAGCGAACCTAATTATTTGTCAGAAATTCGACTTTTTTCGAAAAAAGATTTTTCTAAAGAAGTGACAAAATGATTAATAGCAACTTAACAAAGGGTAAATGGTAAAAACATTACCCCTTGGGTAAAATGGGTATAGGGACTACTATTAACTACTGGAGGGTAAAATATGAATATATTCATCACATCAGGCACATTCGATTTTCTGAAAATAAAAAAAGATAAACATCCATCTGAAAAAATACTACTCATGCAAAATGCTGAAACTACGGTGCTTTTGCATGAAACAACAAAGAAAACGATTTTCGCTTCGCCACGCAAATACGAAGTAGTGGACGGTACCGGCGACCTACCGGAAAGTGGATATGTCGTCATGAACAATATCCCGGTCAGTGAAGAAGGACGTCCTGTATTTGAACACCGTTTCAAAAACAGCGCCGATTCCATCGCAAGAGAGCCCGGCCTTGTCGCCCTTCGGATCTTAAGACCGATCCATTCCGAAACGTACATTATCCTTACCATTTGGGAAAAGCAAGCCAACTTTTTAAGTTGGAAGAATTCAAGCTCCTTTAAGGAAGCCTTTAATAATAACGGTTCCACTCCTGTAACGAATTCAAGCCAAAAGATGTTCTCAGGTGAAGCCTATATGACCCAGTACACTTTAGTGAAGGATTCCAACGAATAAACGTCACCCCATCAATATAACCGAAAAGGCCAACTCATGAATGTAGTTGGCCTTTTCGTTATGATATGCCGTATCTATCATGAGACCGAAAGGAATACACAAGCCAAAAAATATATTAAGTGCTGGCATTTTCTCCACCTTCTTTCTGCTTCAACCACTGATAGACCGAAAGGCAGCATATGCCATACGCCAATCCTAAAGCGTAGCCTGCGAGGACATCAGAAGGAAAATGGACTCCAAGGGCGATTCGGCTCATCCCTATGAGCAGTACCAGAAACAGAAAGCCAGAGCGCACAGCCCATTTGAGTGATGTAGACTTTATTTCTTTAAGGATGAAATAGGCAACCATGCAAAAAAAGATCATTCCTACCATGGAATGCCCGCTAGGAAAACTGAAGCCCTGCGCTTCCACCAAGCTATGTTCTGGTCGATCTCTTTGAATGAAATTCTTTAGGGTCCTTTTTATAAGATCCCCTCCGGCTACTCCTATCGAAACGATTGCCATCGCCCAGTAGTCCTTCTTTATAAACCATAGAAATAGAACAAGTACCACACTGCCACAACCAATGAAAATGGATGATCCCAGGTAAGTGATTGTCTTAAAAAAAGGCAGCCAATATGTATTTGCCACACCGGTAAAAATCTTCGAAATATTATTGTCGAAGGATACTGTATTTCCTCGTTGCACTTCATTCATGAACAGAATGAATACAACTAAACAAATCAGTATGATGGCTACCCTTGTATACTTAATCATGATACATACTCCTTTATATACACCTTCACCTATTATCCGCTAGGTTTATGTTATACTATTTTTACAAATAATCCAATCTTTGGGAGGTTTTCGATGATTCATCAATTACTGGTTCTTCTTGAAGAGTCCTACGAGGAAATGGTATCAATCCGAAGACACCTTCACCAACATCCCGAGCTGTCCTTTCACGAAACGAAAACAGCTGCCTTTATCGCCAATTTTTATCGGGGTTTAGGAATCGATGTTCAAACCAACATCGGAGGGAATGGGGTAGTCGCAAGAGTTTATGGCAGAAAAGAAGGCAAGACCGTTGCCCTACGAGCCGACTTTGACGGTCTTCCTATCCAGGATGAAAAAGACGTTCCTTACAAGTCAACCGTCTCTGGTGTCATGCATGCATGTGGACATGATGGTCATACAGCAACTCTTCTCGTTCTAGCAAAAACCTTGCATACACTAAAAGATGAACTTGAAGGTGAATATGTCTTTATCCATCAACATGCGGAAGAATATGCTCCAGGAGGGGCTAAATCGATGATTGAAGCTGGATGTTTGGATGGAGTGGACGTCATTTTCGGAACCCATTTATGGGCTACAGCCCCAACCGGAACCCTTCAATATGCATACGGACCGTTAATGGCGGCAGCCGACCGTTTTGAAATATCGATACAAGGTAAAGGAGGACATGGAGCCCAGCCGCATAATACACGGGATGCCATTGTAACTGCCTCACAGCTAGTTGTCGCTTTACAGCAAATCGTCAGTCGGCGCATCAACCCGATTGATTCAGCCGTCGTCACCGTCGGTTCGTTCGTCGCCGATAATGCCTTTAACGTCATCGCTGACAAAGCAAAAATAGTTGGGACAGTCCGAACATTCAAAGAGGATGTCCGCTCTTTCATCAGTGCTGAAATAGAGAAAATCACCAAGGGTATTTGCCTTACCGCCGATTGCACCTATGACTATGCATTTCACCTAGGGTACCCTGCAGTTGTCACGCATGTAGAGGAAACTGCATTTCTTGTAGAGAGCTCCAGCTCCATCAAAGAAATTCACACTCTACAGGAAATAGAGCCTAGTATGACAGGGGAGGACTTCTCCTATTATTTACAGAAAGTTAAGGGAACATTCTTCTTCACGGGTGCCCAGCCTCTACAAGACCATACCTACCCACACCATCACCCACTATTCGATTTTGATGAAAAGGCGATGCTCATTGCAGCGAAAACCTTAGGCACTGCAGCGGTATCCTATCAAAGAAAGCAGCCAAGGAAAGTACAAGGAACCGTCGCCAAATAACAGCTAAGCCGTATCTTATGAATCTAAAAAAGGGAACACCTGCTAGCCAGGATGTTCCCTTTCATACTTTATCAAACAAAACCTACCCTGAATAAACACTTTCACATGTTCCAGCTATCGGTTCATAAAAACAGTGATTTTTAAATTGACCGGTAAAAGGTTGGTCATACCATGTTGGAGGGCACGCAGCAGATGGATTAAAGTACCAAAGAGCATATTTCGCTGGGTGCTCCCTCCAACTTTCCAAGTTCCTTTTTGCTAATCTTCTTTCAGCATCTCTCGCTCTTTGATAAAATACATTCCCTTTTTGGACGGCTTCAAAAGAATAATTCCCTCCTTGAACCTGATAGACGACTTCCGGGATTGTTCTAACATTTTTAAAGTCTAAACAATCTGCTACAGCACGATTCACTATGACATTCCCGACATATAACATCCCCTGGAGCCCTTCACCTTCGGCCTCTGCCCTCATCATCCTAGCCATTAAATCTACATCCGAACTTCGATACTGTACTCTTGGCATGTTTTCACCTCAAAATATAATATGAAATGAAGCCTATATTGATGACATTGCTTATCAAATAAGAATCCATATTTTTCATTAAAAACCTACAGTATCCATACCTTTTGCCAACCTTCATGGTTCATCACTAGTTTAAAAGCCGTATCCGATAGCAATTGATGGCCGTTTCCCCGAGCTGTTCCAGTAAATGATGATTGGCATATGCCCCTACGGCGGCCCCTAATCCCGGAACGAGCTGAAGCATTTTGACCACGTCAATATAATCGCGGTATTCTTGCTGAAAATCTTGCCAATTAATTTCAGGGTGATTGCCTGTATTCCAGTTTTGTATAACCCTTAAAGTATCCATTTTCTTTTCCTCGCTTGAAAAAGCCATCTGGAACACATGAAGAATGAACAATCGTTCTTCATATTGGTCTGGATCAAATCCGTACAACCGGGAAATTTCAAATAAAAGCTTCATCTTAATGCTCAAGAGAAGAGGGAAATCGCTCAATCCGACCAGTAGGCCAGCCGCTCCCGTCCCCACACCTTCAATAATCGCCGTTCTCCGATAGGTCGAAATCGTTTCTTTTACCCACTCTTCTTTTTGTTGGAGGGATAATAGCATGACATTCTTTTCTTTGGACATATATTTAGACCCTGATAAAACAGCCTCTACCATACCTCTAATACTCTCGGAAATAACTTTATGAACCTTTGCCGGGATATAACTGTTCACTTTGATTTGAGCTTTTTTAGAAGCCCGTTCAAACAGGCCTGACTTCTTGTCGACTTTCTTTTTCCATGAGGCGAGTTCAGATAGCGCCCTTTGTTCGTATTCGATGTTCCCCACCTCCATATTTCATGTATATACCCTCAAGTGTTATTTTAGTTTTAAATCCCACAAAAAAACGGAGCTGATTTTTCTTATCAAAAAATCAGCTCCGCAGTCAAAAGTTTTTAATTTTTTTCGTTGCATATCCTTTAAAACCTAGAATGAAAATGAACCCTAAGGCCAATACGGCTAAAGTGGACATCCATTCCCCTTTTACTAGAAGGGTCAAGGAAAAGATTAATGCCTCAAATAACAGGAAGTACGATATGAACTTGATGACTGCCACTTCCCTCATTTTTGCAGGCAATGGATATAAGGAAACCCAGACTTTCCATTCATGCACTTTCCATACCGGTAAAAGCTGAAGAGCCGTCATGAATAGGAATAAGAAAGTGACGATTAAATGGGCCCAGATGTTTGTAAACACCACCAGAATGAAAGACCCTATGACTGTCAGCCGTACACAGAGACCTACATAATCATTCGACCTCAGCAATGTTCTGGCATACAGGTAGTTGTAAGTGGATTTCTCTCCGTATGGAATGAAGGCCAATAACCCGTCCATCCATTTCCTTCGTGTAACCTTCCCCTTTAAATGAGGAACATCTGTGAACATATTAGCAATTCTGTAAAAGGCTGTCATCCTTTTGTTTTCAAGTTCAACCAAACGGTCCCACTTCAATACAAGGTTCCTGGTTGCATTGCGGTAATACAGATATAACCCAATCATTAAAATGAGGGTGACAAGTACATACAGGATATTCGCTTTCGAACAAACAAAGTAAAGCAACACGCCATTGAGTACAAAGCGGATGAGCGAGTCCCAAAGGCTCACGGAGACATCCTGGTATTTCAGCACCAGCCACCTCATGGACAAATTCAAATACTTCATTACGAGTAAAGCAATCAGAATGAACCCAAAATCCTTACCGCTTGCTCCCGTAACTTTTGCATACATTGGAATGAACACGACCAGCATGATCAATAGCAAAAATCCTTGCATGAACCAACTTAGTATCAGGGAATTTTTAAAGTAGCTTTTCAACTTCGTTTCAAGCGGCAGTAAAAATACGGTATCCGGTTCCTTTAAGAATGTATTGATAGGACTTCGTGTCACAAGGATGCCTAACACGACGGCCATGATAAGCTCAGCCGGAAAATCACTATCCAGTGTTTTCACCCAGTCACTGTAATAATAAGCCAGTCCGCCTAATACCATTACCATTACGAAAACGAGGTGGCCGTTAAAAATGTAGCGTAGGTATTTTTGCATTTCTTGGATGTAGAGAATATACCTTTCCTTCCAAAGGCCTTGGCTATTCATGGCCGTTCTCTTCCTTCGTCAGCTGGATATACAGATCGTCGAGCGTAGCTCCCGGCATCGAAAATTGTTCGCGGAGCTGTTCTAAATTCCCTTTTGCCCGTATTTCCCCATTATGTAAGATGATGAACGAATCGCAGTAGCGTTCCGCAGTCGCCAGGATATGGGTTGACATTAATATTCCCGCCCCACTCTCCTTCATCTTCTTCATCAAATCAAGTAAGGACTGAATGCCAAGCGGATCCAGACCTACAAATGGCTCATCGACTATATATAAGGACGGTTGGACCAAAAAGGCACACATGATCATGACTTTCTGTTTCATCCCTTTAGAAAAATGGGCCGGAAACCACTTCAATCTTTTTTCCATACGGAATTCCTTCAAAAGAGCGGTCATTCTCTCTTTATACACGGATTCTTCCATACCATGTGCCATGGCTGTCAGCTTCAAATGCTCTTCAAGCGTCAGCTCATCATATAAAATTGGTGTTTCTGGAACATATGTAAATTGTTTTCGGTATGTATCAGGATCTTGGGCAAGTGTCTTCCCATGAATGGAGACACTTCCGCCTTTGGGTTCCATGAGCCCGATGATGTGTTTAATCGTCGTACTCTTCCCGGCACCGTTGAGTCCGATTAATCCGACAAGTTCATTAGGTTGAATATCAAAACTTATTCCTTTTAATACGGGTGTCTTCGTGTATCCCCCGACCAGTTGCTTAATTTCCAATAAGGACATATAAACAATCCTTTCTATATATAAACGTTCTTTTTTCCATTTTACCAAATTCTCCTGTTTTAATATAGTCGGGTGTACTCATTTTATAATTACCTTAAATAACCAATTATATTTTTTCGATATTTCGGCCATCATAAGTAAGGAAGAAGGGGTTAGTCATTGCAAGTGATTCACATCATATTGTAAATGAGGTGTCAGTTAAAGACGTATAAAGCTGAATTGCCCAAAAGTTTCATTACAATTGATTCACAATCAAATTGTAGATGAGGTGTCAGTCAAAGACGTATAACTGAATTAAACCAGAAGCTTCAGTAAAATTATTTAAATCGTTTCGAGCAAGGAGATGGTTCTCTTGCACGTAAAAGCAGAAACATTCAATCATAATCGAATATGCTTTGTAAGTTGATTTAACTTTAAAGATATAGGAGATGGTTGCTTTGAATGGAGAATCTCTAAACAGATAACCAAAATTTTACTAAATTGTAGATGAGGTGTTTGTCGCAGAGAATTTAGATGCTAATGCGAATTTATAATTGAAGCAACTTCCCCCTTTTTCAAAGAAGCAGGGTGCAACGTTTAGTTGCATCCTGTTTTTATGTTTTTTTCTTTTCGTGGGGAAACAAGCTATGGTACGATTAACCAAAATAGAGAATGGAGTGTTTTATATGAGCGATTGCATTTTCTGCAAGATTATCGATGGAGATATTCCAAGTACGAAAGTATTTGAAAATGAACATGTGCTGGCGTTTCTTGATATCAGCCAAGTAACAAAAGGCCATACACTGGTAATCCCGAAAGTACATAAGGAAAACATTTATGAATTAACGCCCGAGATTGCACAGAATCTATTTGAAGTGGTACCGGAAATTTCCCGTGCCATGAAACAGGAATTTCAACCTGTCGGATTGAACATTTTAAACAATAACGGTGAAGCAGCTGGGCAGTCCGTTTTCCATTTCCATATGCACTTGATTCCACGACATGGTAAACACGATGGGTTCGGTGCCGTGTGGAAAACACATACGAGCGAGTATACACCCGAAGATTTAAAAGAAATTGCCGACTCCATTTCCCAGCATATTAAATAACCTCTTCCTAAGCATATGTTAAGGGAATGCCTGAATCAAAATAGGACCTTTACAAGAGGTCCTATTTTTCCAACCTTCCAAATCAATCGCACCTCATGGACTCCCACATTCATAATTCTAAATTTTCCTCCAATTTAAATTCATTTTCTGATAGGATATAAATAGTCTTACATACTTTCACACATTACAGTATAGGAGGAAAATACATTGAAACGTGCACGTAATTTTAACGCAGGGCCAGCTGCACTTCCCTTGGAAGTTTTGCAAAGAGCACAAAACGAATGGTTGAATATCGAGGATTCAGGCATGTCTGTCATGGAATTAAGCCATAGAAGCGCAGAATTCGAAAAGATTCACAATCATGCCATTCAAACATTGAAAGAACTTATGGAGATTCCTGAAAATTATGAAGTTCTTCTTTTACAAGGCGGAGCCAGCCTCCAATTTTCCATGATTCCTATGAACATCTTGAAAGATGGTAAACGTGCGGATTACGTCTTGACTGGTTCTTGGTCAGAAAAAGCTTTAAAGGAAGCGAAAAAGGTTGGGGAAACAGCAGTTGTTGCATCATCTAAAGATGATACATATACGTACATTCCAAAAGTTACAGATATTGAGATGAACGAAGATGCTGCCTATCTGCACATTACGAGTAATAATACCATTTACGGCACGCAATGGAATGAATTCCCTGCAACAGGAAACGTCCCACTAGTTGCTGATATGTCGAGTGATATCCTCAGTAGAAAAATTGATGTCAGTAAATTCGGCATCATTTATGCAGGTGCACAAAAAAACTTGGGGCCATCAGGTATTACCGTTGTCATTATCCGTAAAGACTTAATTACTGATAACGACAAGATTCCATCCATGCTTAATTATTCTATTCACTCAAAAAACAATTCATTATATAATACACCACCAACGTTGGCGATTTACTTGTTATCCCTTGTATTGGACTGGGCAAAAGAACAAGGCGGCGTAGAGAAAATCGCTGAGATCAATGCAGAAAAAGCTAAAGCTATATACGATATCATCGATAACAGCAATGGATTCTATAAAGGGCATGCCCTTTATGAAAGTCGTTCACATATGAATGTAACGTTCACCCTTCCAACGGAAGAAGCCGAAAAGCAGTTCCTAAAGGAAGTGAAAGAAGCTGGATTCGTAGGGCTTAATGGACATCGTTCTATCGGAGGCTGCAGGGCATCCATCTATAATGCCGTTCCTCTTTCCCATTGCCAAGAACTAGCGGCGTTCATGAAGAAATTCCAAGATGCATACATGGCAAAAGAAACTCAAACCCATTAATGAACTAGGTATTTTTGACTTCTAAAAGAATGGGTCCTATGATATAATATTTTAAACTTCTTGCAACAAGCAACAGTGCATTGTTGAAGAATTTATTAGTTGAGATGAGAATAGGAGAGATGAGTAAATGAAAACGAAAACCCTTGTGTCACTATCCCTATTAATTGGGATTGGAGCTGCACTACATTTTATTGTTCCTGGTTTCTTTTTAGGAATGAAGCCCGACATGATGTTGCTGATGATGTTTTTGGCCATTGTTCTGTATCCCGAGAAAAGGAATGTATTCATCGTCGCCTTGGCCGCAGGAGCCATTTCTGCCATGACTACGACATTCCCTGGAGGACAAATTCCCAATATCATCGACAAGTTTGTCACAGCCTTTTTGTTTTATCTTTTATTCATTGGTTTTAAGAAGTTTTCAACTTCCGTTATCAGCGTTTGTATTCTGACTGCCCTAGGAACCATCATTTCCGGTGCAATCTTCCTTGGTTCGGCTTATTATATCGTTTCCCTACCAGGACCTTTCGTTGTATTATTCGGAGCAGTTGTACTTCCTGCCGTACTGCTTAACACAGTCGCGATGGTCTTTATTTATCCAATTGTGAAAGGCATTGTACAAAAGACAAAGATACCCGTTCATGCTTAACCAGCAGGATTAACATACTTTAAAAAGCACCGGAATGAACCGGTGCTTTTTTTTCATCTACATATCAGATTATTCTTCCGTAATGATTCACCACTCACCCCAGGCCTACGCTCAATGGACCATTGCCCATATCAACCATATCAATAGCAGAAAGATACCCGGCACTCCCATCAAGAACGCATTAGACTGTAGTACCCGCTTAGAAGGATAGCTCCTTGGATACTTTGCCCTTACTAAAAAATACCCCATCCCGCACAAACCTATTAAGCCTAATAAAAATATCATTTTCATTATAAACCCACCCAACCCATCACAGAGCTGACAGCTTGTTTATATGATCTATATGCCTGATCTTCCCTTTATATGATTCTGGAAGATCTTCACGTTAGATTTAAATAAAGAAGTTTAAAAAAATATTTTTGTGATATAAGGATAAAATGGTAGATTCTCTTCCATAAGGAAGAAAATTATGGTATTTTGTTATCAATAGCATTTATATCTCTATATAACATAATTTCCAATTGATGTTTTTCCTAGCAGGGATTTAGACCATACTAAGCGAAATGAATATTATAAAATGAGGTGATTCTAAATGAAAGCAAAATCATTATTAATCGGCTTTTTAACTGGAACAGTTGTAGCAGGAGCAGCAACATTACTTTCTGCACCAACTTCGGGGAAAGACCTCCGTGGTCGGATTAAAACAAATTCCGATGAAATTAAAACAACCATTGAAGAATTAAAGGTTAAATTGTTAAACATCAAAGAGGATGCTATGGAAGCGACTCAAATCAGCAAAGAGACAGTAAAAACTTTCATATCCGATGTACAAGTCGTCATAGAGGATTGGAAACATAATATCGAACCAAATAAAACGGAGTTATTAAAGAATGTTCAAGAAATTGAAGACTCTTTAAAAGAGCTAGAAACAGCCATCCCGTCTCCCAAGAACTGAGGACAAATGTAATTCAGCAAAGTCGGTTCTCCATTTTTTCCATAAAATTACACGTTTTATTGGGAGGAAATGGAGAATTCCTTAGCAAATATTAAATTTTCTAAAAATTTTGCTAATATTCTCTTTATTAATTTTTATTTTATTGTCATAATAATATATACAGAATCTGATAAGTAGGTGAGCCCATAAGATGCAGAATAAAAATTATTCTATGAAAGAAGCAATGATATTCAGTCAACGAATCGCTCAATTAAGTAAAGCATTATGGAAATCGATTGAAAAAGACTGGCAACAATGGATTAAACCTCATGATTTAAATATTAATGAGCATCATATCCTATGGATTGCATATCATCTTAACGGCTCCTCCATTTCTGATGTTGCCAAATTCGGGGTCATGCATGTTTCTACTGCCTTTAACTTTTCGAAGAAATTAGAAGAACGTGGATTTTTGACATTTTCGAAAAAAGAGAATGATAAAAGGAATACGTATATTGAAATCACCGATGAAGGAGAAAAAGTCATACTTGATTTAATGGAGACATATGAACCAAGTAACAACTCCGCCTTTTCCGGAGCGATGCCCCTTCGTGAGCTTTACGGTAAGTTTCCCGAAATGATTGAGATGATGGCTGTGATCCGTAATATCTACGGGGAAGATTTCATGGAAATCTTCGAAAAATCCTTCTCTAACATCGACCGGGACTTTACTGACGTGGACGGCAAAATCACCAAAAAAAAGATAGAGAAAGAAACTGAGGCCGTTTAATCTCACATTTTAGACATTTCCTTCATGAAAGCTACATACATACCTTGTGAGAGGCAAGCCTCAATACATTCTTTTATAGTTGCTTTGGGATTTAAACTTTTTTCCAATTGACTAAAAAGCGGTCGAAAATTCATGTAACCTTCCGCTTTTTCTATTTCAAAACGTTTGCTCAACACATCACATGTTTCAATCAATTCTTCTGCCTCCTTCTCCGTGAAGTTTTTTTCCACAAAAAGATAATCCAATTTCGCCTCTGGATGATGAATCAACTTTAGTAGCAGTCGTTGATGAAAACGGAGTATTTCAATTTCTTCATTTAAACTTCTCATACCTATATAGTCCCCAATCAATCATTATTTAGCATACGCTCAATATCCTTTTTTATTTGTCCCCTTAGCTTCGGTATATCTGAGGGTAAGGCCACAGATCAGATACTTTAATCCTTCCTGATATTGTATAGAAACAAAATCCAAAAAACCTATTGCTTTTTCCATTCATTCATCGTAATGTATGTAAGTAAATTTAAAGGTCTATGGAGGCTGATTTCAACATGAATTCATGGAAAACAATTGACCTATCAAAACAGTATGGAAGCTGCAGGATATTTCATATAACAGTTTTCACTATATTGATGTCATTTGTTTTTATATATACATTATTTAGCGTCATTTCATCTCATGTCATTTTGTACGACGATCAAACGTTGGGATTTTTTACCCTCTTGCTTTTATTATATCCTGTTCACAAATTATTACACTACTTACCTATGAGATTAGTATGTAAAAATGTAAAAACTTGTTGGCGTCTTAAATGGGGGCTTATACTGACATGTAAAATTTATATGCACCATCCAATCCGAAAATATCTATACCTGATCACCTTGGTCCTTCCCTTCGTGTTCATTTCCTTTCTTTTAGTCGGATGTGCCATTATTTTTCCACATTACATTCATTATTTCGCCATTTTACTATCTCTGCATACAGGTTTATGTGTGTCGGATTTCATATATGCTAAGAACCTGTTAGGGTCACCCGGACGATCCTTCATTGAAGAGCATGGAGAAGGATATGATATTCTCGTCCAAAAATGAAGAATTGTCTCCTTCTGACATCTGCTAAGATTTTAAGGTATCTTTTTTCCTTATTATTTGGTATCGTATTTATACATGATGTTATGCAAGGAGGGATTTTTTTGATCTCGTTCTGGTTTATTATATTTGCTATTGTGATTCTTTATAATATTAATAGAATGACAAACTCTTTATGTATTCAAAAGGAAATCTCTGAAGAAAAGCAGCCTAAAGTATTTAGGACCATTAATGTTTTGATCACGATTCTGTTATTATCCTCCTATATTGAAATTTTGTATACGTAATGGAAAATCTTGCGTAAACAATGATAATAATCATTACATATCTACATTAATGTGGTATTTTGGCGCTTCTACTCACATAAAGAAAAAGGCGAAGCACGCTGCTTCGTCTTTTTGTCTTTTATTTATAACCAAGATGCGCCTATGATAACTAATAGGATGAAAAGAACGACTATTAGGGCAAAACCCCCACCAACTCCTCCAGACATTGATCTTCCTCCTCCCCATCTAAATAAATAATTTCATGCACACTCTTATATCCCGTTTAAAGGAATATTCTTCATCAGGTTGAAATACCATCTGTAAATTCCCACGAGCGGCTACTCTATCCTATTCATCTCCATTCCAAAAGGAGTGGGCGCTTTTCATATTAATATTGCATTTTGGCTACCAGTACGTTGCCCCAGCAATCATTAATAAAATGAATAAAACAACCAATAAAGCAAATCCACTGCCATATCGATTACCCATCATGCTACCTCCGTTGTTGTCTTCGATTTATCATATGTATGGGTTAAAAATATGGGTGGGCACATACCCAGTTTTATAAAAATTGTTAATGGTACATCAATATATTATTTTTTGTAAAACAACCAATATATGTTATAGTTGAAAATGTGGATATTCGAAGAAGAATAACAAAAAGAAACTTAAAAATTAGGAGTTGTTACTAAATGAAGAAGTTGGCATTATCCGTTGCTGTGGCTGCTGGATTGATCGGACTTACAGCATGCAATAGCGACAAAGAAGCGGTAGTAGAGTCGAAAGCCGGAGACATATCGAAAGAAGAGTTCTATAATGTGATGAAAGACAGATACGGTGATCAAGTTCTACAAGAAATGATTTACGAAAAAGTCCTATCCGATAAATATACGGTAACGGATAAAGAGGTTAAAGCTAAAGTAAAAGATCTTAAAGAACAAATGGGTGATAACTTCGAAACAGCTTTAAGTTCATCTGGATATAATAGTGAAGCCGATCTCAAGAAAGCACTGAAAATTGGCATGCTTCAAGAAAAAGCGGCCATCGCTGACATCAATGTGAAAGAAGCTGAAGTGAAAGAAGCTTACAAGAACTACAAACCAGACCTTAAAGCTAGACATATTCTTGTGAAAGACAAGAAAACAGCTGATGAAGTCAAAGCTAAGTTGGACAAAGGTGGAGACTTTGCTGCACTTGCTAAAGAATATTCCACAGACACAGGAACAGCTTCAAAAGGTGGAGATCTTGGTTGGTTCGGTACAGGTGAAATGGTTCCGGAATTCGAAGAAGCTGCAGCTAAGATGAAAAAAGACGAAATCTCAAAACCAGTCAAATCTGAATTCGGCTACCATGTTATCCAGTTACTCGATAAAAAAGAAAAAGAACCTTATGAAGACATGAAAAAGGAACTTGAGAATAAACTAAAAGTTGCTAAAATTGACCAAGCAAAAGTTCAAGGCATTTTAGATTCTGAAGTTAAAAAAGCAGACGTGAAGGTTAAGGACAAGGATCTAAAAGACTCCCTTAAATCCGATACGGCTACAGAAAAATAATAATAGGCACCAAAAAAAGCGAAAGGGACATTTATCTCCCTTTCGCTTTTTTTCTCTATGCTTCTTTACGTTTCTCTCTTTCCTCTCTCATCCGGTCTATATATTTCTGCCCTTCCTTTTCAATCCAGGCTTCATCTATCATGCGTTCTTTCCTCGCTGTCCAAATTGCCATGACGGCACTGACAATGATTCCAATAAACACGAACCATATCCAAATTGGCATGTCCATTCTCCTTTCAATATCTCCTATCGTTTTATAAGAGCATATGCAGGAGCAAAAAAAGTATGCCCCTTTCTCAGTAGAGAAAGGGGCATACTTTTTATTTAAAGGTTGGTTTATAGAATGAACGATTATCCAGAGCAAACACTCTTTCCGTAAATTCGCCCGGTTTCACTTTTTCAAGTGCCCGATCCATCATATTGATTTTTGCATCCATATTATCAATATAATGAAGGACCTCCGCTTCCCTTACCATTGGCGGTTTCGGGCTTCCCC
Source organism: Peribacillus sp. NPDC097675 (assembly GCF_050277655.1). NCBI lineage: Bacteria > Bacillati > Bacillota > Bacilli > Caryophanales > Bacillaceae > Peribacillus > Peribacillus sp. NPDC097675. The sequence continues at coordinate 22,984 of NZ_JBNNSK010000003.1, read as the reverse complement.
ATTCCGCTTTTCCATGGTGGCTCAAAACCAAATGTTTCAGGATCATAATTTCTTCTGTTTCAATGCCCAGTTCTTCTGCAGCCTTGCCGACTTCATTCACCATGATTGTGATATGGCCAAGAAGGTTCCCTTCAACCGTATAGACAGTCGAAACTGGACCGGATAATTCATGGACCTTTCCAAGATCGTGTAAAATGACCCCAGCGTATAAAAGATCCTTATCAAGAGATGGGTATAGGCTCGAAATAGCCTTGGCAAGCCCCAGCATGGAGACAACGTGGTAAGCAAGGCCCGACATGTACTCATGATGGTTTTTAGTGGCAGCAGGGAACGTTAGCAGTTCTCCCTGGTACTTCTTAACCAGGTGCCTTGTCACTCTCTGGATATTTGGATTTCTCATTTCGAAAATGAATTGGGTGATGGTTTCCATCATTTCTTCCTGACTTAGAGGTGCGGTTTGAATTAAATCGCCTTTTGACACACCATCAGCTTCCGTAGTAAGTCTAAGGTGTCGGATTTTCAATTGACTCCGCCCACGATAATTCTGGACCTCTCCCTGCACTTTCACCGTGGCCTCGGCGCTATAGGTTTTTTCGTCAGCCTCTGAAACATCCCAAAGCTTAGCCTCGATTTCACCGGTTTTGTCAGACAAAATAAGCGTCAAAAATGGTTTGCCGTTACTAGCAACCGCCTTTGTACTCGTTTTAATGTACATATATATATCTACTACTTCACCAATACCATAGTGAATGATCCCATTTTTCATGCGACTGCCCCCGTTCAATTAAATATCAACATTATAACATACCAAATTGGTTAGTGTGTTTAGTTTCGATTAAAGTATAGATAAGAAAACCAGGCTGGTTTGTACCAGCCTGGTTCCTAGACAATTCATTCAACAGTTGTTATTGGGGCAGTAAGAACACTTTGTCTGACCCTCAATCTGATAATATAAACAGCATGTCACCCTTTTATATGAATTCATGGATTCCGGGATCGTTTTTTCCCCAATGAACCGTTTAAATGGAGACCGCTTTTCGAAATTCAGCCACATTTCATTATCCAGCAACGTTTCGATGTCTTTTTCTACTCTTTCCTTGATGTCACATTGCTTCAGCAGCTCTGAATACATCCAGACTGTATATCCCCAAATATTTTCCCAAAGTATGAGTTTCGATACTTTAGCAGATTTTGAAAGAGGGTTAATGATATCCGAACCAAATCTTTTTAATACGGCCTGCAAAGCTTGTGTGCTTTCCTTATCTGAGACATCGCTCCACCCGGTTTCTTTGAGCCCGTACTTGGGAAACCATTGGTCATCCTCGGGGTCATCCAAGACCTCGATGTCAGAAAGGGTACCATTCCAAGTAAGACGATGTTTACTGATCATGTAAAGTTGTGCCGTAATAAAAAATGCATAACGCCTGAACCACATCGAAGCTGCAACCCTTGGGGTTTCTGCTCCGGACCGGATGATTGCATAACCAATCAGTTCTTCGATGTCATCCACGCTTCTTGGATTCCTTATCTCCTCATCAAAGGAAATCCGATACGTTTGTAGCTCTTCTTCGATTGAAGGAGATAACTTATGTATGGGACGGTATTTCTCTCTATCAGGTTGTTGTATTTCTATATTCATTTCATTCATGAATGATTTATTTATAATTGATTTTTCAGCATTGCCAATTGATAAAGACTGGGCGTTAATAGGCATTATACTACTCCCCTTTTAGTCTATTAATCCCAGTTTAATGAAAATGATTCTCAATGTCAATTCAAAAATAAAAACCTACGCATTCTTTTGCACTCAGATTAGTTGGTGGATCCCGACTTATCCGCCCACCTGTGATGTCAAAACCAAACGGCTACAGAGGAATCTTTAATATGCTAATTGAGAAGTGGCGAGAATCCTGCAGTATCTCCATGCGAATCATGATAGGCATAAATAAAAAACTCTCCGAAATATCCGGAGAGTTTTTTATCCAACAAGCACGTTGTTTGTACAATAACTAAGGGACTCGTCTCTTACTCTAATAAATAGGCCCTCATTGATAAACCGAATCAATCCCTCTGCAATGTTCCATGCATTGAGTTCGATTTGATAGAGCGTTTCCCGTTTATTCCGACCATGTAATTCCATGCTCAACACAGGAAGATCGGGATCTAACGCATGGCCCATCTCATGAGCAAAGATAATCCAGGCATATTCCTCAAACCTTTCCAACGAACCCAGTAAACGCTTCAATTGGATTTCCATATCTTTTTTATACAACGTGATGGTATGATTCGTAATCGAATACTTTCCCCCAACACATCGTCTATCAGGGAATTCATCCTCGATGAGTAACCGTAACGAAGAATCATATTGATTCAAGAGATCATGCATTTTCAATTTTTTTCACTCTCTTTATGATTAGTTTTGTTTCATCTTATGTCGAAGAGGTTAAAATCATACTCAACTCGGGGTCAAAGCTTCCTTTGACAAATGTATCACGTCATTTTCCGTGAACTGGTCCAAAATATGATCGTGACATGTAAAAAATAAAATTTGGCGCTGTTCCGAAACTTGTATCAGGAGCTCAAGCATCCGCTTTGTCCTGTTCGCATCAAAGTTAACAAAACTGTCATCAATGATAAGTGGAAAAGGGTCTTCGGAAAACGTATGGTCCGCAAGCGCTAGCCTTAATGACACATATATCTGCTCTGCAGTTCCACGGCTAACTTCCTCAGCCTTGAATTTCACTCCATCACTCCGTTCTAAGCTTAAACCTTCACCACTTTGTTCAAGAATGATCTTTCGATAGCGCCCATTTGTTAAAAATGATAAATGTTGTTCCGCTTCAGCGATGACCTTCGGAAGACGTTCCCTTTTATATCGGTCTAGGGTTTTATTTAATAAACTTTTAGCCAGTGCCAATTTTGCCCATACCTTTGCTTCCTCGTTAAAAGCAGCTTTTGCTTCATGAAATTGATGCAAGGACTCTTCATAAACACCCATCGCCTCTAGCTGTTTGATTTTATACCTTGTATCTGCTTGTTTCTCCAGTACCAATGTTTTTTCCTTCACTAAATCTTTTCGTTTTTGTTCAAGGTTATCAACTGAATAGGCACTAATCCCTTGTTCAGTAAATGCCTGAATTTGTTCTGTTTGGATATCTCCTTGCCTCAATTGAATATTGAGCAACTCCAATTGTTTGTGTAGCACGGTCCTTTCTTCGGCTAAAATAGCCTTTTCACGATATGCTTTTTCACCATTAACCTTAGCCAATGTGAAAAGCTTGCCCATCTCCTCGACTAGATAGTCTTTTTCAACCATTAGTCTTTCTCTTTCACTCTTTAAATGACTCATTTCCTGCTTCCATTGAGTAACCTTGGCTGTTTGTTCCGTTACGCGATTGACTTCTTCTTTCAACACATTGATGGCTTCGCGCCATGTAGATGGCTCTTTGCCAACTAGTAAGGCGAACTGAAATAATGCGTTGGATTTAGTTTCATATTCAGCATGAATCAGACGATGGGCGTCCACTTTTTCCTGCTTTCTTTCAATCGCTTCCTTCCAATTCGCCAGTTCTTCAAAAATCGATTCAAGGTTGATTTCCACTCCGGTATGAGGGAAACCCCAGGTCTTTATGATGGTGTTCACTACATCATTCAAGCGTGCCTGTCTCTCTTCCCAAGCAGCGTACTCCTTGATAGTCGATTCGAAGGCTTCTTCCCGTTCTTCAGATTTAAATATTTCCTTTTCCAGCTGTCTTAGGTGTTCATTATCTTGCTTAAGGAGCTGACCTATCGGCACTTCTCCCATAACAGTAGACGGTTTATCCATCGTTTCCAAAGCTGCCCGTTTCCCTCTTACCTCTTCAAGTTGCTTCGACTGTCTTACCGACATATCTTCGCCTTTAAAGAGAAGGCGAGAAACTATCAATATGAGGGCTGCGCTGAGTAAAATCATGCCACCTAGATTCTGCCCCTCGAAAAAACTGACGATTGCTAATACACATATGAGGGCTATCAATCCGCTTGATAATAGCTGGAAACGCTTATGATGATCTTCACGTTTCTCCTGTGCATGTAATTGACCCTCAAGCTCTAAAATTTGCTCATCAAGAAGCTGCCTTTTCACTTCGACAAAGGTGGAGTCATGTTGGGGATTAACGATGGCTTCTAGCTCTTTTCTTTTATCTCCAGGCATTATTTGTGCCTGAATTTCTTTAACCCGTGCTTCAGTGGTTTCCAGACTCATTTTTTGCTGTCTGTATCTTTCATCGAGCAGGTTTTCATCCATGTGTAAACGAAGCTTTTCCCTTTCCACCCTCTTTATTTTCTCTTTCATGAACGTACTGGTATCGAGCATTTTGATTTCTTCCTCAGAGGCATCCCAAAATAACTCCTGCTTAAGCTTATCGATTTTTTTCACTTCAACAAGCATTTCATGTTCTGCTTTCCTTAATTCCAGTTCGAGCTTATCTAGCAATGCGCCTTGTTCCATGGCATATTCTATCTTTTCTTTATGTTCCCTGATGAACGACCCACTTTGATTCTGGGTAAGATGCTGACCTAATTGCTCCACTTTCTCATCCAAGGCAACCAGTTGCGCATTGGTGGGGATTTCAATTGCCTGTAACCGCTCAAGCCTCTTTAAACCATCGACAGGAAAAGTCGCATCCCCGATGTCATTCAGACTTGCTTCCAATTCTCGGTGTTCCTCAAGTAACGGTTTGATTCGTAAAAAGGAATTGTATTCAATAAGACATTTCTCCATCTCTTGAATATGACCCAATAGACTTTCTAGTTGGTTTTTCAGCTTGATTTCATCCTGGCACAATGAAGTGTAGGACTGTTGTTCCATTTCGGCTTCTTTAACTTGTTTGTGCAAATCCTTAAGTTCTTTTATTTTCACATTTAATAATGGCTTCTGTCCTGAAGGTTTGAATCGGATATCCAGCTCCTTCTGCAGCTTTGTTTCAGCCTCCACCAGCTTATCATTTCCAATCAAACCAGCCGAAAGTAAATATTTACTCATGGTCCCTTCACTTAGGGCGTGCAGGCCTTGTAGCCCCTGAAGGTCGAAAGAATAAATGGACTGATAATAAGTTTTATCAATACCTTGAAGAATCTCGTTAAGCTCATCTTCGCCCCCGGTCCTCCCATTTTTGAATGTGACCGATACATCCCCCACTGCTTTCCCTTTCACCCGTTCAATGATGATTTCACCATCTTTTTTTGTGACAAGCGTGAGTCTCCCGCCATATTTAGCATGCAGTTTCGGCTCATAGCGGTGATCATTTTGAACCTTTGTCGGAAAACCAAATAAAACGCTGTGAATGAATGACATGATTGTGGATTTACCTGACTCATTTTCACCAAAGAAGATTTGCACCTGTCCCAGCTCTGGAAATCGCTTATTTTCCAGTTTCCCATAGCCATAAATATGGAGGTCTTTAATTTTCAAATGGTTCCCTCCTTAAAAATCTTTATGAATCAAAGACCTGCAATAGCCATCTTTCCGCTTCATTCAAGAGCTCTTCCTTCTCCTCCTGTTCCAAAACTTCAAGAAATCTTCTTGCTCCAGCTTGTTTATAAAGTGGTGCTAAAACATCTTCCATATCAGCAAAATCAGTTGCGAGGCTGGAAATTTCATTTGTGAAAGGCGTTTGCTTTCCTCTTGCTTTACGTATGGAATTTGGAATGAGAGTGATCTTATATAACCAAACGAATGGTTGTTCCTGCTCCTCTTCCTGTAAAAGCCGGATTAAATCTTCAAGCATTTCATGTCTGAAACCTAAGCAAGTCCCAACATCCAGCTTGATATCTAACAGAGAACATCTACCATTCGAGCGCGTTTGTTCGATTACTTCCGAGAACTGTTGATAAAGAGCGTCAAAACCTGAGTCTTCCGTAACTCTTATGGTTTCGCTTTCCCAAATCACTCCAGATGTTTCGATAAAGGAATGACCTTTAGCTTCTCCGTCCATTTCTACTAAAACACAGCCCTTTACGCCGGACTCTTTCCGATTCCTCCCTTGTATATTTCCTGGGTAAATCACAAGTGGATGTTCCGAAACGACCTGTCGTTTATGTATATGACCTAAAGCCCAGTAATCAAAGTCCTTTGCCTCTAGCTCTTTCAATGAAAAGGGTGCATAGTCGCTATGTTCCGTGTTTCCTTCTAAATTGCCATGAAGGAGACCGATATGATAATCGGCGACGCCTGATTTTCGATACGACTCGATTATGCGTTCAGTTACATGACGCCGTGGATAACTGAATCCATACAAATGAACTGTCGTTCCATCCTTCTTTTCATACCTCTTTACTTCGGTTTCGGCAGAAAAGATATGCACATTTTCTGGTTGGTCGACGCTGATCCAGGAGCCGCTCAAGTGATCATGGTTCCCATGAATGATAAAGGCGGGAATCTCGTTTTGCAAAAGCCTTTCCATTTCCCTTCGAAAGCGGACTTGTGTCCTAAGATTCCGATTTTCCCCATCAAATAAATCACCTGATATCACCATGAAATCGACATGAAGATTGATGGCCTCATCAACAATTTTTTGAAAAGACTTAAATGGACTCTCCCTTATCTCTTTTAATAGAGAGGCCGGCAAATCTTTCAAACCTGAAAATGGGCTATCCAAATGAAAATCTGCCGCATGAATGAACGTAACCTTACTCACTATACCACCTCTTTTTTAACTTATTTACATTATTTTACCATAGATAGAACATACTTTCCCATCTGTATTTCAGGTTTGTCCATTCAATTGGTTTAAGTGAAAACAATATGGACAAATTCACACAAAAAAAGACCGAATGGCCGGCACTTTTTATGTACACGGCATTCGATCTTTATTCTTATTCTTATTCTTTAATTGAAAATATCCATGCTTAAGTACCGCTCACCATTGTCTGGTGCAATACACAGTACCCGCTTTCCTTTTCCAAGGCGGCGTGCTTCCTGAAGGGCAGCCCAGACAGCGGCACCACCTGAAGGACCAATTAAAATCCCTTCCTTCGCGGCCATGTCCTTCATTGTCGAGATGGCATTTTCATCCGTTGCTTGAAGGATTTCATCAAAGACATCCGTATTTAAAATACTTGGAACAAAACCTGGGCTTGTTCCAACCAGCTTATGCGGTCCAGGTTTCCCTCCCGAAAGAACAGGTGAACCCTGAGGCTCGACAACAACTACCTTTAAATCAGGCAGCTCCTCTTTTAACGCTTCACCTGTGCCTGTAATGGTCCCGCCTGTACCAGCAGTGGCGACAAATACATCCAGATTACGATCCATCTGTTCCAAAATCTCAACAGCTGTCGTCACCCGGTGAATATCAGGATTCGCCTTGTTCTCGAATTGTTGCGGAATAAAGCTATTGGTAATTTCCGCTGCCAGCTCCTCCGCTTTACGAATCGCTCCCGGCATCCGTTCTGAAGCTGGAGTAAGGACCACTTCCGCCCCGTAGGCCTTCAATATATTGATTCTTTCTTTTGACATATTATCAGGCATGACCATAATCGCACGGTAGCCTTTCGCGGCAGCATTCATTGCCAGTCCGATACCTGTATTCCCTGAAGTCGGCTCAATGATCGTTGCCCCCGGTTGGATAAGTCCATCCAACTCAGCCTGCTGGATCAAGTTGAAGGCAGCCCGGTCTTTAACACTCCGGCTCGGGTTGAAATATTCTAGTTTAACATATACATCGGCATCACCTTCCGATGTTAAACGATTAATTCTAACGACGGGTGTATCCCCGATTAATTCCGTGACATTATGTACGATTTTTACAGTCATTTCTTAAAAATCTCCTTTCCACTCATTCACTTACTACTTTTATTGTTGCTCCTTCATCATTATATCATTTATGGATTTTTGTTTAGCAAAGGAAACTCCTCAAATCCTATAGATTTAATTGCTTAAAAATAAGAAAATTACATAGATAGATACATTTAGGATATCTAATAAGCAAGAAAACATCCCTTTTATATAATTATAGTCAAAATTGACAAAAAATGATAAAATTTTCATTAATCGTTCATTCGCATGTAAAAGGGAATCGCCCGGTACATGAAGAAAAAAGGGGAGTTTTGAACATGAGTAAAATATATAAATTAACTGTATTTGAACCTTCAGGGGAAAAGCTTTTAGACGAGGCATTCACCGCTGAAAATGATCAACAAGCGAAAGAAGTCGGCCAGAGACTCCTTAATGAAAAAAACTATCAAGATCACACGCACCGCTGTACCTCACCTGCGGGAGCACTTTTACTTTTTCATCGTTAAGCGGATAATTGGAAGCGATTTTTCAACATCATCTCTTTCATAAGAATTAGAAAGACCGTCACAGTATCTTGACGGTCTTTCTGCGTTCATTTCCCAATGAAAACTGGTTTTCTTTTCTCAACGAACGCCCGTATACCTTCTTTATGATCTTCTGTTTGACGCATTTTCATTTGTGCGGTTTTTTCAATTTCAAGCATTTTTATTAATAAGGGACGATTTTTTTCGCTTAGAATCTTTTTGGTTTTAATCATCGCTTGTACCGGACTTCTCAGCCAGGTCTGTACTTTTTTCTCGACTGCCTGCTCCAAAGAACCTTCCACAACTTCATGAATCAGACCTTTTTCCTTAGCCTCATGAGCCGTAAGTACTTTCCCTTCCCAAATCAATTCTTTCGCTCCCACTTCGCCAAGCCGGCGTTCCAGGAAGAAATGCCCTCCCCCATCTGGAATCAAGCCAATCCCGATAAAGTTCATCGCTACCTTGCTTTGAGAGTCTGCAATGAGGTAATCCGTCGCTAGTGCGATGCTTAATCCAAGCCCCGCTACTGCACCGTGAATTTCACTGATGGTCAATTTAGGCATGAAATAAAGGGTCGTAACCAATTCACTGATTCCGTCCATCAGGCTATCAAAGTCGTTTTCTTCATCAGAGCCAAGCATCATCTTAATATCTCCACCTGAAGAAAATGCTTTTCCGTTCCCTTTTAAAATGACAACGTCGATGTCTTCATTCTCGCTGACGTCTTTCAGTGCATTAATAAAATCGCTTAGCATTCCTGGATTGATTGCATTCATGGACTCCGGACGATTTAAAGTGACCGTCGCTGTTCTCCCTGTGCATGTGACTAAAACTGTATCTATAGATGAAGATGACTCAATATTCACTCTTTTTCCTCCTCTTTCATTCACTTATTTTTTAGATAGTTATCCTTAAGCTGGTCACGGAGGGCCCTTTTCAAGAACTTGCCTACACCCGTTTTTGGGATATCATCCATAAAGATAATTTCATCTGGTATCCACCACTTAGCAAACTGTGGTTGTAGAAATTCCAGGATTTCTTCCTGAGTCACTTTTCCCTTGTATCCATCTTTTAAGACGACACAGGCTACTGGCCGTTCCTGCCATTTTTCGTGCGGCATGGCAATGACAGCCGCCTCAAATATTCCTTCGTGGGCCATCAATGTATTTTCTATATCAACCGAGGAAATCCATTCTCCACCACTTTTGATCAAATCCTTTGTCCGGTCGACAATTTTGACAAACCCTTCGTCATCTATCGTGACGACATCACCGGTATAGAGCCAGCCATCTTTAAACGTTTCTGCTGTACGCTCATCCTTAAAGTATTCATCGGCAATCCAAGGTCCTCTTATAAGTAATTCGCCCATCTCTTTTCCATCAGGCTTCACTTCACCATCCTGGCCGATGACTTTAATTTCAATCATTGGGGCGGCTAGCCCCTGTTTGGCCTTGAGGTCATAAAGTTCTTCCTCAGGCAGACCTTCCTGATAACTTTTCGGTTTTGAAATGAACACAAGGGGGCTCGTTTCAGTCATTCCATAGGCATGAAGGAACGGAATATTCCACTTTTTCTCAAATGTCCTTATCATGCTTTTCGGGGCGGCCGATCCTCCGCATAAAATGGCACGCATACTGCTCGTATCATGATTGCCTGCTTCAAGCTCCTTCAGCAGCCCAAGCCAGATTGTCGGAACCCCAGCCGCAATGGTCACCTTTTGTGTTTCGATGAGCTCAGCTAAAATTTTTGGTGTGAAATTCGGTCCTGGCAAGACCATCTTCGTTCCGAACCAAACGCTAGCAAATGGCATGCCCCATGCATTCACATGAAACATCGGCACAACGGGCAGAGCGACATCTCGTTCGCTTAACGCTGTGGAATCAGCCAGACCCAGTGCAATCGCGTGCAGTAAAACCCCACGATGAGAGTACACAACACCTTTTGGATTTCCTGTTGTCGCTGAGGTATAACACAAACCTGCCGGAGCATTTTCATCCAAATCCTGAATGAAGGGCTGTGCAGGATTTCCTTCTGCCAATAATGTTTCATAATGATAGACAGGTGACAATGTCGTTTCAGGTAGATTTTCTTTATCCGTCATGATGATATATCCCTCAACCGTCGTGAGCTCATCTTTAATAGCTTCCAATAATGGAATAACATCTGGATCTATTAGTAAAAGGCGATCTTCGGCACTATTGATGATATAAGAAATGTGCTGAGGAGATAGGCGCATATTGATTGTATGCAGGACAGCTCCATGACAAGGAATGGCAAAATAGGCTTCTAGGTGCCGATGGTGATTCCATGCTAATGTCCCAATTCGGTCACCTGTCCTAATGCCCATTTTTTCAAATGCGCTAGCTAGCCTCCGAGTACGCTGTGCAGTCTCAGCATACGTAAATGTATGAATTCCTCCATCCGTGCGGGAAACCACTTCTTTTTTCGAAAAATACTTTTCAGCTCTTTCAATGATTTGCGTCATAATCAATGGAGTGTTCATCATAACAATCTCCCCCTTATATAGAAACCGCTTCCAATTATATATTCGACCACAAGAAAAATTATCCTTTCCATTGGTTCATGATTTTACATTTTATTTTATAAATCGACTTCTATGTTGTTTTTTTTTCGAAAAATAGAGGTAAAGTATAGGTAAATTATATTTAGAGGAGCTTATCTATGGCAAACAATCTTAATGAGGCACTTGACGCTTCCTGTACGAGTGAATATTCACCCCTTTCACAGGTAATTGTCTGTGAACCAAGGTATATGGAGATACGCGAAATCATCAACGAAACTCAAAAGGAATTCAAAGAGGAAAACATAGATCGGTTCCTGGCGATGAAACAACATATAAATTTTGTAAAAGCTCTTGAGAATGAAGGGATAGAAGTCATCAAACTACCACCCCAATCTAGCTACCCAGAACAAGTCTTTACTAGGGACATCGGTTTTACCCTTGGAAATACCGTGTATGTAGCTGAAATGGCCACCGATATCCGTCAAGGTGAAGAACGTCTACTGAAAGTCTGGCTCGAAGCAAACGCTATTCCTTCTTATGATTTATCCAAGGGTAAAATCGAGGGCGGAGATGTTATAATCGATGGGAAAACCATCTATATCGGAGTCGGTGATAGAACAGATGAAGAGTCCATTCACCATCTTCAAACCTTATTGCCTGAATATGAGATCATTTCGATTCCATTCGTTGAAAAGTTTCTCCACTTGGATTGCATATTCAATGTTATATCGCCAACCGAAGCACTCGTATTCCCTAATGCTCTAACCGAGAAGGATTTAGACTTTTTGGGTTCACGTTATGAACTGATCGAAGTGGACAGAGAAGAACAATTCACAATGGGCACGAATGTGCTATCCATCGGTAATAAGAAGTTGTTCAGTCTTCCTTTCAATAAAAAGGTTAATCATCAGCTTCGCGAACGAGGATATGATGTGATTGAAGTCGACATAAGCGAAATCATCAAATCTGGAGGCTCTTTTCGCTGCTGTACGATGCCACTTTTACGGATCAAACAGAACTAAGATCTTAACTATAGCCCTAAACAAAAACCGGGTAAGCCACAATGGCAAACTCGGTTTATTTGGCGTTACGGACAGAACGGATCACAAAGAAAGCGATGGAACCCAAAATCAAAATCAGTAAAATAGGCAACTCTGCCCTTCCAAGACCTCCTTCATCGCCCTTAGCGGCATGTACCGATTGCCAACTCGTATACAGAAGAACAAGGATAATCTCCACCTTTAAAAATAAACTCATCATTCGGGCATTTTTATATTGGAAGACTGCATTTTTTTCTGTTATTTCAATCGGATAATTAAAAAGGTGCGGAACTCTCTCCATCAACGTCAAGCCAAACCATAGAAAAAGACTGATGGTAGGTAGTAGCCAAATGACAACTCTTCCTCCCCACCCGTCGACCTCACCTTTCCCATTAAAGTGAATCGGTACTTGCTCAGGCAACGTGTTCCACACACTGATTAAATAAATGAAGTTGATTATGATCAAGAGAAGCGACACGATGTCCATCACTTTTTCCAAACCCGTTTTAGGCAAATGTAAAACTGGCTGATTATTTTCCATATTTTCCCCCTCCATTTCGCAAGTAGGATGGTTTATTGTAGTAAGTCCAAGATGACCGCAGAATCTTCTTTACTTAATTGCACATACTTGTCCTGCTCGTCTTTCGTAACTTCTAACGTACTCTTACCTGCATTCACCCAAACATAGTAAACAGGGATTCTATCCCCCAAGTTGCGATCATTGAAGTAGAAAATGAAATCCGCTTTCGGATCGTCTTCCTTCATGGGGTTTTCTTTCCACTCTGCGTTCCCTAAAATTTCTTTCGGCTTTTCCGTTCTTTTCATTTTTATATTTTCTTTATAGGCTTCATATCTATATGTTTCTTCCCCTATTCGTTTTTGAATCGAAATCTCTTCTTCCTTATCGGCACAACCCGAAGCGAATGTTAATGATACTAGACAAAGTGCAAATAACGATAATCTCTTCATTGCCTCCACCTCCTGCAATGAGCAAAATAATTTCCAATATATTCATTATACTAGTTTACTTATGAAGAATAATAGGATTATTGGGGAGTAAAAAAATAAAAAACTCCCAAGCTATTCGCCTGAAAGTTTCCGGATCGAATTCTCTTTACTCAAAGAAAAAAATCATCCAAACCAAATTGCAAAAAGTCGTTCGTTCACACCCAGGTTATACATATAATAAATTCCGAAAACCGTACTGACTACACCTGTCATACGAATGAGTGAGCGGTTCACTTTCTTAGAAGAAGCAGTAACAAAGGGAATGCTCAATATTGTTGTAAACAAGAGCATCCCTAAACAGGTCCCCACTCCAAAAATGATGATATAAAGAGCGCCCTGCCAGACAAAATCTATCGTACTCATTGTAAGCAGTACCATCGCGGCGCTTCCGGCAAGTCCATGGACGACCCCGATAACCGTCGATTTCAAATAGGTGCTTCTTTCCGACTGGACATGTTCATGAGCTTTCTTCCAGGAAAACAGCGTGGTCATTCCTAAATACACCAACATGATACCTACAAAAAATTCGAGTGACATGGCCCATGCTTCTGGGATTTCATCTTTCAAAAGGATGAGAACGATACCGAAAACCAGGAGCGTTAGTGTATGGCCGATTCCCCAGAAAACCCCGGCGAGCGATGATTTCCAGATTTTTTTGCTTTGACTAGCTATGGTTGAAACAGCTATAACATGATCAGGTTCAAGAGCGTGCTTGATGCCCAAGACAAACCCAATCCCTAGTACCAGCAATAAACTCATTTCCATATCATTCAATCCCGTCTTTTTTAATATTTACGGTAGAAAACCACATCTTTGCGCAAGACTCGACTTCGTAGAAGGTCCTCGCAAACAGTAAACACCTTCTCAATTAACTGAGTCTGATTCGCCAATGCCCTCAACATCAGTCCTCTTGTCGGCAGTCTCGAAAAGCCGAGTCGAACCTGTTGCCCTAAAACAGATAGTGATTCTTCTAATTCCGTTATAATGTCCTCGCTAAGCTCATGATGAATGAACAATAATGAGCCGAAATGGCTGTATCCTTCCATTAACATAATAGATTCCATCTGATCGGAAGGCTGCAATAATAAATGGTCCATAATCAGCCTTTTTCCATCATAAAACACATTCATTTTCGAGCGAATCCAGTCGTATGTAAATTCCTCCCTACTCTCGGACCATCCTGGTGTGAAGATATCCGTAAGCAGGATCCCTGAACCCTGATCCATATGTATGGTCGTATCTTGAATATATTGTGCACCTTCATATGCAATTAAAGGGTCTTGAACATAGGTGAGGAAGCTGCCCTTCCTTAATATCATTTCAGTCTCCTGCCTTGCCGGTTCTCCCGTTGTCTTATAAACCTTTGTCGCTGACTGGGTCGTTAACGTCAACTGAGCCCCTTCTTCTAAACAAAAATGCTGCTGGTAGCGATCACCTCCGACATACCCGCCTCCGACATGAATGAGAAAATAGGTGGGTGAAGTCTCGTCCAGATAAACAGGACGGGACAGCTTGAATGCCCCCTCATGATAGCTGTCCTTCACAATTGTACGCCCCTTCTTTAGAACGGAGGTTAAGCGGATGCTACCAGTCCAGTTCATTGCTCTAATCCGATCAAAAAAGCCTCGGATTTAATCCAATTCACAACATCCGCTAATCCTTTTTCATCTTTTAAATTTGTAAAAAAGAAGGGTTTATTTCCTCTTGTCGCCAATGTATCTCGCTCCATCACTTCAAGACTCGCTCCAACATATGGGGCTAGATCTGTTTTATTAATGATGAATAAATCCGATTTAATCATCCCTTGCCCGCCTTTTCGGGGAATCTTCTCCCCTTGGGCCACATCAATGATATAGATGGAAAAATCCACAAGTTCCGGACTGAAGGTGGCTGCCAGATTGTCACCGCCGCTTTCAACAAAAATTAAATCAAGATCGGGATGAAGGTCCTCCAATTCATCGATGGCGGCGAAATTCATCGAAGCATCTTCTCTGATGGCCGTATGCGGACAACCTCCCGTTTCCACCCCAATGATTCGATTTTCAGGCAAGACACCATTTTTCATTAAAAACAAGGCATCTTCCTTCGTATAAATGTCATTCGTGACGACGGCCATGCTAAAATCCTTTACCATCACTCGTGTCAACTTTTCAACAAGCATCGTCTTCCCCGCCCCAACCGGGCCACCTACACCAATTTTAATAACCTGTTTCATCTTATAATCGGTTCCCCTCTTAAATGAAGGAAAACCTCTCACCCCTTTCTATTTAACTCATAAATAGCCTTACATGTAATTGCTCATGCCTCATTTGGGCGATTTCCAAGCCTGGCAACGTACGTCCAAGCTCGTCCTCCGGCATCCCTTTCACTAACAGAACTGCCGATTGAATGACTCCATGTGTCCATAGCAATATCGATTGTCCAGCCGTCTGTCCTAACGGGATTCCCCTGACGGCATTTTGAATGAGTGAAGAAACGGATGCGTACAGGCAAGCTGTCATCGCCATCTCCATGGAAATGCCGAGCTCCGAACTAACAATCGCGAAGACGATGGCCGGATGACCGTAACATTCCTTTTCCTTTATTTTCATTAGGTAAGTGGACAACGTAACCGATGGGTAAAGTGTCATGCAAAGCTTTGCCATCTGCTGTCCAATCCGCCTTGAAGCTTCCCTTGATTCTTTGGCAGAACAGCTCGCAAATAGCTTTTCATCCAAATCCCAAATACCCTCTAAATCTTGATTCTGAATGAGCTCATATGCGATACGGCAGCCAAGGCCATCTGTATAGGATAGGGACTTCAAGATGTATACTTTTAAAAACTCTTTGAATGATTGCTCATCATGGATTTTCTCTTCCTGTATATAGGTCTCCATCCCAAACGAATGGGAGAATGAACCCGAGGGGAAATTCGAATCGCAAAGCTGGATAAGTGGAAACAACCGTTCATTCATGAGAATGACCGATGTGACGGAATGCCTGTTTTACCTTTCTTTTTTCACGGCGGAAGGGAATGCCTTGCTGAGCTAGCAACTCTTCCACCAGATAATCATATTGGACTAGCATTTCATCGCCTTCAAACTGTGCCGGCAAATGGCGATTGCCCAATTGATGTGCGATATACCCCATCTGCTCAATGGATGTAGGCACGATCGTTAAGATATCATCATCGATCGTCTGAATCACGATCATGTTCTTTTCATCCATATACAAAATGTCGCCATCCATTAAATCTTTATTATCCTTGAGACGGATGCCGATTTCCTTGCCATGATCCGTTTTCACCCGTTGAATTCTCTTTCTTAATGCATCGCTTTCAAGAAATATACGCTCCATATGTTTTGGTTTATTTTCAATTGATTCAACATTTCCCACTACCTTCTCGATAATCATGCCATTCACCTCAGAATAAAAAGTATCGTTGAGCCATAGGCAGGACTTCTGCGGGCTCACACGTAATTAAATTACCGTCGACCGTCACTTCATATGTTTGTGGATCCACTTCGATATCTGGTGTTTCCCCATTTAACTTCATATCTTTTTTTGTAAGATTACGAATATCGGAGACAGTCTTAACGATTTTTTTCAATCCAAGCTCCTTGTGGATTCCTGCTTCAAAAGCAGCTTTGGACAAAAAGGTAATCGACGTACTCGAAACGGCTTGGCCAAAGCTGGCAAACATCGGACGATATAAAACCGGCTGGGGTGTCGGAATGGAAGCATTCGGGTCTCCCATAATACTGTGGGCAATCATGCCCCCTTTTACGATCATATCGGGTTTCACCCCAAAAAAGGCAGGGTCCCAGACAACGAGATCGGCAAATTTCCCTTCTTCCATGGATCCCACAACCTCAGAAATCCCATGGGTGATGGCCGGATTAATCGTATACTTGGCGATATAGCGCTTTACACGGAAATTATCGCCTTCCCCCTTCTCCTCTATCATCTTTCCTCGCTGCCTTTTCATCTTATCCGCAGTCTGCCATGTCCGCATGACCACTTCACCCACCCGGCCCATGGCTTGCGAATCCGAACTGATCATGCTGAAAACGCCTAAATCATGGAGGATATCTTCAGCAGCTATCGTTTCCTTCCTGATTCGGGAATCGGCAAAAGCGATATCTTCGGGAACAGATGGATCCAAATGATGGCATACCATCAGCATATCTAAATGCTCTTCCAATGTATTAATCGTATAAGGACGTGTCGGATTGGTCGAAGATGGCAAAATATTATGATAACTCGCCACCTTAATGATATCCGGGGCATGTCCGCCACCCGCTCCTTCCGTATGATAGGTATGAATGACACGCCCCTTGATGGCTGCAACCGTATCCTCGACAAATCCCCCTTCATTAAGGGTGTCAGAATGGATGGCAACCTGGACGTCATATTCATCCGCAACAGACAAACTGGTATCGATGGCCGCAGCCGTCGTCCCCCAATCTTCATGCAATTTCAACCCGATCGCTCCGGCCTTGACCTGCTCGATGAGTGGTTCTTTTGCCGAGGCATTCCCTTTTCCTAAAAATCCAAGATTCATCGGAAAATGTTCGGCCGCTTCAAGCATTTTATGGATATTCCAAGATCCAGGTGTGCACGTTGTTGCGTTCGTTCCCGTTGCCGGTCCCGTTCCTCCGCCAATCATCGTCGTGATCCCACTTGATAACGCGGTTTCTATTTGTTGCGGTGCAATGAAATGGATATGTGCGTCAATTCCTCCGGCAGTCACGATCTTCCCTTCAGCTGCTATGATTTCAGTCGCTGCCCCAATCGTCATGGTCACCCCATCCATCAACAGTGGATTGCCTGCCTTGCCGATTGCCGCAATGTATCCATCCTTCACACCGATGTCCGCTTTATAGATGCCCGTGTAATCGACGATGATTGCATTCGTGAATACAAGATCCATGACTCCTTCCCTAACAGCGGTTGGGTGTTGGCCCATCCCATCACGTATCACTTTCCCCCCGCCGAATTTCACTTCATCGCCATACTTTGTAAAATCTTTTTCGATTTCAATGAAAAGATCCGTATCCGCTAATCTGACTAAATCACCAGTCGTTGGACCGAACATGTCGCTATATTGCTTCCTTGACATTTCATGACTCATCTTTCACCCTCCCCATCGAGCGGCCCATTTGTCCGGTTGTTTAATCCGTACACTTCCCTCTTACCGCTTAAAGGAATCAGTTCCACTTCCTTTTCATCTCCTGGCTCAAAGCGGACCGCCGTCCCAGCGGGAATGTTCAGCCGTTTCCCATAAGCCTCTTCCCGTAAGAAATCCAAGGCTCCATTCACTTCATAAAAATGAAAATGTGAGCCAACCTGAATCGGACGGTCTCCTCGATTGATGACAGATATCCCAGTTACAAGCTTCCCTTCATTGCAAAGGATGGGATCCTTTTTCAAGATATATTCACCTGGTATCATGCAACAACCTCCTTACTGAATCGGATTATGTACCGTCACAAGCTTCGTGCCATCCGGAAACGTCGCTTCCACTTGAATATCGTGGATCATCTCCGGAATCCCTTCCATCACTTCCTCACTGGATAGAATCATCCTGCCAAATTGCATAAGCTCCGCTACAGACTTTCCATCACGTGCCCCTTCCATGATTTCATAAGTAATCAAGGCAATCGACTCCGGATAATTCAATTTCAATCCCCTCTCTTTTCTCCTTCTTGCTAAATCTGCCGCAACCACGACCAGTAATTTCTCCTGTTCCCTCGCCGTTAAACGCATGACCTCTCTCCTTCTTCATCCAACTGCAAGATATCGTTCATTCATATCCATATATCGTTGTGCTTATCTTTCTAAAATAAAGCCAATATGTAACATAACCATGTAAGTTTTTATAACATATCCCTAATTATACATAATTTTCTGTCAATTTCAAGAAAAACTCTTTCACTTTTCACATTTAATGTTTCACTTATCTTGGAGAATTCCAACCATACTTGTTATACTTTAAGGCAGAATAAGAAATTAATAATGTGAGGAGAATGAAAAATGAGTTATTTAAAAAAGCAATTAAAGGTGACACGGAGCAATTTATTAAAGGAAATCGAGGGGTTATCTCCAGAATTCACGGACATTCAGCCAACAGGATTCAATAATACGATTCACTGGCATCTAGGACATGTACTTACTGTAGCGGAAAAGTTTTTATTTGGCTCACCAAAAAGCAATAACTTACCGGACAACTACGGACAATTATTCGGATATGGTTCAAAACCGTCGGATTGGACAGGAGACGTTCCCTCCATAGAAACGTTAAAACAGCAGTTACAGGAACAACTTGATCGGATTCTCGCCATTCCAGAAGAAACGTATCACGATAAAGTAGAAACTCCATTCATGGGCATGGAAACAGTGGAGGACTTCATAAGCACTGTAATCTTGCATGAAACAAATCACATCGGACAAATGCATGCCATGAAACTTCTCATTCAATCATCTAATTGATCACTAGAAAAACCTGACACGCTATTACGGAGTGTCAGGTTTTTTTAAAAAAATCGATGTCGAGATTATCAAAAAAACACTTCATTCCCAGCTCCCGCTAAGGAATCCCCTCAACATTAGAATTCTTTCATCAAGAGACTTTTCTACTTCATTAGCATTTTCTTTCCCCCTGACAAACAATTACGTGAAAAAAAAGAGTACCAGCTTTTGATACCTGCATATTTCCCTCTTTCATGCTTTGAATAACCCCTGTTCATAATAGGACAAAATCAGACATCAGAACTAACTCGAATCGTTTTCAGTCCTATAAAAAAGGCTGATAAAGGGTTGAAAAATGTAACTTTTACCAGTATAATAGTAAAATTGTTGTAACAATTAAACTCAGATGGATAATTATGTTCCTTTATATGATTTTCCTATACTACTCAACCCTCCAATCATTCTAATATAGGTGGACTCCTATTAGACACGGATATTTCCAACTTCAAACAGGATTCAAAGGTGAAAAAATTTTATAAGGTAGGTGATCCTAATGTGTGGATTTGTTGGTTGTATGTATCATGAACCTAAAAAGTCAGACATGGTAAAATTCAAGGAAATGAACACTCTTATAACACATAGAGGACCAGATGATGAAGGATATTATACGGATGACTATGTGAATTTTGGTTTTAGAAGACTCAGTATCATTGATATAGAAAGCGGGCATCAACCTCTATCTTTTGAGAATGAACGTTATTGGATCATCTTTAATGGTGAAATCTATAACTACATTGAATTACGGAGAGAATTATTACAAAAAGGGTATGAATTCGCTACCGAATCCGACACCGAAGTTATTATCGCCCTATACAGTGATCAAAAGGAACGCATGGTAGAACAGTTAAGAGGCATGTTTGCCTTTGTCATATGGGATAAAGTTGAGCAAACCTTATTTGGGGCGAGAGATCAGTTCGGAATTAAACCCTTCTTTTACTCAGAACAAGAAGAAATGACTTATTTTGCTTCTGAAAAGAAGAGCATCCTTCTAGCTATGGAAGGGAAAATAGACGCGGAGTCTTTGCAACACTACCTTAGCTTCCAATACGTTCCAGAACCGGATACAATGACAAATGGAATCAAAAAACTGGCACCAGGCCATTACTTTACGAGTAAACCAGGGGAAAAATTGAATATCGTACGATATTGGTCTCCTACTTTCACACCGATGAATCTATCTGAAACACAACTTACTAAAGAAATTCGTGATGTTTTAATAGATTCAGTGAATGTGCATATGCGAAGTGATGTACCAGTAGGATCGTTCCTTTCCGGAGGCATTGATTCTTCTATAATCGTTTCCATAGCAAAAGAGATCAATCCTCAATTAAAGACGTTCTCCGTCGGTTTTGAACGAGATGGATTCAGCGAAGTCGACGTTGCGAAGGAAACGGCCCACGCTCTTAACTTGGAGAATATCAGTTATATCATTTCTCCTGAGGAATACCTTGCAGAGCTCCCGAAAATCATTTGGCACATGGACGACCCATTGGCAGACCCGGCAGCCATTCCATTATATTTCGTGGCCCGCGAAGCTAGAAAACACGTAAAAGTTGTATTATCCGGAGAAGGGGCAGATGAGCTTTTCGGTGGCTATAATATCTATAGAGAGCCACAGTCACTGAAAATGTTTAACTCTATCCCGAGCCCAATCAAATATCTATTAAAAATGATGAGTAGGATTCTACCAGATGGAGTGAAGGGGAAAAACTTCATCGAACGTGGTGTCACTCCTTTACATGAGAGATATATCGGTAATGCGAAAATGTTTGAAGAACGTGAAAAGAAAGCATTGCTTGCAGACTATAAATCCAACTTAGAATATACGACCGTAACCGAACCTATTTATCATCAATCCAGATCGTATGATGCCGTTACAAAGATGCAACATTTAGATATTCTTACATGGTTGCAGGGTGATATTCTGTTGAAAGCTGACAAGATGACCATGGCTAACTCCCTTGAATTAAGGGTTCCTTTCTTGGATAAAGAAGTTTTCAAGGTAGCGGCAAAAATCCAAACAGAACAAAAGATCAAAAATAATACGACTAAATATATACTCCGGAAGGCAGCCGAGGGAATCGTTCCGGATCATGTACTAAATCGAAAGAAACTAGGCTTCCCTGTTCCGATTCGACATTGGTTGAAAGATGAAATGTATGATTGGGCCAACAATTTAATACGAACTAGCCCAACAGACTATCTATTAAATAAAAAAGCAGCCCTCGACTTACTACAGGAACATGTCTCTGGCAAAAAGGATAACAGCAGAAAGATATGGACCATTTTAGTCTTTATGATCTGGCACCAAATTTATATAGAATATGCATATGATTTCAATCATTTAGAGGATAAACAAGAAATGAAAAGACAGACGGTACTTACTTAACAGCCTCAGTATTACATGTCTTTCCATTTATATCCCTATCAAGGATTCAGCCTTGATAGGGATATTTTTTTTAACTTGATCAATTATAATAAAGTCGGGGTTCACATTCCCCTGCCTGCTTAAGAACGGGTTGATTAAATTTATTTATAGACTATCATTAGGGAGACTACGATAAAATCACAGCCTAAGATTCGTACCATTGTCATTATCGGTGGACGTTTTGATTGCGACAACTAGAAGGAGCTACTATCATGAATCCATTACAAAAACGTTTTTCACTCATTAGGGGGAAATTTTTTGAAAGAGCCATCGATCGAATCACCCCTGAATTGACAAGTATCCAACCTGAAGGGTTTAACAATAACATTCATTGGCATCTTGGTCATACATTGTTTGTAACGGAAAAATTCTTGCTTGATCATCCGACAGCAGGAAACCTGCCGGCCAATTACGCTGACTTCTTTGCCCAGGGCACAAGTCCTGCTGACTGGACGGATGCCGTTCCCTCAGTTGAAGCATTGATTGAGCAATTTAAAGAGCAGCTGGACCGTCTTCTTGCCATTCCTGAAGAACGCTTGACCGAAAAACTTGAAGAACCCTTTAAAGGTTTTGAAACATATGGGGAAATGGTGAACCTTGCCCTATTCCACGAAACATATCATATGGGCCAAATCCATGCGATGTTGCGTGTAATCCATGCAGCGAAATAACAGGAAGGAAGCCCTCGCTCTTTTAAGCGGGGGCTTCTTCCTTTTCAAGTCAACTCATCGTTAATAAAATTACTATACGCTTGTTCAGCAGCTGCCTCTGATGAAAATAACGCATCATCGTCTTCAATCGTATGAAAAGTGTCATTCAAGAATAATGCGACTGCATTGGGATCTTTCGGATGCTGGACAATTTCTGCAGCCCTTACATTCGAGACCGTGGGGACGTGCGGATTATTATAGATCACAAATACTTCATCGCCAACTTGCACTTCTTTCGCATTGATAACGTCCATTACATTCTTCCTTTCCATTGGGGATTTGCTTAGTTTATGGATTATATCCAAAATTATTTATTGATCAGAAAAACCCTATCAGGAAACAAAAAAAAGGGGGCTGTCTAATAAGTCCCTAAAATAAAACAGGTGGAGAAAAACAACTCGTTTTTCTCCACCTGTTTTTCTATTGTTATAATTATTCATTGAAAGTAGCTGACGCAAGCCAGCTA